>PMBZ01000125.1 GCA_003153975.1 Hyphomicrobiales bacterium
GGATTATGATTCCGCTGCTCTAACCAGCTGAGCTACTCCGCCAATCCTTCCGGCACCCAAGCAGCGAAGACGCCGCCTAGCACCTGCACTGTATAAGAATGACTGCGGGCGCCGTCAAGGCAAGCTGTTGCGCCGGGCGCTGCTCAGCTCACCTTTTCCAAGCGCAAAAGCGTAAAAAGCCCGAAAGGCGGCACATCGATCCTTTCGACCAGCCGGAACCCATGGCAGCGCGTGACCGTGCTGATGGGGAAGATGGGATGCCAGCCGAGATTGTGCGAAAAGCGCGCAAGCCCGCGCTCCGCCGCCGCGCGCAGGCCCTGCTCGCGGCTGAAGTGATTGATGACGATTGCCGATCCGCCGGGCCGCAGCACCCGCCTAAGCTCCGCCATCACGGCGGCGGGATTAGGCACGACTGTCATGACATACATGACAGCGGCGGCATCGAAGCACTCGTTGTCGAAAGCGAGCTTGCCGGCATCCATCACACTCAGCTTGATGTGCTTGAGGCCGAGCCGGGTAACCCTGCCCGAGGCCTTCGCCAGCATATCCGGCGAAAGATCGATGCCGGTCACCTGCAGGCCATGCCGGTAGCGCGGCAAGGAAAGCCCGGTGCCAACTCCCACTTCAAGAACGTGGCCATTGAACTCGTTCAACTTCTTTACGGCGAGCCTTCGTCCCGGCCCCGCCACCACCCCGAAGCTGTAGTCGTAAACTGGCGCCCAGGCCTTGTAAGCGAGGCGAACCGCATTCTCGTCAAGGCGCGGCTGATGCAGAACTTTTTCCATTCGCGGTTATCCCATTGCTGAAGCGATGAAGCCGCCGCCCAGAACGCGCGCGCCGCCGCTTCCACGGTCATAAAGCACACAAGCCTGTCCGGCCGCTACCCCAAACTCAGGCTGGACCAATTCGACGCAAACGCCGGCAGGATCGGGCAGAAGCCGCGCCGGACGCGGCTCCTGAGTTGAACGCACTTTCGCGAATACCGCACTGCCCTCCGCCGCCGCGCCTTCAAGAGTACCTGGACCGATCCAGTTCACCTCCCGAAGGCGCAAACGCTCCGTACGCAGCATGTCCCGCGGCCCCACGATCACGCGTCGGGACACAGGCTCGATGCGAGCCACGAAAAGCTGCTCGCCCGTGGCAATTCCAAGCCCCTTTCGCTGCCCCACCGTGAAATTCACGATACCCCGATGCTCCCCAAGCACAGTGCCATCGGCATGCACGATCTCGCCAGGCTTTCCGCTCTCTGGGCGCAGCTTGCGGATGACGCTCGCGTAATCGCCAGAAGGAACGAAACAGATATCCTGACTATCGGGTTTATCCGCCACGGGCAAGCCCAAGCTCGCCGCGAGCGCCCTGGTCCCGCTCTTCTCAAGCGCGCCCAGCGGGAAGCGCAGGTAATCGAGCTGCTCCCTGGCGGTCGCGAACAGGAAATAGCTCTGATCGCGGGCGGGGCTTATTGCCTGATACATCTCCCAGCCCTCTGGCCCAGGCCTGCTTCGCACATAGTGCCCCGTAACCAGCGCGGAGGCGCCAAGCTCCCGGGCCGTCTTCAGAAGATCGGAAAATTTTACGGTCTGATTGCAGCGCACGCAGGGTACCGGCGTCTCGCCCGCGAGATAGCTCGCGGCGAAATCGCCGATAACGGATTTCTGGAACCGATCCTCATAGTTCAGCACGTAGTGCGCGATGCCGAGCAGGCCGGCCACACGCCGCGCATCCATGATGTCCCGCCCCGCGCAGCAGGCGCCCTTGCGCGCGATGGCCGCTCCATGGTCGTAAAGCTGAAGCGTGATGCCAACGGTTTCGTAACCCGCGCGCTCTATCAGCGCCGCCGCGAGCGACGAATCCACCCCGCCCGACATCGCAACGACGATCCGGTGCTTCGCGGGAGGTCCGCTGAGTCCCAAGGCTTCCGGGGTAAGGACGGCGGTTGCGGCCCGATAGGCCTCACATGCCAGCCCTTCGCTAACTGTTGGCATCGAGCATGCTCATGATGACGGGGGTACGCGCCGCAGTCATACGGCTCCCGCGTCCTAAGTGCAAATGGATATAGCCTGCCTTGCTGGCAGCTCTACCCAGGGCTGCGAATGGTATATACTCTATGTACAGTTGAATACAAAATGTTTCCAATGCCGCGCTTGTTAAGCTCCTTTTAAGTGAATGCGGCTAGAGTGCCCTCAGGTCTTGATCGCGTGTGAGAGTACTATGACCGATATGTTCCGTCCCCGCCTCCGCTACGTCCTCGGTCCCGACGGTAGTCCTCTGACCATCGCCGATCTTCCGCCGCCCAACACCAAGCGCTGGGTCATCCGCCGCAAGGCGGAGGTTGTGGCTGCGGTGCGCGGCGGCCTCCTAAGCCTCGACGACGCCTGCAAGCGCTATAAGCTGACCATCGACGAGTTTCTAACCTGGCAGCGTTTGATCGACCGCCACGGCCTGCCGGGACTCAGGGCGACCAAGGTTCAGGATTATAGAAACTGAGGCGGCTGTCACGGCCGCCCGCCATGCTTTTGCAGGCTTAGTACTCCCCCCCCCCAGCAAGTCCAGACCCGCTTCGCGAGCCTGCAAGCCCGGCATCATCCCGGAAAACACCTCGGCGTTTATCCGGGATCGCAAAAAGCACCGGTGTCAGCGTATGAGACGATCCCGGATAATGCCCCATGGCATTTCCGGGATGACGCCGATACGCGTGCGAACATCCGGCGGAGCGTGCCAGCGCAGGCAAGCATGGCATCGAGGACGGTGGCGGGCCTCAGGCGGCCCGCAAGTTCGTTGCCGACATGCGGCCGCGATCGTCGCGTTCAAGATCGAAGCTGACCCTCAACCCCTCGCACGGCGTGCCAAGCCCGG
This sequence comes from Hyphomicrobiales bacterium, assembly GCA_003153975.1. Taxonomy (GTDB): domain Bacteria; phylum Pseudomonadota; class Alphaproteobacteria; order Rhizobiales; family Rhodomicrobiaceae; genus Rhodomicrobium. Next base: position 2,854 of record PMBZ01000125.1, read on the forward strand.
CACGCTTGGTTTCGCTTATGTGAACGTACACGTCCTTGCCGCCGCCATCCAACTCGACAAAGCCGAAGCCCTTCGTGGGATTGAACCATTTCACCGTTCCCGAGGGCACCCCCCCGGGGGCGCGCCGCTGCGCCCCGGCCTTTGAACCTGGCTTCGGCCTGCCGCCGCTCTCCGCCCTTGCCTGCGGCCGCCGCGCCGGTTTGCCCCGGGCCACGCGCGCCGGCTCTTGCGCCACCACCTCGGGTGCAATCTCCGTTCCGCCGGCACTGGAGCCAAGCACGGTAAGCGCCTTGCCTGTCAACCTCTCGATGGCGCGAAGCGTGCCCCGTTCGTCCGCTTGGCAGAAGGACACGGCCACGCCCTCGGCGCCGGCCCGTGCCGTGCGGCCTATGCGGTGTACATAGGTTTCCGCTTCCTCGGGCAGGTCGAAATTAATGACATGGGAGACCTGATCCACGTCGATGCCGCGCGCGGCGATATCGGTCGCAACGAGCAGCCGCGCCTGACCGGCGGAAAACCGCGCCAGCGCGCGCTGGCGGGCATTCTGGGACTTGTTGCCATGCAGCGCCTCGGCAACTACCCCAGCCTTCCCAGCCTGTGCAGCCACGCGATCCGCGCCGTGCTTCGTCCGTGTGAACACGATGGCGCGCGAGACTGCCGGGTCCGCCAGCAACTCGTGCAACTGGCGCATCTTGGCAGCCTTCTCGACGAAGATCACATTCTGCGCGATACGCCCCGCGGCCGTGCCCGAAGGCGCGATTTGCACCCGCTCCGCCTCATGCAGGATCTGGCCCGCGAGCTTTGCGATCACGGGCGGCATCGTGGCCGAGAACATGGCCGACTGCCGCTGCTTGGGGCACAGGGCCGCGATTTTCCGCACCTCGTTGATGAACCCCATGTCGAGCATGCGGTCGGCCTCGTCCAGCACCAGCATGGACACCCGGCCAAGGCTCAGATTGCCTTCGCCGATATGGTCCATGAGCCGGCCGGGGGTTGCCACCAGCACATGCACGCCTTGAGCGAGCTGGCGCGTCTGCGGGCTCATTTTCAGGCCACCGATCACGATGCCGAGCCGCAGCTTGAGATGGCGGGCGAACGTCGAGAGGCTCGCATGAACCTGCACCGCCAGTTCCCGCGTAGGCACCAGGATCAGCGCCTGCACCGTCTTGGGCGGACATGGAAGGTGGGCCGCAGCTAGCTTTTCAACCAGCGGCAGGCCAAAAGCAGCCGTCTTGCCGGTGCCCGTCTGGGCAATCGCCATCAGGTCTGTGCCGCCCATCAGGATCGGGATGGCCTTGGACTGGATGGGGGTGGGCGTTTCGAATTTTTCAGTGCGCAAAGCGCGGAGGATGGGTTCGGAAAGTCCGAACACGTCGAACGTAGTCTCAGTCAATTGGGAAATCTCTCTCGCGGCGGGCGCCCGGATTCAGGCAGCCGCTTGGCGGATATTTGCCTCCGCCGCCGCGCAATCAGAGAGGACAGGTTTTTGTGGATGAACTTGGGACGAAAGAACCGCCAGACGGCTCGACGCGCGATCCCAAACTATCGATGTGGCCGCAACTTGCCCTTATTCGCCGCGTAATGTCAAGCGCCGCGCCGTTTTATGGCTAAGCAGAGCCGCGGCTTCTCCAACTCTTGCCCCATCCAGCTCTTGGCCGGCTTGCAGGCCCCGGCCGATGGTGAAATTTGGCGACTCAGGCCGATTCCAGACGTGCCGACAGTGGGACGGAGTTTCTCTTGCTGAAAGCTGAGCGGGAGTGGCAGGCACAACTTTTTGCTGGGCCTCCTTTGGGGGACTCGTAGAAACGAGGCTCTTCGGCTTGGTTCCCAAAGTGCCGTTTTGCTCAAGCCCCAGCAATTCTATTAGCCACTGCGCTTGAGGCACCGGCAGCCTCTTTACGAGGTGAAGATAGGAGCCCTCACCAGTTCCGTCACCTCATAGGCGTCGGTGAAGCTCCGACGCGCAAGCGCAATAGGCTCAAACCCCAAGCTCAAGGTGCCGGAAACGGCATTGAGGTGGCGTGCCACAAGCATATCCTCAATACCGTCGCCGTCCAGGTCGGCCCGCAGTATCTCGCGTAGTGAGGTGCGCATACCGCCGAACTCGACAGAGACCGCCGAGGACGATACCCACGCGAGTTGGGCAGCTTCAGCCCGGACGAGTTCGGCAATTGTCGGATGCGCTTCCAGCAGAGCCGTGTCCTCTTCGAACTCCTCGCCGAAGCGGATAAGTAGTAAGGACGGTATCAGCTCGATATCGCAGAGGCCCACGTGTGGGATTCGGATGAAACTATGGCTCGACGGGCGACATGCGGACAGCGCCGTAAGTGTACCCGAGGCGGCAAGAAAGAATGCATCCATCTTCATGTCAAATGTAGTCATCGCGAAATAGCCGGCTTCAATCGCTCGCCGGTATTCACGCACGGTCCGAACCTGACTAATGCCGCCGTTGTCATGCGACAAGGCCAGCCCCTCCGGCAACTCTGCGCCCAGCTTCACTGGAATATCCAGCAACTGCTCGGCCTTACTCGGCCGGAGCTGGCCTACCGGCACGCCTTCGAACAGCTCGATTCCCGCCGTGAGCCGCACCAAATCTTCGCCAGCCGCCGCGGCTGCCAGCATGCTGCCGATATCGGCCTCAGAAATACGCTCCGAGGCAAGAGCGAATTCGAGCTGGGCTTTGGCACGGTCGATTCGCCCATCTTCCACGAACCGCTTTCGCATGACTTCAACCTCGGCAGCTTTCGCTGCAGCCTGCTCAAGATAAAGCATGAGAATGTTTGGCTGCATCAGCCTGTCGTGCTTCCGCGCATTACAGGCATGGCAGGAAGGCACGAGGTTAGGTGGAGCGGCGAGAGGCCAATCCGGCGGGAGGCCAACCGCCTTCAATTTAAGCGTCAACTCGTCCGTCTTATCGGCCAAATGTTCGGGAATGATATGGTCGATACACAACTCATCCCAGCGCAATGGCTCGCCATCATAGAAGCACTTGAAATCGTGCGCCTTCCACAGCGCGTACCTCAAGCTTGTACTGATTTTTTGCTTCGACATATGGGCAATTGATCCGAATCTGCGAGCAGGGGCAAGATCTACATGCGCAAGATAGAAGCCAAATTCGCTTTCTGACACGGGTAGCTGACGAGTTCAAAAGCGTTCTGAATGCCTTCGTGCAGGTTTGCCCACGCCAAACTGCTGGACTACGTTTTGCCAATTCCGTTGCTGGGGGATAAACGGCTGCACCTCGAAATTAAGACAACGCCCGCTTTCGACCCAAGTGAGACAACGCCCTCACCGGGTGATCCCATCGCTCAGTCATGCAGCCGCGCGTGGCCCTGGGCATCCGTTAAAAAAGCGTAATCGCCGCAAGGGGCGCTACGCAGTTTATACAGATGTGGTAAGTGTAGATGTGTCATATGCTTTTTCGCCGCGCTTTGCGTGAGTTTCTGCGAGAATCTGGCCGAAATCCGCGTTTCAAAAGACCCGTTAATTATATTCGCAGATCGCGAATTAACCTTACGCGTTCCTGGCCGCTCTTCCACGCGCACCAACTGCATTAGCGTTTTTCTTTCCGATTCAACGCATTACCAGCTTGACACTTCCGTAAAGCGCATGTGCTAAATTGGTTCAATATCGAAAAGGCGCTCCGGTTCGGCCGGAGGGCGGCGGAAAGAATTAAACAGGAGCAGCTTCCATGCAAATGTCACCCCCAAGAACGCCAGCGGGCTAAACCGGGGTAGTGGCTTTGCCGGCTTTCTTGACGCCGTAATACGCCCAGAGCAGGCGCGCGGCGGCACTTCGCCAGGGCGACCACACATCGGACATGGCGCGCAGATCGCGCGGGGCGGGCCGTGCATCGAGCGCAAAGGCAAGGCGCGCGGCTTCCTGCAGGGCGAGGTCGGCGCAGGGGAAGATGTCCGGGTGGCCCGCCGCGAACAGGAGATAGACCTCGGCGGTCCAGGGGCCGATCCCTTTGATGCCGCAAAGGGCGGGGATGGCTTCTTCGGACTTTCGCGTTTCGATGGAAGCGAGGTCGAGCCGGCCGGAAAGCGCGGCTTCCTGCAGCGCCCGCAAGGTGCGGATTTTGGGCGCGGAAAACCCTGCTGCGCGGAGCACGTCATCGCTCGCAGCCGCGAGCTTTCCGGGCGTGATGCCCTCCAGGGCTGCTTCGAGCCGGTTATAAATCGCCCCGCCCGCCGCAATCGAAATCTGCTGCCCCGTAACGACGAACACGAGCCCCTTGAAGCCGCCATCGAGCCAGCGGATGGGGATGGCACCCGCCTCGGCGGCCAGCGGCGCGAACACCGGATGTGCCTTGGCGAGCTTTGCGATATGCCGCGCCAGATCCTCGTCCGACTGGATGAACCGCGTCATGGATGGACCGCGTCGAAGGCCACGCGCGCGGCCTCCACCTCGCTGAAGTGCCGCTCAGCCCAGCGGTCCAGCGCCCAGATCGGCTCGGTCAGCGACCGGCCAAGCGCGGTGAGCCCGTAATCCACGCGCGGCGGGATTTCGCCATAGTCGCGGCGCTCGATCAGCCCGTTGCGCTCAAGCTCGCGGAGCGTCTGAATCAGCATCTTCTGCGAGACGCCTCCCACAGCGCGCATGAGTTCGCTATTGCGGCGCGGGCCGTCCTGAAGGGCTGGCAGAATCAACATCGTCCACTTATCCGCGATCAGCGCCAGCACCCGCCGCGAGGGGCAGATCTCGCTCATCACATCCGCGCCGGGGAAATCCATGCCCGCCGGCGTTGCCATGGCTTCGCGTTCTTCATTCATACCGGATACCACAGTTACTAAAAGGTGCGTACTTCACTATTGGAGCCTTCGCGCCTATCCTTACCTCGAAACTCAGGATTTGCAAAGGACCGAAGCAATGAGCATCAAGATCGCGATCGTCTATCATTCGGGCTATGGTCACACCGCCGTGGTGGCGCAGCATGTGGCCAAGGGCGCGGGCGAGGTGCAGGGCGTGGAGGCCGCGCTTTACAAGGCGGAGGACCTGGCTAGCCCCGACAAAGGCCCGTGGGACCAGCTCGCCGCCGCGGATGCCATCGTTTTCGGCGCGCCGACCTATATGGGCTCGGCCTCCGCGCCGTTTAAGCAGTTCGCCGACGCCTCGTCCAAGGTCTGGTTTGGCCAAGGGTGGAAGGACAAACTCGCGGCTGGCTTCACAAATTCCGGAAGCTGGTCCGGCGACAAGCTCAATACGCTGATGCAGTTCGCGATACTTGCGGCCCAGCACGGCATGAACTGGGTGAACCTTGGCTTGATGCCCGGCTTCAACAAGAAGGGCTCGACGCCGGAGGATTTGAACCGCGTAGGCTCCTATCTGGGCCTGATGACACAGGCGAATATCGACGAAGGCCCCGAAACCGCGCCCATCTCTTCCGACCGCAAGACCGCCGAGCTGTTCGGGCGGCGCGTTGCCGAGGCTGCGGTGCGCTGGACCAAGGGCAAGTAGCCCAGGGCGCTCGAAGCGCCCTTCCCTGCCCGCAAGCTTGTCTCCGGCCGTCCTCGAAGCCACCTCCTCTTCAAAGACCCAACAAGGAGGACAGCCCATGAGCACTGAGGACGGCCAGCGGACCTTCACCGCCGGAGAAATCGAGGCGCGGCTCAAGGCGGAACTACCGCACTGGAAATATCGCGAGGGGCATCTTTGCCGTGACTATCGGACGCATGGTTGGAAAGCCACGCTCATGGTGGTCAACGCAATCGGGCATTTGGCGGAGGCGGCCTGGCACCATCCCGATCTTTTGGTGACGTATGGCGGCGTGGAGGTCCGGCTGATGAGCCACGATGCGAAGGGCGTCACCGGGCGGGATTTCGCGCTCGCCCGCAAAATAGAGGAGCTAGTGCAGTGGCAGCCCGGCCACGAGGGCGGCCCGTTCTCCGGTACGCCGCAAGACCCGCGCCACGCATATATCCAGTACGGCTAGCCAGCGGAAGGGCTGTCAGCCGATCACCGTGGAAACATCGGCGTCCCGGTGCCCCTCCGTTCCCTTTCAGGGCACGGGCACGCGAAACCATGCAGCAAGAAAACCGCGTATTTTCCGGTGGTTGGATGGTGCCGCTTGGGTGACTCGAACACCCGACCCCATCATTACGAATGATGTGCTCTACCGGCTGAGCTAAAGCGGCGACTCCGGCACTGCGTTCCGGAGCGCTATCCATATCAACTGGACATGCGCCGCGCAAGACTTCTGACAAGGGATATCGACATTCGCGAGAGGTTAGGAGGGCCTGCGGAAGCGGCTCAGTGGCGTGCCGGCCTCCTCGTTTTCGGGAAGCCTTGGGCCTGGATCGTCCGGCGCGGGGCCTGGCACGAAGATCCTGGGCTTCCTGATTTCCGGCTTGGCTGTTCCGGCCACAGCCTTGGTCTCGTTTCGAATCGTTGAAGCCCCATCCTCGCTGCCGGAGCCAGCCCCTCGCTGCCTCTCCTCTCTCTCCCCTTCATCGCCCGCCCCCGCGAAGTCCGGTTGCGCTTCGAGCCGCGCCAAGCCGCCCTGGTTGCGGAAACCTTGTACATTCGCCTTTGCGGGAGGGATGATTTCCGCCTCCGTTGCAACAGGCGCCGAAACGGCAACGCTTGCGGAAACCGGCGCGGCATCGGCCGCCGGCACATCCAGCTCCGGGAAGGCCGCCATACTGTCGCCGCCGCCAGACACGGTCATCGCCGGCGGCGTCTTCCACTCGAACGCGCCAAGCGCCCCCGATTTCGGCGCCACCGCATGCCACTCCTTCGAAACCGTGCCATCGGGCGCAACCCAAACTGGATCGGGAACCCCGCGTGCCGCTTTGGCCAGCCATTCGCGGGCACGCCCCGAATCCCGGTTCTGGCCCGCCTCGATTCGCGCCATCAGCCGGCACACCCGCGCGGGCGGATTGCTGGCGAGGTGCCGCTGAAGGCTTGCGCGCCCGGCCTCCCAGTCCTTGGCTTCGACGGCTGCCACCGCTACCGCGATATCGCCCTCAAGGCTCGCAGGCACGGACTCTGCCAGCGTTCTCACCCGCGCAAGCCGGTCGCGCGGTGAGTCGCCTGTCCTGGCGTGCGCGTAGATCAGCGCGATCTCGGGATGCGGCGAGGTGCGCCAAACCTGGGTCAGGAGCTTCGTTGCGCGCGCGGTGCTGCCCTGCGAGGCGAGGATGCGCCCGGCCACCACGGCAGCGGGCACAAGCGAAGCCGAGAGCCCCAGCGCTTCCTGCGCATAGGCCAGCGCCCTGCCCTGCTGGGCGTCCTCAAGCTCGATGGCAAGCTCGGTCAGAAGCAGCGCCCTGCGCCGGTCCGCCTCCGCCCTTTGCAAATGCCGGTGATGTTTGGCTAGGCCCAGCGTGTTGAGCGCAGCCCGCCAGTCGCCTTCGCGGCATTGTATGTCGAAGAGCGCGCTCGTGGACCATTGCAGCGCGGGATTGGCCGCAAGCGCGCGCCCGGCAAACTGCTTGGCCGCCTCGCCCTCCCCTGCCTTCTTGGCCTCGATATAGAGACCGCGCAGGCCAAGCTCCGCCATCTCCGGCATTTCAAGCATGCGCTCGAAGGCCTGCCGGGATGCGATGGGGTCCTCGTTGAGCTGGGCGGACTGGGCTTCGAGCAAAAGGGTCATCGGCTCTTCGGGCAAATATTTCTTGGCGATGGCGCCCGCGCGCAAGGTAGCCATCCTGTCGCCGGCTCCCGCCGCGAAGATGCCGCGCCGCAGCGCCTCCTGCCCCATGCGCAGGTGCCTCTGCTTGAGATGCCGCGCGATGCGCCCTGGCGCCGACCAGGCAATGGCGCCAAGCCAGACGGCAAGCGAAAACGCCGCGAAAAAGAGGACGATGGCGATGCCCGCGATGTACACGCTGGTTTGAAGATCGTAGCCCAGCCACTCGATGTGGAGGCTGCCCGGCCGGTCCGCGACCCAGGCAAGCCCCCATGAAGCAGCGCCGGCCAGCAATAAATAGAGTACCAGGCGTATCATCGCTAAACTCATTAATTTTTTTCGATTGTTTTCGCTCGCTACGCGGCAAACGCCCGGCGGGTTACGGATGCCGGGGGGCGGGCTTCGTCAGCGAGGCCAGCAGTTCCTGGTCCGTCTTCCTCAGCGCCTCCTCCGCGGCGGCGCGCGCCTGAGCCTTCGTGAACCAATCCATCATCTCTTGCGGTGGATGCTCAAGAGCCGCGCCCTGCAACAGCGCGGTTTTCAGGTCGCCGGATTTAAGCGCGGTGCTCATCCGCCCCAGGATCGCTTCCACACTGTTGCTGTCGCTGCTGGAGGGCTTGATCTGCACCACCGACTTGGCGCGCGAGAGCATGTCGCCCATGAAGCCGCTGGACTTGGCGGCGTAATAGGCTTCGATGGTCTTTTTCGACACCTCGCCGAAATCCACCTGGAGCGCGGCCAGCGTCGTAACGCCTGCGTCCTTGTAAGGCCCAAGCTGCGAGACGGGCAGTTTGCCCCCACCCATCGTCTCGACCGCGGCAAGCTCCGCCGGGAAGGGCCGCCCGTCGGCAACCGCGCGCTTCAAATTGGTCAAGGCAAGTGTCAGCGAGGCCGTGCGCGCATCGGCGAGCCTCTCGGTCTGCGAGCGCGTCAGCCCTTCAAGCTCGCGCTCGGCCGAAGCCAGGCGCTGCTGAAGGCCAGCGGTTTGGGCGGCGATTTCGGCGCGCAGGGTTTCCCGGCTTTCCCCGCCCCCCGGATGCGCCTCCATGGCCTGCACCTTCTGCGCCAACGCTTGCACCGACTGGTCGAGCCCGCGCGTAACCTCGACGATGCCGTCGAGCCTGGAACGCATCTCGTTCAGCCCCTCGGACCCGGAGGTTGGCTGGTAGACGTTCCCGCCGCCTGTCCGCGATTGGCTGCGAGCCGCAAGTTCGAGCGAAGCCATCCGTTCCTCAAGCCCGAGGATTTTTTGCCGGGCATGCGGATCGGGCAGCGAAAAGCCGGGAATGCCTTGCTTGAGCACGAAATAACCGCCGCCAGCGGCGAGGAGGCCACCGATCACACCCGCGAACAGCGAGTTGGCAATTCCTCCTCCCCGCTTCTGGGTTGGAGTCTGAGCGGCCTTGCCGCCAGGAAGCCCAGGCCGTGGCGAGGCGGGCTGGGACATGCGTTCAGCGCTCATGCCGATCATGGGTCTGGGCCGTTTGTCGTCTGGCATCGTTCAGGGCAACCTATGAATTTCTGTCAGCGTCTTGTCGCACAGGATCTTGGCCGGGCGTTGGCAGAAGCTTGAGCAGTGCCGCCCGCTCCGGCTTCCGCGCCACATGCACATGAACGGGATCGAGCGGTTTCAGTCTATTTGACACGCTTTTCGCTAAACAAAAGTAACCGAGGGACTTCGCGCGCTCGAAAAGACCGTGACGTTCGCACAAGGTAACGAAGATTTCCGCCGTCCGGGGCGACATCAGGATCACGCCGCCGATACTGCCGGCCTCGAACGCCTCGACGAGCGCGCTTTCGAAGGCGCTCCGTGCCCTCATCTCGTAGACGCGCAGCGTGGCTACGGGAATACCGTCCAGGGCCAGCGCCCGTACCAGATCGAAGGCCCGATGCTCGCCCGTGACGTGGACGAGGCTCGCCCCCTTCGCAGCCCGCAGCGCGATTTCGCCCGCAAGCCGCTCCGCCGTATCGGCAACCGCCGCTACGGTTTGGAAACCCGCGCGGCGCAAGGCGCTTTCCGTTCCGGCGCCCACGCAGAACACCGGGCAGCCCGCAATCCCGGCGGGATCGAATCTTTCGAGCAGCGCGCGAAGGCCGTTGCGGCTGGTGAAGATCAGCCCGCCCGCGGTCTTAAGCGGAGCGGGATCGAAATCGAGGACATGGAATTCCATGAGCGGCTGAATAACCGCCTCATGCCCGAGCTTTTGAAGCTCCACCGCCAGCGCGCCCGCATCCGGCTCCGGCCTTGTGACGAGCACGCGCATCGAGGGGCCAGCTAGCTCGCAACGCGGAACACGTCTTTTCCGCCCCGCTCCAGAAGCTCTTGCGCCGCATCCCGGCCCAGGGCTTCGGCGTCCGCCACGGCACCCTCGCGCGAAGTTTCGTAAACGCGCGCTCCATCCGTCGTCAGGATCATTCCCTTCATCGACAGCTTGCCGGCCGAAACGGTCGCGAGCGCGGCAATCGGCGTGCGGCAGGAGCCGTCGAGGCAGCTCAGGAACGCGCGCTCGGCGGCGACGGCGATGCCCGTGGCCTCGTCGTGGATATTGGCGATCAGCGCGCGCGTGGCCGTATCGGTAGCGCGGATTTCGATGCCGATGGCGCCCTGCGCCGGGGCCGGCAGCATCTCCTCCACGGGAATGATCCGCGTGATCCGGTCCGCCATGCCAAGCCGGTTCAGGCCGGCGCAGGCCAGGAGCGTCGCATGCGCCTCGCCTTCGGCCAGCTTGCGCAACCGAGTCTCGACATTGCCGCGGAACAGCACTGTCTTGAGGTCTGGCCGCGTATGCCGGATGATGGCCTCGCGCCTTACCGAAGCGGTACCCACCACGGAGCCCGCCGGAAGCTCGTTCAGAGACTTGGCCACCGGGGAGATCCACGCATCGCGCACGTCCTCGCGCGGCAGGATGCAAGCAATCTCCAGGCCCTCGGGCAGAATGGCCGGCATGTCCTTCATGGAATGGACGGCGAGATCGATGCTGCCTTCCAGCAGCGCCTCCTCCAGCTCCTTGGTGAAAAGCCCTTTTCCACCGGCCGCCGCCAGCGCCCGGTCCTGGATCTTATCTCCCGAAGTTTTGATAATAATAGTTTCAAAGGAAATTTCGCTTCCACAAACGGAGCTTAGCCGTTCACGCACCTCGGTGGCCTGTGCAAGAGCCAGCGCGCTGCCGCGTGTGCCGATGCGAATTGCTCTTGCACCTAAGTCTTTTTTCATGGTCTTCTTCAGTTTCTTAAGAGTGCCGGCCGGGTGCGGAAGCCCATATAGCGGCCTCGAGTCTGGCCCCATACTAGCGGTTCCGCAACGAAAGATATCGTATTTAAAGCACTTACGAAGGAATGCAATCGGGTTCATGCAAGGACGAGCGTTCGGCAAAGATATTTTTATGAGCATGGAACAGAAAAAGCCCGGCCTCGCGGTGCTTGGCATCGAGACGAGTTGCGACGAGACGGCCGCCGCGATCGTGCGGCGCGAGCCGGATGGCAGCGGCACGATCCTTTCGAATGTCGTGCGCACGCAATTCAAGGAGCACGCGCCCTATGGCGGCGTGGTGCCGGAAATCGCGGCGCGCGCGCATGTCCAGATGCTCGACAGCCTGGTCAGGGCGGCGCTGGAGCAGGCCCACCTCAATTTCCGCAGTCTGAGCGGCGTGGCCGCCACCGCTGGGCCGGGCCTGATCGGCGGGCTTCTTGTGGGGCTTGTCACCGCGAAGGCGATTGCGCTGGTCCACGATCTGCCGCTGATGGCGGTCAATCACCTCGAAGGCCACGCGCTCACCGTGGGGCTGACGGAGGCGGTCGATCCGCCCTACCTCTTGCTGCTTGTCTCCGGCGGCCACTCGCAGTTCGTTCAGGCAAACGCGCCATTCCACTACAAGAAGCTTGGCGGAACCATCGACGACGCGCTGGGCGAGGCCTTCGACAAGGTCGCGAAAATGCTCGATCTGGGCTTTCCTGGCGGGCCGGCCGTCGAGCGGTTTGCGAAGGACGGCAATCCCCGCCGCTTCGCCTTCCCCCGGCCGTTGCTGGGCCGCGAGAGCCCTGATTTCTCCTTCTCCGGCTTGAAGACCGCCGTGCGGCAAACCGCGATGTCGCTGGCTCCGCTCGGCCGGAAGGATGTGCGGGACTTGTGCGCCTCGTTTCAGGCCGCGGCGGCGGATACCGTCCGCGACAGGCTCAAGGCGGCGTTCCGGCTCTACGATGCGTCCGGGCTTCCCAAGCGGTTTGTGGTGGCCGGCGGCGTGGCGGCCAACGCGGCGCTGCGCACGGCCATGCAGCAGGAATGCGAGGCGGCGGGCTACAGCTTCCATGCGCCCCCGCCTGGCCTTTGCGGAGATAACGGCGCCATGATCGCCTGGGCCGGCGCCCAGCGCTTGGCGGCTGGGCTGACCGATAGCTTGGAAGCCCCGGCCCGCGCGCGATGGCCGCTGGAAGAGCTGACGGCGGATATGCTGACCCCGGCGTAGGCGAACACCGCTGGCGTAGCCGGCGAATGCCGTGCGGTATAGTGGACGCTTGTTCCAGCGGCGATCCTGGAAACGCCGCTTCGAAACCCGCCGTTCGAGACATCCGAACCGAATTCCGAAGCCCCCCAACAAGCTGAAACGAGCCCGTTGCGGTGAGGCGGCCCCATCCGGATCCCGCGAGCGAGCCGGCGCGCACGGTAATGCCGAGATTCGTTTTTCCGGCGGCGCCGGCGTCTCGCCGCGCGGCCTGTTCACGAATGTCCACGCATAGCCAAATTTCATAACGCTATCCCACTCCACACCCGCAAAACCTCGCGCCGCAATATCCTGCTTGGCGCTTCTTTGTTCGTCCATTGTTCGCAGGAGAGGCTTGCGTGTACCTTGTCTCACCGCGCCTGCACGGTTTGCTTGTACGCAGTGTCGACATTTATCGGCAAAGTTGTGAAAAAAATGTATGTTCAGGTTGCGTTCATGTTTAGGCGCCGCCATCTTATGGCCACCCAGCGCACCAGTTTGGAGTTAACATGGCTTTAAATCGAATCCGCGCGCAAGCCGCCGGCCGGAAATGGTATTATAACGTATCGTCTTTCCCCGGCCGGAAGAAGATCATCGCGACCAGCAGCGCCACGGCGGCGCATACGCTACCAACGGCTAGACCAATCAGCCCTGCCTCGGCGGCGCCGGCGCCAAACGCCAGCACGAAAACCGTCACCACCACATCGTATTTGATGATGCCGATGTTGCTTGCGAGGATGCCCGCGACCCGGCCCATGGTGACGAGCCTGCTGTCGGAGCGGCGCCGGTAGAAGAACAGGCCGATCAGCAGCACCCAGATCATGAAGAGAAAGCTGACGATGGGCACAATTGCACTGAACGTGCCACGCCCCACGCTGCCCGACAGGACATCGCCCGTGTGCAGGAAGGATTCCGACATGACCGGAAAGAACAGGATGCACAACGCGCCCGCGAACAGCCCGATCTCCATTTGCGTCAAGTACCGCTTATAGTGCTGCTCCACCTTCGTATGGTGCAAAGCGAGCAAGATGCTGATTACGAACACCACGGTGAGGAAGAACACCTTGAGCGGCAGGAGCAGCGCGTGCACCTCGGAAGTGAGCGAGCGCGTGGCGGCGTTGCTGTAATTTGCATGCGTCGCGGCGAGCAGCAGGCTTTGCGACTTGCAGCACTCCTCGTCCGTCAGCAGTGGGGGCGCGCTTGAAAGCGGTGTGGAAGCCAGGCAGAAGCGCCGCTTCTCCAGGGTTCGCACGCGTTCGACGAGGGCGTCTTTCGCGCTTGGGGCACAATTGCGGATGAGCGCATCGAGCCCGAGCCGGTCGTGGCTGACCTGTCTGAGATTGTGTACGGCCTGCATCATCGGCAGGCGCAGGCACGGCTCGCCGCGCGCGGCACAGCCTGCCGGCTCGCCCGCGTCCGCCATCACCACGCCCGGGGCGCCTTCCCAAATGGAGCGGCGCGGATTGTCGAGCAGGACGCCGGCGAGCCACTGGGAGACAGCGGCTATCGCGAGAAAGCCAAGCAGGAACCGTAGCTTACCGAACCCGATATGCCGCCAGTACAAATCGGTGAACACGACGCAGGGGACGTAGAAGGCGACCAGCGCCACAAGCCCGAGCGTGGGGAAGAAAAGGAACAGGTGGCTGTCCAGGGCCACGAAATCGAGCCATGCGCCCTTGAACTCCCACCATAGCGAGACAGTGGCCGCCAGAAACGACGCCCCGAGGGCCGCGAATACGAGGAATACAAAAAACCAAGCCGATTTCAACATCTTAGCGTTACCTCATAAATCGGTGGCCCGCTGGCGCTACGAAGACGCATGTGTGGGCGCCCCCCGTTATCGCGAGGCGGCCCTGCCCGCCGTGGCGATCCATACCAGCGATTGCACCTGCTTCCCTGGATTGCTTCGCTTCGCTCGCAATGATGGCAGCGTCAGCCGGGTGCGCGTTTCCAACTCCTGCCAGGCGATGACTAGGCCATCGGCTTGTAGCTGTCCAGCGGGCGCAAGATGCGCGATCCCGCATTTCCCAGGAATTGGCCGCGCTTGCATAGGCGGGCGTCTGCCTGCTACCAAAAGCAATAGCGGCGCGGGCGCGCGGCAATCTCCGCGCAATAGAAAGCACAGGGTTATGAGCACAGAAACGGAACCGGCGGCGGTGCCCGCTTCTCGTCATATCTTTCAGCGCGCGGGCGTGCTCGGCGGCGGCGCGTGGGGAACCGCGCTCGCCCAGTCGCTCAGGCGGGCGGGCCGCGACGTGACGCTCTGGGCCTACGAGACCGGCACCGTCGACGAGATCAACGCCCATCATATCAACAACGTCTATCTGCCAAACGTGCCCCTCGATCCCGGCATCGAGGCCACCACGAAGCTTAGCGGCCTTGCCGGGGCCGATGTGCTGCTCCTGGTGGCGCCGTCGCAGTTCATCCGGGCCACGGCGCGTCAGCTCGCGCCGCACTTGGCGCCGGCCACGCCCGTGCTGATCTGCGCCAAGGGCTTCGAGGAGCAAACCGGCGCGTTCCTGAGCGAGGTTGTGCGCCAGGAACTGCCTCAGGCACGGCTCGCCGTGCTGTCCGGCCCAAGCTTCGCCGCCGAGGTGGCGCGCGACCTGCCGGTGGCGCTGACGCTCGCCTGCGAGGACCGCGAGCTTGGCGAGGCCCTGACCAGCGCGCTCTCCCACCGCACCTCCCGCCTCTATTGGACGGACGATATCCGCGCGGTGCAGGTTGGCGGCGCGGTCAAGAACGTGCTCGCCATCGCGGCGGGCATCGTCGAAGGCCGGCGCTACGGGGCCAACGCCCACGCGGCGCTGGTCACGCGCGGCTTCGCGGAACTCGCCCGCTTCGGCGTCAAGCTCGGCGGCCGCTTCGAAACGCTGACCGGGCTTTCGGGGCTGGGCGATCTGATCCTGACCTGCAACAGCACCCAGTCGCGCAACATGTCGCTGGGCCACGCGCTGGGCCAGGGCCAGAAGCTCGAAGACATTCTCGGCGCCCGCAAATCCGTCACCGAGGGCGTGTTCTCGGCGGGCGCCGTCGCGGCCATCGCGGGCAAGCTCGGCGTGGAGATGCCGATCTGCGAGGCGGTAAACGCCGTGGTCAAGGGCCAGATAAGCGTGGACGGAGCGGTCGAGGCGCTGCTCTCCCGGCCGCTCCGGCCCGAATCCGATTTTCTGCACATCGCCGCCGAGCCTGTGCCTGTAACGAAGCCTTGACCCCGTTTTTGCCCGCTTGACCACCGTTTTGCGCAATCGCGGACATCCCGCTTACGGCGCCCACGATACGCATGGCTCCCTCACGAAGCGTCAGGATGCCACTAAGTGGCTGATGTTGCAGCCGCGCGGCATGGGAGCATCGACCCGGCATTGCCTGCCTCCCTTAGACCATGGTGAACCACCGCAATCCAATCTCTGCTTGGGTGTGGCCTCGAAAACACGACCCGTGATTGTTGCCTCGCGTCGCATGCGCCAGCCGGCTTGCCAAAAGGCCGCTTCTTGTGTAGTGATAAAAAATGACATTTATCACCCATCAGAAACGCTGCCTTCATGACGCCTGCCCCCACTGCCGATGAAACCCGCGCCCGCATCGTAACCGAAGCCGAGCGGCTGTTCCGGCATTACGGCTATTCGAAAACCACCGTCGCCGACATCGCCGACGCCTGTGCCATGTCCTCCGCCAATGTTTATCGCTTCTTTGCCTCCAAGTCCGCGATCAACGAGGCAATTTGCGGTGCCATAATTTCTAATTTCGAGGGCCAGCTTCATAAGGTCGCCAACTCGGACATGCCCGCCTCCGGGCGCCTTACTCAGTTGATTGAGCTGCTTGCCCGCAACACGGCCGAAATGCTCAGCCATGAGAAGAAAGTACATGAGATGGTTGTCGTCGCAATGGAGGAGAACTGGGGGGCCATCGGACGCCATCTGGACTTCATCGAGGCCCTGATCGCCAGCATCGTCGCGAGCGGCATCGCGTCCGGCGAGTTCAGGCGGCAAGATCCAAAACAAGCCGCGCGTTGCATTCACTTCGCCCTGGCGGGCCTCAAACATCCCGTAATCGCCGCGCAGTGCGCATGCCGTCCGGATACACCGACGCCGTCCGAGATGGCGGCATTCATTCTATCAGCTTTGAAAGCGTAGCATCGAACCGAAGGCCAGAGCCATGCGCCCGAAATGTGATGAGCGTGAAAATCTATCATTCGTAAGCCGCTCGCGCTGGCTTGCGCCCGCCGTTCTGCTGCCTCTGGGGCTCGCATGTTGCGGCGAGGCGAAAGTCGCTGAAGTTCCCGTCCGGCCGGTCAAGGCGATGATCGTTCCCGCCGCCCTTCCGGATCGGGTTCTCACCTACTCGGGCGTGATCGCGCCGCGCATCGAAAGCGCGCTCGGTTTCCGCGTGCCCGGCAAGATCGTCGAGCGCTACGTAAACGTTGGCGACCGCGTCACCGCCGGCCAGAAAATCGCCCGTCTCGATGAGGTGGACTTGAAGCTCGCCGAGAACAGCGCCCGCTCCGCAGTGATAGGCGCAAAGACGCGCGCTGCCGTTGCCAGGGATGCGCTCCAGCGAGCGAATTACCTGCTTCCGAATGGCTTCATCGCAAAAGCCGCCGTCGATCAGCGCCAGCTCGAAATGGACGCGGCGCAGTCGGCGCTCGATGCCGCCGGGGATCAGCTCAATCAGGCTGCCAACGCCACAAGCTATGCGGTGCTGGTCGCGGACAAAGATGGGATCGTCACCTCTGTCCGCGCGGAGCCGGGCCAGGTCGTGGCGGCTGGGCAAGCTGTCGTCACCGAGGCGCTTGCCGGCGATGTCGAGGTGTCCGTTGCCGTTCCCGAGCAAGAGATCGTCAAGCTCACGCCCGGCGGGACGGCGTCCATCGCGATTTGGTCCGCGCCCAGCGTCAGAAGCGAGGGCAAAATCCGCGAGATTGCCGGCGCCGCCGATGCCGCCTCGCGCACCTATGGCGTTCGCGTGACCATCGTGCATCCGGTACCCGAAATGCGCATCGGCATGACCACTTCGGTCTCGCTCAACCTGGCGCAGGATGTGTCCGCACCCGTCGTGCCTTTGGCGGCGCTGACCCAACGGGATGGAAAGACAATCGCCTATGTCGCGGACAGGCTGACGCAGACCGTGGCAGTTCGCGAGGTCGAAACCGATGGCGTGAGCGAGGCTGGCGTGCGGATCAAATCGGGCCTCAAGCCAGGCCAGATCGTCGTGACCGGCGGCGTTCAGTTTCTCAAGGACGGCATGAAAGTGCGCCTTGCCAAGGAAATCCTGACAGCGGCGGCGGAACAGCCTGAGACGGCGGACCGCTAAAAGAGAGAGGGTCTGAAGATGGACAGCCGATTGCCCGGAAGGGCGCCCGCACAATACGCCTTCAATCTCTCGCGCTGGGCAATCGAGCATTCGAGCCTCACGCGCTTTCTGTTCGTGCTCATCCTTGCCTCGGGACTGTTCGCGCTCGCCAATCTCGGCCAGAAGGAGGACCCAGACTTCACCTTCCGCGTCATGGTCGTGCAGGTAGTGTGGCCCGGCGCCAGCGTGCGGGAGCTACAGGAGCAGGTCGTCGACAAGATCGAGCGCAAGATCCAGGAGACGCCTCAACTCGACTATGTGCAGTCCTATGCGCGCCCTGGCAGCGCCGTCATATTCGTCAATCTGCGCGGCGAGGCCCGCGGGCGCGAGGTGGGCGACGCCTTCTACCAGGTGCGCAAGAAGCTTGGCGACATCCAGAATACGTTCCCGCAAGGTGTGCTGGGGCCGTTCTTCAATGACGAGTTCGGCGACACCTATCTGGCACTTTATGCGATCGAGGGAACGGGCTTTTCCTATCCGGAGCTGCGCGACTTCGCGAAGAACGCCCGCGATATTCTCTTGCGCGTCCCCGGCATTGGCAAGATCGACTTGCTCGGTGTCCAGGACGAGAAGGTTTATATCGAAGTCCCGTCCCGCGTGCTGGCTGAGCGCAACATCTCCGCGCTGGACATTCAGGCAGCACTTGCAGGGCAAAACAGCCAAGCGCCCGCGGGCACCGTGGAGACTTCGGACCGCTCCGTCAGGCTCGATGTACAAGGCTCGATCCTGAGCGTCGATCAGATCCGCGATTTGAAGATCAGGGCGGGCGGGCTGACCGTGCGGCTCGGGGACATCGCGGCCGTCAAACGCGGCGTCGAGGACCCTCCTGCCTCGAAGATCCGTCACGGCGGCAAGGAAAGCGTCGTGCTCGGCGCCGTGATGGCAAAGGGATTCAATGTCGTCGAGGTGGGCAAGGAACTCGAAAGCTCGCTGAAACGCATTTACGCCGAACTCCCGGCCGGGGTCGAATTCCGCAAAATCTCCGATCAGCCCGCCGTTGTGGGCAAAGCCGTGAGCGAGTTTCTGGAGGCGCTGGGCGAGGCGCTTTTGATTGTGCTGGCGGTCTCGCTCCTCTCGCTTGGCTGGCGCGCGGGCATCGTGGTCGCCCTGACGATCCCGCTTGTGCTCGGAGCGACCTTCCTCGTTATGCTTATCATCGGCATAGACTTGCAGCGGATCTCGCTCGGCGCGCTCATCATCGCGCTGGGGCTGCTCGTGGACGNNGCCATGATCGCCGTCGAGATGATGGAACGGAAGCTCGACGAGGGGCTTGGAAAGCTCTCCGCCGCCTCTTTCGCCTACACATCCACCGCCTTTCCGATGCTGACCGGCACGCTCATCACGGTGGCGGGTTTCATCCCTGTAGGCTTCGCGGCCAGTACGTCGGGCGAATATGTGAACACGCTGTTCTGGGTCGCGGGCATAGCACTCGTGATCTCGTGGTTCGCCGCGGTGACGTTTACGCCATGGCTCGGCTTCATGCTTTTAAGGCACCGGCCCCACCGGGAAGGCAGCGATATCGACGTCTACGATACGCGCGCCTACCGTGGCCTTCGCCGCGTCATCGCCTGGTGTGTCAGGCGGCGCAGAACCGTCATCGTGCTCACGATTGCGGCTTCCGGCTTGGCGGGAGCCAGCTTCAAGCTCATTCCTCAGCAGTTCTTCCCCTCCTCGGACCGGCCGGAAATCCTTGCCGACCTTTGGATGCCGGAAGGCACTTCCTACAAAGAGACCGAGGCTCAAGCGCTGCGATTGGAGCAGCGGCTGTTGGCTGACGCCGATGTGGGGCCGGTGACCGCCTTCGTTGGCGAAGGGATACCCCGCTTCTTCCTTCCGCTCGACCAGCAGCTCAAGAACCAGAATTTCGCGCAGTTTCTGGTCATGCCGAAGGTCTCGAAAGACCGCGACGCCGTCATCGAGCGGATGCGCGGCCTTCTCGCCGCCGATTTTCCAGGTGTGCGTTTCAAGGTCGACCGGCTCTTTCTTGGACCGCCAGTCGGCTGGCCGGTTCAGTTCCGCGTGCAAGGTCCCGATCGCGTCGAGGTCCGCCGCATCGCGGACGAGGTGAAAAAAGTAACAGCCGCCCATCCTCAACTCTTCAACGTGCACGACAATTGGCACGAGCTGGCGCCATCCCTGCAGCTCGGCATCGATCAGGACCGCGCGCGTGCCATCGGCGTCACGTCCAGCGCTATCCGGCAGACGCTGCAGGCCACCCTGTCCGGTGTTCCCATCTCCGAGTTCCGTGAGAACGACCAAACCATCGGCGTGGTGCTGCGCGAGCCCGAAAACACGCGCGGGCTGCTGACGGCAGTCGAAAACGCCTATGTCAAGACCGCGTCCGGCGCCTCGGTTCCGGTCTCTCAGGTTGCGAGCGTGCGGCTTGCCTTCGAGCCTGGCGTCGAGTGGCGGCGCGACCGCCTGCCCACCATCACCGTTCAGGGGCAAATCCCCGATGGCGTGCAATCGCCGGACGTGACGAAGGCGATCTACCGGCAGCTTGAACCGTTGCGGGCGGGCCTGCCGCTGGGTTACCGCATCGAGATGCAAGGCGCCGTCGAGGAGTCGGCCAAGGGCCAGGCCTCTATCGCGGCAAAGGTGCCGGTGCTGGTCATCGTGGTGCTGCTCCTGCTGATGGTGCAGCTGCAAAGCCTGGGCAAAACCATGCTCGTGCTCGCCACCGCCCCGCTCGGCATCATCGGCGCCGCGGCCGCGCTCTTGATCTTCCAGCAGCCTTTCGGCTTCGTGGCGATCCTNNTGCTGACGGCGGCCGCGGCGGTTCTTGCGCTCGTGCCGCTCGCGGGCTCGCCGTTCTGGGGGCCGATGTCGCTTGCCATCATGGGCGGTCTGATCGCCGCGACCATCCTCACCATGACATTTCTGCCAGCCTTGTACGCGTTCGCTTTCCGCGTTCCCGCGCGGCCGCGAACCCCTCATACGAACCCGGTAGAAATTGAAAGCCCAGGCACGAAGTTTACTTCCACTCTACTTGAGGCAGGCGAATAGAGGCGATGCGACAGCGCCCGATACTGCCCCGCAACGGCGCCTTCGCTGGGACGACGCCGAGGACCATCTCGATGCGCGGTTCCGCCTCCAAATTCGCCGCGCAGGTCAAAGGGCTTTCGCGGCGGTGGTTTTGTAAATGTATTTCACGTCCAGCTGCCGGGCCAGGGCGGCGTAGATTTCGTCGAGCCGGTATGGCTTGCACACGAGGTCGTCCATCCCGGCATCCAGGATTTCCTGCCTGTCATGCTTGGACTTTACTGCCGCGACCGCGACGATCTTCACCTCCCGGCCGGCTGGCAGCATGCGAATGCACCGGGCAGTCTCCACGCCATCCATCGCCGGCATATGCCGGTCCATCCAGATGAGATGGGGACGCCATTCCAGAAAGAGCTTCACACACTCCTCGCCACTTTCAGCCGTCTTGGCCTCAAAGCCAACTCTGTCCATCATTTGGCGCAGGAGCAATCGATTTTCGGGCTCCCCCTCGGCAATCAGGATGCGGTAGCGCGGCGTACCGGGAACCAGCCCCGCGACCTCGCCGGCTTCCGCCGGGTGCCCTTCAGCGGAGGCTTCGACAACCTCCACCGGCACCTCGGCGCGGAACACGGAGCCCCTGCCGGGCTCGCTTGTCAGGCCGATGGTGCCGCCCATGAACTCCACGAACTGCCGTGCGATAGCCAAGCCCAGCCCCGCGCCCGTTTGCGCCCCCGCTTCGCACAGCCGCGCGAAAGTTTGGGACGGGCTCTTCTGGTCCTCCGGCGAAATGCCGGGGCCGGTGTACTCCACCTCCAGCAGCAAATGCGGCCCTCCGTCCCGCTTCACGGCGGCGCGGATGATGACGTTGCCCGTCTTCGTAAATTTCACCGCATCGTCCGCGAGGTGGGTCATGATTTGGCGCAGGCGCTCACGGTCCGCCCTGATGTAGCACGGAGCGGCGAACAGGCAGTCCACCACCAGCTGCAAGCCCTTCTCACTGGCGCGAGGCAGTATCGTATCCGTGACCTCGCGAACCAAGTCGCCGAGGTCGAAGGGGGCGATCTCAACCTTCAAGCGCTCCGCCTCGATCCTTGTGATTTCCGAAATGTTGTTGACGAGCTTCAGAAGATTCTCGCCGCTGCTTTGGATGACGCCGAGCCGTTCGCGCTGTTTTTCGGTGGCCAGCGGATCGTCGCTCAGCATGCCGGAAAAGCGAAGAACGTCGTTGAGCGGCGTGCGCAACTGTTGGCTCAATTTGGTCAGAAATGCGCTTTTGGCCTTGTTGGCCGCCTCGGCCGCGTCGCGCGCAAGCAGAAGATCCACCGTACGCTCCTGTACCATGACCTCCAGCTGTTCCTTGTGGCGGCGCAATTGTTCTTCGGCCGCTCTGCGTTCTGTGATGTCCTGGAACGCCAGCACCCAGCCAGAATGTCCGCTCTCCTCGAAATCGAGCGCCGAGGCGTTGTAGGCGGCGGGGAAACAGCTGCCGTTGCAGCGCTGAAGGAAATCGGACTCGCGGCTGAGTGTGGCGGAGCCGCCATGCGGCTGGCGCAAGGGATGGCTCTCCCATGCGTCCTGCGGGCCGGTCTGGCACAGCAACTCCCCGAGATGGCGCCCGACAAGGCCGCCCGCGGAACTGAGCAGCATCCGCTCCGCGGCGGGATTGGCGAAGAGAATGCTGCCTTCGCCGCCGATGCCGAGGATGCCGTCGGCGACTGTGCCCAGGATGGCGCTGTTCAGCGCGTTCAGCCTCCGGACACGGTTGCGCTCCTCGAAGGAAGCATGGACGCGGCCGATCACGCGCGGCAAGTCGTGCAGGTAGTTACCCGCCGTGTCCTTGACCAGATAGTCGCCGGCCCCGGCCTTCATGGCTTCGACAGCCACGGATTCGTCGCCCGCGCCGGTCAGCATGACAACGGGGATCTGGACGCCGGGCAGCCTGGCAAGGCGCTCCAGAAAGGCCAAGCCGTCGTAGTCAGGCAGGTTGTAATCCAACAGGATCAGGTCCGGCTTGACCAGGCCGGCCTTCGCCAAGCCCTCTTCGGCGTTGAGCGCCGCAACCAACGCATGACCGGCGGCCTTGAGGGTACGGCTGTAAAGGTGTTGGTCGACCTCGCTGTCGTCGACGGCAAGAATAGTCAGTGCATCCACCATTACCGTTCCTCCTTGGGCAGCACGGCGATCCCGAACCAAAAGTCCTTGAGGCGGCTGATGGCCTGGAAAAAGCCCTCAAGGTCTACTGGCTTGTGAACATAGGAATTGGCTCCGTAGGCATAGCAGCGCTCGATGTCCTGCGGGGCGCTGGACGTGGTCAGCACGATGACCGGGATCCTGCGAAGATCCTGGTCGGACTTGACCATGTGCAGCACGTCGCGGCCGTCGAGGCCAGGGAGGTTCAGGTCGAGCAATATAATGGCGGGCCGGGGAGCGGCATCGGGGGCGGCGAATTCGCCGCGGCGGAACAGGTAGTCCGCGGCCTGATCGCCGTTGGAGCAACGGTGGATGGGGTTCATCAACCCGGCCTTTTTAAAGGCCCTTTGCATCGCGAAGAAGTCGTCGTCGCTGTCCTCGACGATGAGGATCAACTGCCTGCCGGGAGCTACGCCGGTTCTTTCTAAAGCTAGGCGGTCGTCAAGCATCATGCACCTCCGCTCAGGGTGAAATAAAAGGCCGTCCCTTCGCCAGGCGTCGACTCCAGCCATATCCGGCCGCCGTGCCGCTCGACGATCTTTTTGACGATGGTCAGGCCCACCCCGGTGCCGCCGCCATACTTGCTCTGTTCGTGGAGGCGCTTGAAGATCCGGAAGACCTTTTCGCGATGCTGTTCGGGAATGCCTATGCCGTTGTCCCGGACGCAGAAAACCGGCACCGGGCCGCTGGCATCGCAGCCCACCTCCACCCATTTCTCTGCCTTGTCGTTGTATTTGGCGCCGTTCGCGATGAGGTTCTGGAACACCTCCCCGATGCGCGCCGCATTGCATTTGACAGAGGGCAAGCGCCCAACGCGCCGCAGTTCCACGCCCTGGGACTCGAGCGGCGCCTCAAGGTCCACGGCCACGTCGTCGAGCACGGCTTCCAAATCGACCGTTTCCATGGGGAGCGGCCTGTTGCTCAGGCGCGAATAGGCCAGGAGGCCATCGATGAGGGCCGTCAAGCGCTCGGCCAGGCGCTGCAGGCGGCTTAGATAGCCCCGCCCCTCCTCGTCGAGCCGGCCGCCATAGTCCTCGCGCAAGAAGCTCACATAGTTATGGATGCCACGCAGCGGTTCCTTGAGGTCGTGGGAGGCGATGTAGGCGAATTCGTCGAGATCGCGATTGCTGCGCTCAAGCTTTTCCACCGCCGTCTTAAGCTCGGCGGTGCGCGCCGTCACAAGGAGTTCCAGACCATCCTTGTAGCGGCGAAGTTCCTCCTGCGCGCGTTTGCGCGCGGTGATGTCGGTGTACATGCTGAAGCCGCCCCGGAAATGGCGCTCGTCGTCGAAAATCGGGGTGGCGGCGGCCAGCGTCCAAACCGGCTCGCCGTCCTTGCGGCGGAAGCGGCGCTCATAAGTCGCCGGCTCACCCATCCGGCGCTTTTCCATCTGTTGCAAGTGGTCGGGCAGGTCCTCCTCGAACATGAAGTCGCTTACGGTGAGGCCGGCGAATTCTTCCACATCGTAGCCCAGCATCCTGGCCATCTTGGCGTTGACGAAGGTGGTCACCCCTCTGAGGTCGACCATCCAGATACCTTCGTTGGCCGTATCCACGATCTGACGGTAGCGCAACTCGCTGTCGCGTAGATCGCGGAAGAACAGCAGGCTGCTCAGGCTGTCGCATATCCTCCTGCCAATTTCCTCGAAAAGCCTCTCCTCGTGCTGCGTCCATGTCTTGGGGCGGGCGCACTGCTGCAGGACGAACATCCAGGGTTCGCCGGTCTGCGGATGGATGGCCATGGCGAGCTGAGACCGGCCTCCGTTAGTCTCCCCGGTGCGGGCGGGTGTCGGATGCTCCAGTTCGCCGCCAAGCCACACCGGGCCGCCTGCCTCCAGCACCGTCCGGAAAACCTCGGCAACATCGGCCCCCATCGGGAACACCCCCTCCCGCAGGAAACTCCGGGCGCATTCCGGCACGGTGCGCTCCATCATCACCTGCCAGATGGGCGCGCTGGGATCGCAAGGGTGGACCAGCGCCACCCGGCCGCAACCGAACACCGAAAGGGTCGTATCCAGGACATCGCTCATCATCTGTTCGAGCGAGGCGGCTCCCTGGATGGCGCGGTTGATCCGGTCCAGGCTTTCCAGCAATTTCACATGCTCTTGCCGCTCCTGCTCCGCCAGCTGGAGAGCGGCCCGGGCCCGCAGCACGCCAATGCCGAAAGCCAGATCGTCCCCCAGCTCCTCCATGAGCCGCACCTCGTCGGGTGTGAAAGCACCGGCCACCGTCGAATAAATGACGAGGATGCCGAAGGTGTTTCCGGCAACGTCCTTCAGCGGAAGCGCAACCGCTGAACGGTAGCCGCGCCGCAGTGCGGCCTCGCGCCAGGGAGCCGCTTGAGGGGCAGTGGCAAAGTCCTCGATCACCGCGCTTTTACCTGTCCGGACGGCTGTGCCGGCCGGTCCCCGGCCGTATTCCGTATCGGCCCAGGTGAGCCGGGCTCCATCGATGTACCCCTCTTCGACGCCCGCCGATTCGATGCCGGTACCCGCCGACGCAAGACAGCGTATCGATTTTTCCTCGTCGTCTCCGGCATACCCGACCCAGGCAAAGGGGTAGCCTGCGGCCTCGCAAATGATTTGGCAGATGTTGGCGAGCAGCGCCTGCTCGTCCTCCGCATGCAAGAGCGCCTGATTGCAGTCGCTAAGCGCCCTCAATTCCCGGTTNNCTTGAGGTCGCGCCAGTGGCTGGGCCAATCCTCCGCGGGAAATTCGGGATTGACATCCGGCACGCCAAGGCCAAGCAGTTCCTCCCGATCGTATCCGAGGGCGCGGCAGGCTTCGTCGTTGACATACCGGAAGCGCGCATTTTCATCGATCAGGAAAGCCCCTTCGTGCACGTTGTTCAGGGCAAAGTTCAGCATGGATAGTTCCTGCCCGGCCCGCTTGCGCTCGGTGATGTCGATGCAGGCTCCGCGCACACACAACGCCCCGCTCTGCTCGTCCACCACGGGCTCGCCGCGCGAGAACATCCAGTACCGGCGTCCGCCGGCGCTGCACATCTCGAACTCGGCCTCGTAAGGGCTCCCGGCGTTGAGAGAACCTCTCACGGCCGCGAGCAGCCGTTCCCAGCTTTCTGGGGGCATGCAGGCGCTGTATACGGCCGCCGGTGCAAAGCGGCCCGCCGGCGCGCCAATCTCCTCCCACAGCTCGCCTGTCAGCCTCATGCACTCCGAGGCGGCGTCGAACTCCAGGCCTCCCACGCGCGCAATGCGCTGGGCATCCAAGAGCTTGAGTTCTCTGTCCCGGCTTTTGCGATAGGCCAGCAAGGTGCTCAAGCCATCGGTGAGGCGCCGTCCAATTTCCTGAAAGAGCTTTACCTCCACCGGCGTCCACTGCCGCGCGGAGGAGCATTGGTGCAGCCCGAACTGCCAAGTCTTTCCCACCTTGGGATGGAGTGCCATGCATAGCATGGACTTGAAGCCGAATTGCTCTACTCCTTCGGGGGGAAGCTCGTGCGCCATCCCTGGGCCAAACTGGACGGGACCGCCATCGTCGATCACGGCCCGGAACGCTGTTGCGATGCCAGGGCTCATTTCCATTTTGCGGCCAAGCTGGAGGACGCCGGGATATTCAGGCTTGGTGCGTTCCATGGGAACCCACCACTGCGGCGCTTCCGGATCGCAGGGGTACTGGAGAAAGGCGCGGTCGCAGTCGAAGATCGACATCACTGCGTCCAGCACGTCTTTCATCATCTGTTCCAGATCGTACGTTTCCTGGATGGCCCGGTTGACGCGATCCATGCTTTCCAGGAACCTGAGCTGTTCCAGGCGCTCGTTCTCCGCCTGCTGGCGCATCGTGATAAAACGCGCTTGCTGAACGTTCTGGTAGGCTTTGAGCGAAAGCTCGCTGGCGAGTATGAACAGCACCTGGGCGATCTTGCCGAACTGCTCGACGGACATCACCGGCACTTCCCGCAGCGCGCTCCTGAATTCCGCCTCGTCCGCTCCGATCTCGCGCGCATAGAGGAGAATCCTCTCCTCGTCGATCGCCTCGTTCTTCACCTGCCCGATGAGCCAGTTCGCGATGTGCTTCCCGCCCACCGTAATGCTGGCGCCCGCGTCCCACAGACCGCCGCTCAGGCAGGGCTGGACGATGGGGCCTCCCGGATTCTGCCGGCCTATGACGGCGTCGGAATGGAAGCAGTTGGCACGGCCCTTCTCCGTCTTGCGAATAATTCCCTGGCACAACCAGCAAAAGCCGCTCGGCTCGGTGATGGGGGTTCCATCCGGCTCTGTGATGATGGAAGCAACATTGGTCGCGGCGGCAAAGGCATCCTGGATTTTCTGGATATCCTCGATGTTGAAAAGGTCGTTGAACGTGACATCCGCCGTCTCCAGCGGCTCGGTCAAAGCCACCAGCCGCCGGTTGAGTGCCTCCTCCACCCGCTTGCGCTCTTCCATTTCGCGGGCGAGGCGGAGGTTCTTCAGGCCAATTTCCGCGAAATTCCGCACCATGTTGTGCAGGAAAAGAACGTTGCCGCGAATGTATTCGCGGCTGAACAACGGAACCTTATCCAGGGCGGCGAGATAATCCTTCGCGTTGAATCCCAGAGCCTGGGCCTGAGCGGCGAAGAATTCCCGGTCGGGAGGATCGTCGTCGTAGAAGAACTGCCCGGTAAAAAATGTAGCGCGATGCCTTCCATCGATAACGAGTGGTATGGCGATATCGATCATGTTGTTCTTGCAGCGATACTCCAGCATCTCTTCCGACGCGTCCTTCAGGTGGGCCTTGATGAAGGCGTCGCTTTCCCGGCAGCGTTCGCAGGTGACGGGATGGACCCGGTGGAACCGCGTGCAGATGTCTTGCCATCCGACTGCAACGAGTTCGTTCTCGTTGGTGTCGAGCAAGCCGTAAGCCATCCCCGAAAGCTGGTGATGAGATTCCAGGAGTTGACGAACCTGCTCCAGGTCAACGAGCTGGCTGAACTCACAGTCGGGCATGGCCTATCGTACCAAATTCAGCGGGTTGACCGGGTTATCGGCGCTGTCGCAACCGAATGCGTCCTTCTCCTTGCGCCCACGCGCACTCAAAGCCGGCGCCGTGCGGGAACGTTGGTAACGGCCTTGGAAACAAGAGGGGGCGGCGCACCAAGGCCACAGCATGGCAGCCACTGTCCAGCGAACGGACCACGGGCTACTGGGCAGGGTACAGCCGCCACCTTGCGCCAGCCAGGACAGCTCGCATGACGATCGACCGGAGAAAACATGCGGCGGCCCCCCGCGTCAGGTTTCCTCGGGGAAGCGGATGAGAATCTCGATGCGGCGGTTTTCTGGGGCCAGCGGGTCCGCCTTGTTTCTTAGCTCTCTCTCCGCGCAGCCCTTCAAGGCAAGGAACCTGCCATCGCTGACCTTGCCTCTCAGCAGCATGTAATAGGTCATCGTGGCGCGATTGACCGAAAGACGCCAGTTGCCGTAGCGGTCTCCCGTATAGGGGCGGGCGTCCGTGTGCCCCTGGACGACTATTCCGCCGGGATACTTATTGATGATGTCTCCCAATCGTTCCAGAAAAATCACAAGCGGCGGCGAAGGCGCGGCCGAGGCGATCTTGAACATGTTAAAGCCCGGGCCGTCCGTCAGGCTGATGAGCACGCCTTCGTTCACAGATTTTACCGCAATTTCCGGACCGGCCGACTTGGGAAAAGCTGAAACGAGTTGCGTTACTTCCTTCTCTACTTGTTCCGTCCTCTTTTGGTTCTCTAGCTTCTTTCGCGCTTCAACCGAGGCCGGCTCCAGCATGAGTTGAGCCGGCTTCCGCTCCTGGGCGGCATTGGCTTCGGCCTCCAGGGAAAGCGGGGGGGCGCTTTGAGCCTTGCCCTCTGCCCCAGCCTCCCTTCCAGCCTTCAAGCTTGGGGCTGGGCCGGCTTGGGTACCGGAGGCGGTACCCATTTCATACCGCCATGTGGCGGTAATCCAGTTAACGACCGGGCGGATAAAGTAATCGGTAAGGAAAGGATCGCGGGATGAGCCGTCTCCCGTGAGCGGGTTCGGGGTCTTCGCCGCGGCGGCGGCAACGGTTGGGTCTGCCTGCGATGCGAGCAGCGCAAGCATTGGGAATGGATTTTGGAGGAGAGCCTCTTCTTCCTGCTCCGAAGAGGCGGCCGCACGTTTTCCACTGTGCCTGCCGTGCGCCACGATGGCCTGCTGCGCGACTATCTGCTCTCTGCTGGCGCGTCTCCGCTCCACGTCGCGAAGACCTGGAATATAGGGCGCCGTATCGGTTAGTTTTATTGGATTGAAGTAGTTCGCAAGCTGGACGATCTTTTCCTTCGAGGAAGAGGTGACGAGCCACATGACCAGGAAAAAGGCCATCATCGCCGTCATGAAATCGGCGTAGGCCAGCTTCCAGATAGCGTTGCTGTTCTCTTCCCCGGCCGGATGCGGTCTCTTTTTCCTGAATCTTTTCGCGGTCTCCTTCTCATTGGGGCGCACGCTCTTGAGCATGCCCTGCAAGGCCAGCCATTCCTGCAACTTGCTCCTGGCCACAGTCCTCACTCCGGAGACCGCAATTCTGGCCTGGCTCTTGCCTGCTCCGCCAACACACTCCGCGGAATTTGCCCGCGCAGCTCGAAGGCCAGGTTCTTCTAAAAGAATTGCACCGCCGTGTGAAAGGAGCCTTCCGGTTTCCGTTACAGATTTAGCCAAAGGTTTCTTTGGGGCGTAACACGGCGTGCGAACTGGCTGCCTTGTCCCATTCGAAAATCGGCGCCCGGTTTCTGCCGCATTTCGAACAAAAAAGCCAGCCCAAGAGCATGGCTGGTAACCCGCTTGGATGGGGTACAGCAGGGAAAGGAACACTGGTGAAACAGTACATTAGACCGGCATATTGGCCGTTTATCGTTAGCCTGGGATGGGTGTTGACATTCGGAATGGGAGGAGCCGCGCGCGCGGAAGGCGATGAGCCGCCGTCTCTCGCGGACAAGCTTGAGCCGTACATCGAATGCGTCAACCGCCTCTCCGGCCGCGCGCTCGACTCGCGCACGCGCTATCTGAGCTGGGCCGATAAATCGGGGCCAACCGGCAAGGAAAAGATCGTCTATGGCCTTTACACGCTGTACGACCCCGCTGACTGCAACCGCAATATCCCGGCGGCAAACGCGGCCCAGCCGCACGATGCCGCGCTGGAGGAGGCCGGCACCGCTTTCATGAGTTCGATCATGGCGCTCACGCCGCCCATCAACGAAGCGAACAACTACTACGAGCAGGGCGACTACAAAGACGACAAGATGGCCAAGGGCCGGGAGTTTCACCCCAAACTGATGGCGGCCTGGGACAGCTTCACGGCCGCGGATACACGGCTGCGCGATGCCATCGAACGCATCGACGAGCAGGTGCAGCTCGAAACGCTGGCCGAGGCCGAGAAGACGGAGGGCCGCAAGACTCGCTATTTCGTGCTGGCGTTGATGGCCAAAGCCAAGACGCTGGTTCGCGCCGAGGGCGATGGCAGCGACAAGGACTTCGATGCCGGCAAGGCAACGCAGGCCCTGGAAGCCTACGAGGTATCGATCAAGGATCTGGAGGCCTATGGCAGCGCCAATCCGGGCGAGAAAGCCGGCTCGATTTTCGTGTCGGCCGCAAGGTCTTTCCTGAAAACCGGCAAGGAGCTGATGCGCCGCGTCCGCGACAAGACGCCCTATAGCGCGGGGGAGAAGATGAACCTCAACAATTCGCTTTCCGACTGGATGGTGGAAGGCTCGCCGCCCGCCCTCATTCACAACTATAACCAGCTCGTCGAGCGCTTCAATTCTGGGGCGGGCATTTAGCCGGCTGGCTGTCAGCCCCGCGCATGGGCGGTAACGTGCGGCTTGCCGGATGCCAAACTCCGGCATGATCGGCGCGTTCCGCCCCTCGTCCCATTCTTCCCCCCCATGGGAGTTCCAGACGTGGCGTTACTCCAAGGCCCGCTACCGGAGGGCGGCCCCCGCCAGATGCGCCTCTCGCCGGTTCTTCAGCGGCTGCCAAGACCTGTGATCGCGGCTTGAACGGCGCTTGAGGCCATGGCCAGGGGGCTTGGAAGCGGCTTTTTCTTGTGGTGATTCATGTCCATGACTACGGACGAACTGGAAGTGCCGGCTTGGTTATCCGTGTTCGCTAGAGGCTGGGCTGAAGCGGCGGCGGGGTGTTGGAGGCCGGTGACGGAGGCGCCAATCGAGGAGCCAACTGCGGCGACGGACATAGCGTATCCCTCACATGGGGGAGGTTACTGTCGAACCACGTATGCTGGCACGCGGCTGTAAATATTCGATTAACGCCCCAGCTTCCGGCTCGAAGGGTTAAATATTCCGCCCTGTCCGCCAGCATGGCTTGTCTTGCCACGGGCTGCGAGTGAGTGGACCGAGGCTCTTTCAGCTTGAAGGCTTGCCGCCGAACATGGTGTCCAGGACGCCGTCCAGCGCCCGCTCCCACGGCTCTGGATGAAAGTTGAAAACGCTCTGGAGCCGCGCCGTCGAAAGGCGCGAGAATTGGGGGCGCTCGGCTGGCGTTGGATAGTCCGAGGTTGGTATGGCCCGCACCTCCGATGCCTTCACGGGCACGCCGCGCCGCTTCATTCCGGCGACGATCGCGCACGCGAAACCGTGCCACGTAGTCCAGCCCGAAGCTGTGAAGTGCACCAGCCGCGACGAAGCCTCGAACAGCGCCGGCAGACCCGGCAGCCCTTCCCCGGCGAGCGCGCGGACGAAGCTTGCAATCTGCGCCGCCGAGGTTGGCGTGCCCATCTGGTCGCTCACGACGGCAAGCCCGCTTCTTTCACCGGCAAGCCTGGCGATGGTTTTCACGAAGTTCTTTCCCGTCGCGGCGTAAACCCAGCTCGTCCTGACGATCAGGCAAGGCGCCCCCGTTGCAAGTAGAAGCCTTTCGCCCTCCGCCTTGCTCTTTCCGTAGACCGAGAGAGGATTTACTGGGTCGGTCTCGCGGTAGGGTTCGGATGCGCGGCCATCGAACACATAGTCGGTCGAAAAATGGATCAGAGGCACCTTCTCCGCCGCCGCCCAGCGGCCCATCGCCTCAACCGCGGCCGCATTGACCGCGTATGCCAAATCCCTCTCGGTTTCCGCCCTGTCGACAGCGGTGTAAGCCGCCGCGTTGACAATGAGGTCCGGGTTGAAGGCGCTCAACCGCCCGGCGATTGCTTCGGGATGGGACAGATCGAGCGCGTCTCTTCCCGCAAGCACAAGGTCTCCCAGATCCGGCAACGCCCGAGCAAGCGCCATCCCAACCTGCCCGGCCGCGCCCGTGACGAGAATTCGCATGGGTTCAGCCCTCATATCGTGGAAGCCTGGCCGTCAGCTCCCGCAACAAAGGCGCTGCTGCGTCCTTTTCCGAGAGTATCGCGTGCTCCACGCCCCAATCGATGCCGATATCCGGGTCGTTCCAGCGAATGCCGATCTCGCTGCCGCGATCGTAAGGCGCATCGCATTTGTAGAGAAATGCGGCCTCGTCCGACAGTACGGCGAAACCGTGCGCGAAGCCGCGCGGAATCCACAGCTGCCGGTGGCTCACGGCATCGAGGCGAACCGCGACATGCCGCCCGAAAGTTGGGCTGCCCACACGAACGTCGGCGGCGACATCGATCACGGCACCGCTCAAGACCATGACAAGCTTTCCCTGCTGCGTTGGATTCTGCAAATGCAGGCCCCGCAGCACCCCCTTGAAGGAAACGGAGACGTTATCTTGAACGAAACCGCTGGATATCCCCGCCTCGCGATACCTCCCCGCGTTGAAGCTTTCGAAGAAATAGCCCCGATTGTCGGGAAACAGTGCGGGCTCGATAATCTTCACGCCGCTTAGAGCCGTCTCCACAATGCGCATTGCATCCCCCCAAGCCACGAGAAAGGCGAACATCTTCACCTTGCGCATAGCCGGTGGCTATGCGCCTTGCAACAGCCAACTTTTTCCTGTAGCGCAAATCCAACAGTAACGAAGCTCGGGATTGCACCATGAAAGGCATAATTCTGGCGGGCGGGTCGGGCACCAGACTTCACCCCTGCACGATGGCTGTCTCAAAGCAACTCCTTCCCGTTTTCGACAAACCCATGATTTATTATCCGCTGAGCGTGCTTATGCTCGCGGGAATAAGAGACATACTACTGATCTCGACGCCACGGGATCTGCCTTCCTTTCAGCAGTTGCTTGAAGATGGCGTTCAATTCGGGCTCGATATTTCTTACGCGGAACAGCCTGCCCCTGGCGGCCTCGCCCAGGCTTTTCTTATCGGCGAGCAGTTCATAGGGAGCGATTCAGTCTGCCTCGTCCTGGGCGACAACATCTTTTATGGGCACGGCCTTCCGGAGCTTCTGTCGAAGGCCATGTCCCAAAAAAGCGGTGCGACCGTTTTCGGCTATAGGGTCAAAGACCCCGAACGCTACGGCGTCATTGAAATCGACGCCCAGGGCCGCGCCATTTCGATCGAGGAAAAGCCCAGGCGCCCCAAGTCGAATTGCGCGGTGACAGGACTGTATTTCTACGACAACCGGGTGATCGGGATTGCGAAATCTCTCCGGCCCTCGGCCCGCGGCGAACTCGAAATTACCGATGTGAACACCGCCTATTTGAACGGCGGCCAGCTCAGCGTCGAAATCATGGGCCGGGGCTTTGCCTGGCTCGACACGGGCACGCATGAATCGCTCATCGAGGCGAGCCAGTTCGTGCAAGTGCTGGAGAACCGGCAGGGCATGAAAATATCCTGCCCAGAGGAGATTGCACTGCGCATGGGCTACATTACGCCAGACGCGTTTTTCGCCGCCGCGCGCCGGTGCGAGAAAAGCAGCTACGGGAAATATTTGCTGGCGCTGCCGCAAATGGCGCCCGAGCTTTTTCCAGCCGGCATCGCAACGCTGACGCAGGTGGCCTGACATGGCGGCAAAGCGCATCGCCGTCACGGGCGGCTACGGCTTCATCGGATCGGCATTGATCCGTCTGCTTCTGCTGGAAACGGACCATGAAGTTCTAAACATCGACAAGCTGACCTACGCCGCAAACCGCGCTTCGATCCCGGGGGCGGGCAACAATCCGAAGTACCGCTTCGCCGAGGCGGATATCGCCGATGCCCGCGCCATGCGCAAGGCGTTCGAGGAGTTCCAGCCGGACGCGGTCATGCATCTCGCCGCGGAAAGCCACGTCGACCGTTCCATCGACGGCCCGCAGGAATTCATCGCGACCAACATCGGCGGAACCTTCACGCTTCTGCAGGAAGCGCTGCGCTATTGGCAGGGCCTGCCGGCGGAGAGGGCTGGGCGCTTCCGCTTTCTGCATGTGTCCACCGACGAGGTGTTCGGCGACCTTGGGCCGGAGGAGCCGGCTTTCACCGAGGAAACCGCCTACCAGCCCAGCTCGCCATATTCAGCCAGCAAGGCCGCGTCCGACCATCTCGCCCGCGCCTGGCATCGCACCTATGGCCTGCCCGTCCTGGTCACGAATTGCTCGAATAATTACGGCCCCTATCAGTTTCCGGAGAAACTGATCCCGCACATGATTATTAAGGCCCTGGCCGGCGAACCGCTTCCCGTGTACGGCGACGGGCGGAATGTCCGCGATTGGCTTCACGTCGACGATCATGCCCGCGCCCTCCTGCTCGCCGTCGAGAAAGGCGCCGCCGGCGAAACCTATAACATCGGCGGACTTAACGAGCGCACAAACCTTCAGGTTGTCGAGGCAATTTGCGATCAGCTCGACCGCGCATCGCCCTCGCCGCAAGGACCGCGCCGCCGCCTCATAAGCTTCGTAACCGACCGGCCCGGCCACGACCGGCGCTACGCCATCGATGCCTCGAAGATCGTCCGGGAGCTTGAGTGGCGCGCCCGGAAAACCTTCGAGACGGGCGTCGAAGACACCGTGCGCTGGTATCTCGACAATCGCGGCTGGTGGGACGCAATCGTCGATCGCGGATATAAGGCACAGCGGATCGGCACCGGGGCTTAAGCACCGCCGCTGCCGCCAAGCTCGCAGAGGCAGGCCGCCAGCGTGGAACGGCGCGGGCATGCCGCCGCGCATGCCATTGGATCGCGGACTGCGGCAAGTTGCCGCGCAACGCCCGGCTGAAAATGCGTGTAGCCATTAGTGTCTCAGTCATAAGAACAACCAGCACGGTACGTAGGCAATGAGCACACAGAATAGCCTGCTGAAGACCATTTTTCCCCCCTTCACCTGGCTGCGCAACACGGACCAGGATATCGTCATCAAGGACTTTCTGGCCGCGGTCATCGTGGTCGTGATGCTGGTGCCGCAGGCGCTGGGCTACGCCCTTGTCGCGGGCATGCCGCCTCATATCGGGCTTTACGTCAGCATCCTGCCGCCCTTGCTCTACTGCCTGTTCGGCACCAGCATGTTCCTGTCGGTCGGCGTGTGCGCGATCATCGCCATCCTGACCAAATCGGGCGCGAGCCTCGTCGGCCCGGCGGGGACCCCCGAGCATGTCGCGGCGGGCGCCACCCTGGCGCTGATGGCGGGCGGAATGCTCATCGCCATGGGCCTGTTGCGGTTGGGCTTTATCGCGAATTTCCTGAGCCACGCCGTCATTTCCGGCTTCGTCACCGGCTCGGTGCTTACCATCGCGGCAACGCAGGTCAAGTATGTGCTGGGCGTTCCGGGCAGCGGCGACACGCTCTACGACATCGCCATGTCCATCGCACCCCACTTCCGGGAAATCCACACACCGACCCTGATCTTTGCGCTTGGCTCCTTCGCGGGCTTCCTGGCGATGCGCCGCTACATGAAACCCTTCCTGCAATGGCTGGGCCTCACGCCAGCCCGCGCCGGCCTGTTCGCGGGGGTCGGGCCGTTCATCGTTCTCACCGTCGCCATTTTCCTAAGTGCCAGCCTGCAATCCGAAACCGGCTGGCTGCACCAGTGGTTCGCTCTTGGCAAGCTTGGCATCAAGGTGGTGGGCGATATCCCCAGTGGCCTGCCGTCGCTGTCCTGGCCCAGCTTCGAGCTGCACGCCGCCGCCCGCAAGGTGGCCGATTATCCGACACCCGCCGTGCTGTGGCAGGCGCTGATCGCCCATGCCGCGCTGATCGCCATCATCGTTTTCGTGGAATCCGTTTCCATCGCGCAGGCGTTCGCCGTCAAGCGTAAGCAAACCATCTCGCCGAACCGGGAAATGGTGGCGCTGGGCATCGCCAACGTAGCCTCGGCAGTGTCCGGGGCCTATCCGGCGGCGGGCAGCTTCTCGCGCTCGGCGGTGAACTACAATGCCGGAGCGCAAACGCCCCTCGCAGGCATTTTCGCGGCAATCGGCATCGCGCTGGTGGCCGCCTTCCTCACCGCGCCGCTGTATTACCTGCCGTTCGCAACGCTGGCGGCGCTCATAATCATCGCCGCGCTGACGCTGGTCGATTACCAGATCCTGGCCAAGGCGTGGAACTACTCGAAACGCGATTTCGCCGCAGTGGTCGTCACCTTCCTGATGACCGTGATCTACGGCGTCGAGAAGGGGCTGATGACCGGGCTGGCGCTATCCATCGTCCTGCACATCTATCACACGAGCCGCCCGCATTTCGCGGTTGTGGGCCTGATGCCGGGCACACAGCACTTCCGCAACCCGGAGCGCCACGGGGCGGCAGTAACCAGCGAGCGCGTCATCTCGCTCCGCGTCGACGAAAGCCTCTATTTCGCCAACGCCAAATACCTTGAAGACGCAGTGCACGGGCTGATGCTGGAACACACGCAAGCCAAGCATCTCGTGCTGCAATGCGTCGGCGTCAACCACATCGATATGAGCGCCCTCGAAAGCCTGGAAACCATCAACAACCAGCTACGGGAATCCGGTGTCACGCTGCATTTTTCCGGGATCAAGGGTCCGGTTATGGACCGGCTGAAGCGCTCCGATCTGCTGGAGCATCTCACGGGCCAGGTGTTTTTCTCGCACTATGAAGCCGTACTCGCGCTAGCTCCGGAACTCGTGGCGGAAGCGGGGGTGCGCTTTGCGCACAGCGAGGCACAACGGCCAGGCAAGGGGCTTCCCATGCACGCAACCGCAAGCGAACCTGCGGGAGGATAGCGGCGGCGGACGGAGCGGTACTGCTCAGGCGCGCTTGGCCACAGCTGGCGCGGCCCCCTCCGCGGGCTTCTGCTTATCCAGCTCGCGGCATTCCAGGAAAACCTTCCTCTTGCAGTTCTGGCATACGTCGCGATCCAGCAGCCCGTGAACCGTCCGCAACGCTATCGTCTTGGACCGGAAAACATTCTCCTGGCCGATTGCCTCCATGTAGTGGCCGCGTTCGAGAACCTCGACCACGGCCTTCTTCGTCCGGACCAGATACAGCCCGCCGCCGCGTTCCCGGTAGCGCCTTGCCATCGCAACCAACGCTTCGGCGCCCGCCACGTCGATGAAGTTCACCGCCTGCATGATTATAAGGAGATGCTTAGCCCTGGGCGCGGTATCCTCATAGCCGCGTAGCGTCTCCTGGAAGGCGTTCACCGCGCCGAAAAACAGCGAACCGTCGATGCGGATCACCCGGATCTGGCTGCATTCCGGCAGACCGGGACCCGTGTCGGTGAATTTCCGCCTCTCGTTCGCCGGGTCGGGCACGCGGATATGGATTTGCGGGTTCGAGGTCTGCCGCAAATAGAGGAGCAGCGATATCAGCACGCCAGCGAAGATGGCCTTGTCCAGCTCCAGCGCCAGCGCCGCGCCGAACGTCACCGCGAGCACCGCCGTATCCGACCAGCTCGTGCGGACGATCTGCTTGATGTGGTGGCTGTCCCACAGGCCGTAAGCCACGATGAACAGGATGCCCGCCATGGTGGCCTTCGGCAGGTAAATGGCGTAGCGCGCCACGGCCACGACGATGACCATCAGGAAGAAGCCGGCCAGGATCGCGGCGACGGGGGTTCTGGCTCCGACCGAATAGTTGAGCGCGCTCCGGTTGAACGACCCCGTGGCCACATAACCCGAGAAGAAGGCGCCCGCGATGTTGGAAAGCCCCTGCCCGATGAACTCCTGGTTGGCGTCGATCTGCTGGCCGGTGCGCAAGGCGAGCGCGCGTGCGATGGATATGGCCTCGGTCAGCGCGAACAGCGTCATGGCGAGCATGACCGAGGAGAGCGAACGCCACGTCTCCAGGCCGAAACTCGGCGCGGAGAGCGGCGGCAGGCTCGACGGCAACTCGCCCACCGTCCTGATTGGGCAGGTATCGCCGAATACCTTGAGGCCGTTCTTCACGATCGTATCGCAGCCGGGCGCGAACACGTTGAAGGCATAGCCAGCCACGCTCGCGCTTATCATGGCGGCGATCATATAGGGCCAGCGGGGGAAATAGCGCTTGACCGCGATGGCGGTTACAACGGTAACGGTGCCGACCGCCGCGGTCTTCCATGAGGCATCGCCGATATGAGTGCCCACATACTCTAAGACCTCGTAAAACGCGAGGCCGCGCGGCATGGCCTCCAGCCCAAGGAAGTTCTTGAGCTGGTTGGCCGCGATGATGACGCCGGCGCCCGCGGTGAAGCCGACGATGACCGAATGCGATATGAAGTTGACGAGCACGCCCAGCCGGAAAACGCCCATGGCCAGTTCGATCACGCCGACCAGGAAGGTGAGCGTCAGCGCCAGCACGACGTATTGATCCGAGGCGTGCGTGGCCATGGCGCCCAGCGCCGAGGCCATGACCAGCGATCCCGCCACCGTCGGGCCGGATACAAGCTGCCAGGAGGAGCCGAACAGCGCCGCCACGATGGCCGGGATCATACCCGCGTATAGGCCGTAAACCGGCGGCATGCCGGCAATGGTAGCGTAGGCTATGCCTTGCGGCAGCACCACCAGCGCCCCAGTGAGCGCCGCCCAGAAATCCGCGTTGAGCGTGACCGGGTTGATATGCGGCGTCCAGCTCAAGAATGGCATCAAGCGCCGCGGCCAGGACACCCCGCCGCCGATATTCCCTGTCGACATACTATCCTACCCGCGCCGTTTGGCACGAACCGGCACTTCCGCAACCCCGGAAAAGCCATGCCCGCCCCGGCGATCCTTCATTATCGGGGTAGAGCCTCAGCGCCGGATCGCTTCGCCCTGCCCGATTGACATTAAGCCTGCTTTTCTGAAACCGCGCTAGTATGGCTTATGTCTCACACTTGCCCATAAGCGCTTAGCCGCGAAGGTGGCAGGCTATTGAGCGACGCCGCGCTAGGCCGCGCCGATCTCCGTCCGCGCCTTGGCGATGGCCTCCTGCAACACCTCCGGCCGAAGCTCGACGGTGGGCTCGTGAAAGAGCACGTTCTTCAGCCAGTCCAGGCCAAGGCAGATGAGGGCTTCGTCGCTGCCGCGCACCATCTCAACGGCTTCCGCCGGGATTTGGTAGCGCTCCAGAAAGCTGCTTTCGAAAACGAACTTGCGCAAGCGCTCCACGTCGGTCGAGACCATGAAGAACATCTGCCGTGCCTGGGGCGTGGGCTCCTTGCCCATCGGCCCGCCCATCGGGCGCCAGGAGGCGAGCTTCATCAGGATGTCGATCCAGCCCCGGTTGATGTGCTCGTAGGGCTCGACGCCCTGGTCCTTGCAAAACTCCGCGACGGTCTGGCTCTGCGTTTCGTCATGCCCGCGGCAATGATCCTCGCGCACCAGGAAGTTGAAGTCCTCCTTGACCTCGCTGTCCTTGAGCTTCACCGAGATCAGGCCGAGCGGGTAATAGCGGCAGGCGGCGGGGCGGTCGGAATAGACCGTGCAGCCTTCCTCCGCCAGGAACGGGCAGGCCCCCGTGCCGTCGTCGCCGCCCATCTTGAGCTTGACGACAGGCATCCCGGCACTTTCGTGATCGGCGGGCACGGTATAGCGTTCGAGGAACTCGGGCGCGCGCACGCCGAAGCGCCGCGTCAGCCGCAAAATATCGTAGGGCGGAAGCGTGATGTCCGCGCCGTGGCAGCACGTGTTCCAGCAGGAGACGCCGCGGTGGCAGCGGAAGTTGAAGCTGTCCCCGGCCTTTAGCTTAACGGGCTGCACCGGATTGTCCGAATGGACCCGTACGCTGTCGAAAACGCTCAGCTTCTGATCGCGCGCCGTGTCCGGACGGAAGGTCTCTTCATGCGACAGGCGATCTTCCTCGTCCAGGGTGCTGTCTGCGGTCATTTACTCTCTCTCATGTCCTGCCAAGGCACCGGCCCGGCAAGCTACGCACTTTGCTGAGCACGAGGCCATACGCCAATAGTGCAAGCACCGCAACCTTTACGGGCGCGGCTTGCACCGGATATTCCTGCCCGGTAACTTCGCCGGTGCCGGATAAGCCTTGCACCGCCGGGCACGGCGTGCGGCTTAACCCTCATCCTGTTCTTCTCCCGCAAGGGGAGAAGGGACGCCCGAGCCACCCGCCGCGCCTTGAATGGCACCCTTGCCCCTCTCCCCTCGCGGGAGAGAGGGGGCGTTGGCTAATGCCGGCTAGCCACCGGAGTAATCGGGCTTTCCGATACGAAAGCGGGGGCGTAATCCGCCCCCGCTCTCTCAAGCCTTAGTGCTTCTGGCCGCCGTAGTGCTTCTCGACCAAGTCGACGTGCGGACGCTTGATCATCGTCCAATCGTGCGTGTCCGGGTCCATCTTCGAGTTCACGAAGCACTGCCAGTTTTGCGGATCGAGCTTCGGGAAGTCCGTGCGGTAGTAGAAGCCCGGATAGCGGGTCTCCTCGCGGAACATGATGTGCCGCAGGTGAGCCTCGGCGGTGATGATGCGGTGATAGTTCTCCCACGCGCGCATCAGCTCGTGGAGGTCCTTCGCACGCATCTTCTTGCTGTCTTCCTTCAGCATGGTGAGGAAGTGCAGGCCCATCGAAAGCAGCTTGCCGTTCGTCTGATAGTAGGTGGAGCAGCCCGCCACATACTCGTCCATGGTCTTCTGCAGACGCATCTGCAGCATCTTGGGCGTGATGTAGAACGGGTTGACATCCTCGGCCGTGGTCTTGTCCTTGTGCTCGATGTAGTTGCGCACAGGAGCGTAGATTTCCTCGGCGATGGCATTGATGTCGGCCTTGAAGACCGGCTGATAGTCCTTGTGATCGCGCAGCCAGCGGACCATCGACTTGGCGGCGAGGCGGCCCTCGGTGTGCGAACCCGACGAGAACTTGTGGCCGGAGGCACCGACGCCGTCGCCCGCGGTGAACAGGCCGTTGACGGTGGTCATGCGGTTGTAGCCCCACTTCCACTCCGCCGGCGAGTTCAGGTCTTCCGGACCCGACACCCAGATGCCGCAGCAGCCGGAGTGCGAACCAAGCAGGTAAGGCTCGGTCGGCATCAGCTCGGAGGGGCTCTCCTCGGGACGGGTGTTCAAACCGGCCCACACGCCAGCCTGACCGATGCACATGTCGAGGAAGTCTTCCCACGCCTCGGCTTCGAGGTGCTTCATCTCCTTCGGCGTCATGTTGGCGCCGAGTTCCTTCATCGCGGTCGGGGTATCCATGATGATGGGCCCGCGGCCTTCCTTCATTTCATGCAGCATGGCGTGGTTGCGCAGGCAGGTCGGCACCACGGCCGCCGTGTCGTAGGGCGCGAACTCGGCCAGCATATGCGCGTTCTTCTTGACGTAGTCCTCGCCGTAGCCGTTGGTGGCCTTGGACTTGAAGAGCAGGAACCATGCGCCAACCGGGCCGTAGCCGTCCTTGAAGCGGGCGGGAACGAAGCGGTTTTCCATCATGGTAAGCTCGGCGCCGGCCTCTGCGGCCATGGCGTAGGTCGAGCCCGCGTTCCACACCGGGTACCAGGTGCGGCCCATGCCTTCGCCCGTGGACCGGGGACGGAACACGTTCACCGCGCCGCCGGCGACCAGCAGCACCGCGTTCGCGCGGAACACATAGATCTTGTTCTCGCGGACCGAGAAACCCACGGCGCCCGCGATGCGGTTCGGCTCGTTGGCGTCGAGGATCAGCTTCACGATGAAGACGCGCTCGTAGATGTTCTCGATGCCCAGCGCCTTCTTGGCGGCTTCAGCGACGATCGGCTTGTAGCTCTCGCCGTTGATCATGATCTGCCACTTGCCCGAACGGACCGGCTTGCCGCCGTCCTTCAGAGGCACGCCCTCGGTCTCCTTCGTCTTCCAGATCGGCAAGCCCCATTCCTCGAACAGGTGCACCGTGCCGTCGACGTGGCGGCCGACGTCATAGACGAGGTCGTCGCGGGTGAGGCCCATCAGGTCGGCGGAGACCATCCGGCAGTAATCTTCCGGCTTCTGCTCGCCCAGATAGGTATTGATGGCCGAAAGGCCCATGGCCACCGCGCCCGAGCGGTCGAGGCCGGCCTTGTCGACGAGCGTGACCTTCACGTCGTCGCCAGCCCAGCGCTTCACCTCGAATGCGGCGCCGCAGGCGGCCATGCCGCCACCGATAATAAGAATATCGGTTTTGAATTCCACAATTGTGGGATTCCCGAAAGTTCCTTCACTCATGTGTGCTTTCCCTTGGAATTACTTGCTCGCGGAGACTTCTTGAGGTCCCCCGGTTTGCATTCTGAAATCCCTCGCCATGGGCCCTCTAATGCAGGGCCGGCGAAGGCGCCTTAGATGGTCGGAAGGGTTACGCCCGCCTCGGTGAACAGCAGATTGTCGTCGAGATTGCCGCCCGTGGGCTTACCTGTATAGGGGTCGATGGAGCCGACCGGCGTGGTGCGGATCGGAAACTTAAAGCGCTTGACCTCGCCGTCGCGGAACTTGATGGTCCACATAATGGCGCTGTCGGTCCGCATCGGGATAACCGCGCCGCCCATCGGCACCCAGTCCTGGAACGAGCGGACTTCAATGGCCTGCTGCGGGCAAGCCTTCGCGCAGCACTGGCATTCCCAGCACTGCTCCGGCTCCTGGTTGAAGGCCTTCATCCGCGTGGTGTCGAGCTTCATCAGGTTGTTGGGGCACACATACATGCAGACGGTGTATTCACCGCCCTTGCAGCCGTCGCACTTATCCGTGTGAACGAAAGTGGGCATCCTTAAGAATCCTCCTTGTTGCGAGCGAGTGGTATGATTTTTCCTGGTTACTGCTTCAGCGCGCCATAGTATTCTTGGAGCACTGCGACAACTTCTGGGCGGCTGAACTCAGCGGGGATCTTTTCCCCATTTGCGAACATGGCGCGGAGCTTCGTGCCGGAAATGTCCAGCCGGTCCCCGGCCCCGTGCGGGCAGGTGCGCGCGGTGGCCATGCCGTTGCACTTGTAACAGAAGAAGGTCACGTCGATCTTGAGCGGCTGCGTGACGAGGCTTCCGGCCGGCAGGGTGTCGAAGATATGCTGAGCATCGAACGGCCCGTAATAGCTGCCGACGCCTGCGTGGTCGCGGCCGATGACGAGGTGCGAGCAGCCGAAATTCTGCCGGAACACGGCATGCAGCAGCGCCTCGCGCGGCCCCGCATAGCGCATCTCGATGGGGTAGCCCGCCTGGATGTAGGTGCCGGGCACGAAATAGTTCTCGGTCAGCTTGTCGATGGCCTTCACGCGCGTTTCGGCCGGGATGTCGCCTGGTTTCAACGCGCCAAGAACCTGATGGATGAGCAGGCCGTCGCAAATTTCGATCGCGATCTTGGCCAGATGCTCGTGGCTGCGGTGCATGGGATTGCGCGTCTGGAAGGCGGCGACCCGGCTCCAGCCCTTGTCGGTGAAGAGCGCGCGCGTTTCGGCCGGGCGGTAATAGAAGCCCTTGTATTGCTTCGGATAGACGCCCTCGCTAAGAGCGGTCACGCGGCCGGCGAGATTGACCTCGGCCTGCCCCATCACCTTTTCCACGCCCGGATGCTTGGGGTCGGTGGTGCGGAAAATGTGCTGGCACTCGAATTCTTTATCTTCCTTGCCGAGCGCGTATTTCTCGCTGACCTCCAGCATGCCCATGATCTCGCCCGAGTCCTGGTCGACGAGCGTGACCGTCTCGCCGATGGCGATGCTGTCAGCCAGTTCGCGCGTGGCGGAAAGGGTGATCGGGATCGGCCAGAACAGGCCGCTGGCGGTCTTCATCCCGGCGCAGACGCCGTGCCAGTCCGCCTTGCTCATGAAGCCTTCGAGCGGGGTATACGCGCCCATGGCCAGCATGATGAAGTCGGAGGTCTCGCGGCTGCTCATCGGCACCTTCCGCAGGGTGGCGGCGCGGCTCAGCTCGCCCGGAATCTCGGCCTCTGGGGCCAAAAGCGGAATGAGCACATTGCTGCCGTGCGGCGGAACAAGCTTCGACATTCATCCTCCCTGCGGGGCGCCTCTTCTTGCGTGCGCCCTTTGCTTCAGGCCAATATTAATGGCAAGTACCACGCCCTAGCCGGGAGCGATGCGGCACGCGAAACGGGCCTCTCCTCCTCAAGCGCGGCGATTAACCGTAGCGGTTTGCCAGTACAGATGCAACAATGATTATATGGCAATAATGCGATGTGTTGGGGATCGGGTTGATCTAGATCAAGTTCTCCGATTAAAAAATGAACCATCTCTCGGATGGCCATGGCATTCTGCGGGTAACGCCTCCTCTGCGCTAGCCCCACGCAAAATTTGCATTGTCACATCGGAATAATACGAT
Source organism: Hyphomicrobiales bacterium (assembly GCA_003153975.1). Taxonomy (GTDB): domain Bacteria; phylum Pseudomonadota; class Alphaproteobacteria; order Rhizobiales; family Rhodomicrobiaceae; genus Rhodomicrobium. The sequence continues at coordinate 46,940 of PMBZ01000125.1, forward strand.
GTATTAGCAAGAGAGCGGAACCAGCCAGCGGCCCAATCAAATCCAAACGTGCTGGCAGGCATTTAGGGGAGAAACGATGGCCCAAGGGCAGGAAAGCCAAACGATCTTGGTTGCCGGTGGCGGCATTGCAGGCATTTCGGCCGCGGTCGAGGCCGCGGAGACGGGCTGCGATGTCATCCTCCTGGAAAAATCCGCAACGCTTGGCGGGCGCGTGGCGCAGCTAAACCGTTATTTTCCAAAGCTTTGCCATCCGGCTTGCGGCCTTGAGATCAACTACCAGCGCTTGCGCGGCAATCCGCGCATCCGCGTCATGACCATGGCCCAAATCGTCGAGGTAAGCGGCACGCCCGGCGCCTATAGGGTGACGGTCGAGACCTCCCCGCGCCATGTGAACGCCCGTTGCACCGCCTGCGGCGATTGCGCCAAGGCCGCCACGACGCGCGTTTCGAACCCCTTCAATT
>PMBZ01000084.1 GCA_003153975.1 Hyphomicrobiales bacterium
CGTTAACAATCTATGCGGTGGCCCTGGCACATCTCCCCGTTTTCCAAGCCATGTGGCGGCCGACCGGCCGGTAGCAGCACGCTTCGTCGCGGCTCCCCTCTTTAAATACCGCCGTGGGATACGGGCGTTCTGGGGCCGCGCCTTGCCAAAAAATACCTACTTGGCACGGCTGCCGGCAAAAGCAGGTCTGTGGAGTGGCGCGCTTTTGAAAGCAACGGACGGAGTGCAATTCCGCGCGCGAGGGGCCATTCTCCTGGGCGGCGAAACATGAGGAGCGCGCCGTGACGGCGACACTGAAGCAACCGGCCTTCAAGCAGGCGCGCGGGGCAGATGCTCCAGACCCGCGCTGGGAGGCTTTCGCGAGCCGCGACAAGAGCGCGGACGGGCAGTTCGTGGCCGCGGTGGCAACGACGGGCGTCTATTGCCGGCCCGGCTGCCCGGCGCGGCTGCCGAGGCGCGAGAACGTGCGCTTTTTCGCGGAGGCCGCGGAGGCGGACCGCGCGGGCTTCCGCCCCTGCAAACGCTGCCGGCCGGACGCGGCCTCCATCGAAGAGCGGCTGACGGGTGCGGTGCGCGAGGCTTGCGCGCGGATCGAGGCGGCCGAGGGCACGCCGGATTTCGAGGCGATTGCGGCGGCGGCGGGCCTCAGCCGTCATCACTTCCATCGCGCTTTCAAGCGGATCGTGGGGGTAACGCCCGGCGCCTATTACAGAACCGTGCGCGAGGGCAGGGCGGTCGCCAGCCTGAAGGCCGGGGTTGGCGTCACCGAGGCGATCTACGATGCGGGCTACGGCTCCGCGAGCCGCTTCTACGAGACGCTGGCGCCGAAGCTCGGGCTCAAGCCCGGCGCCTACGTCAGGGGAGGGGAGGGCGAAGTCATCCGCTTCGCGGTTGGCGAATGTTCGCTCGGCAGCATCCTCGTCGCCGCCACGGAGAAGGGCGTCTGCGCCATCGAGCTTGGCGGCGATCCGCAAGCGCTGGTGGACGAATTGCAGCGCCGCTTCCGCAGCGCAAGGCTCGTTGGCGGCGATGCGGGCTTCGAGGAGATCGTGGCGGCGGCCGTGGGGCTGGTCGAGGACCCGGCGCGCGGGCTGGGCCTGCCGCTGCATGTGCGCGGCACGTCCTTCCAGCTCAAGGTTTGGGAGGCGTTGCGCGGTATCGGGCCGGGGCAGACGGCGACGTATAAGGAGATCGCGGCGAAGGCCGGCGTGCCGGGCGCGGTCCGCGCGGTTGGGCGCGCGATTGGGAGCAACAAGATCGCCGTGGCGATCCCCTGCCATCGCGTGATCCGCACGGGCGGCGGGCTTTCGGGCTACCGCTGGGGCGTGGAGCGCAAGGCCGCCCTGCTCGCCCGCGAGCGTGAAGGTTGAGGCAGGCCGGCAAGTGCTAGGCGAGCGCCCTTTTCAAATGCGCATTCAATGTGCTTTTCACGCGCCGGTTAAACTGACACATGGTGCGTACCATTTAGGTGGGCCGCAAGAGGCCGTTTGCAGACATCGAGAGGCGGACAATATTTGCTCGAACCCTGTCGCAAAGCTGACGTCCTTTAGGGGTGCCCACGGCGAGCTAAGTGTGCGGTTGGCCAAATCGGCGTCTTCCGCGTCGCACCATTTTCGCTCTGACTTTGATGTGAACTGGGAAGTGGCGAACGCTCTATTTGGTTGTTCCTGATCACGCGAATCGCGGCATCGCTGTCAACGACAAAAACTCAATTCTATTGATCATTAATCGTGCGGAGTTTTCGGAATTTTGGACGTTGCTTGCTGACCGGACTAGCGGCACACAGGTCTGCATCGATACGCTTCAAGGAGATTACTATGATCCACAATAGCCGCCCTCGCCGGTGCGTAGGCCGTCCTAAGCTGAGCTTTTTACTTTTCCAGCGTCTAACTCATTGAAATTGCGGGGAATAGCAGCAAAACCACCCCTCAAATGTACCCATGTAAACTTACTGATGTTTGTTGACTGTACGCCGCAAATCAGCCAAACATGCGGCCATGTATATCGAGACTGTCCCCAACCGCGATTCTCCCCCGGCCGTGCTGCTGCGCGAGAGCTATCGCGACGGCGGCAAGATCAAGAAGCGCACCCTACTCAACCTCACCGCCTGGCCCGTGGAGCACGTGGAAGGCCTGCGCATCGTCCTCAAGGGCGGAACGGCGCTGCCGCCGGGCCAAAACCCTTTCACCATTACACGCTCGCTGCCCCATGGCCACGTTGCCGCCATCCTGGGCGCGATCCGTGGTGCTGGCCTCGACCGGATTCTCGGCCCCGAAGGCAACCGGCCGCGCGATCTTATCCTGGCTATGATCGTCAACCGGATCGTGGCCCCCGCCTCCAAGCTCGCCACGGCGAGAATGCTGGATGAGCCAACAGCTTGCACCAGCACGGGGAAGGTTTTGGGGCTAGGGCCGGTGGCCGCTCCGGAGCTTTACGAAGCGCTCGATTGGCTGCTCGCCCGTCAGGCTGACGTCGAGAAAAGGCTGGCCCGCAAGCATCTCAAAGGCGGCTGCCTGGTGCTTTACGACGTCTCGTCGAGCTATGTCGAAGGCCGCTGCTGCGAACTGGCCAAACACGGCTACAACCGCGACCGCAAGAAGGGCAAGCTGCAGATCGTCTATGGCTTGCTGTGCGCCGCGGATGGCTGTCCCGTGGCAATCGAGGTGTTCGAGGGCAACACGGGCGATCCCAAAACCCTCGCCGCGCAGATCGAGAAACTGAAACAGCGCTTCAAGCTCGGCCGGGTGGTGCTGGTCAGCGACCGTGGCATGATCACCGATGCGCGTCTCCGCGAGGAGCTTGAGCCTGCCGGGCTCGATTGGATCACCGCGCTTCGCGCTCCGGCAATCCAAGCCCTGGCGGCGGACAACGGTCCGCTGCAGATGTCGCTGTTCGACGAGCGCGACATGGCCGAAATCAGCTCGCCCGATTTTCCGGGCGAGCGCCTGGTGGTCTGCCGCAACCGCGAACTGGCGCATGAGCGCGGCAGGAAACGCCGCGAACTTCTGGACGCCACGGAGAAGAACCTCGCCGTCATCGCGGCGGCCGTGAACCACAAACGGAACCCCTTGCGCGGAAAGGACAAAATCGGCATCGCGGTGGGCGCCGTCGTCGGCAAGCACAAGATGGCCAAGCACTTCGATCTCGCCATCGAAGACGCCAGCTTCAGCTTCCGCCGCAAGGTGGCCGGGATTGCCGCCGAAGCCCGGCTCGACGGCCTCTACGTCATCCGCACCAGCCTGCCCAAAGAGGCGATCGGGGCGGAAGACGCAGTCAGCGCCTACAAAAGCCTGTCCCAGGTGGAGCGGGCGTTCCGCTCGCTCAAGACCGTGGACCTGGAAATCCGCCCCATCCACCACTGGCTGTCCGATCGCGTGAGGGCGCATGTGTTCCTGTGCATGCTGACCTACTATGTCGAATGGCACATGCGCCAAAAGCTGGCGCCGATGCTCTTCGACGATGAGGACAAGGAGGCCGCGCTCGCTTCCCGCCCCAGCCCCGTCGCCAAGGCGCCACGTTCGGACCGGGCGAAGGCCAAGGACGCCAGCAAGCGGACTGAAGACGGCCAGCCGGTGCACAGCTTCCACACGCTGATCGCCGATCTCGGCACCCTGTGCCTCAATGAGGCCACCGCCGTGATCAACCCGGACTATGCGCTGGCGATGACTACCCGGCCTACGCCCTTGCAGCAGAAAGCGCTGGACTTGCTTGGCGTGTCCCTCACCGGCGGCGCCGAGCCGGCCCGCTCCGGCCGCCGTACCCAGTAAACACCCCCTCCTGCGAAAAATATCATCGCAGGATCAATGGGGTATGCTTCCAAAAAGAAAAAAGTTCAGCCTAAGGGCACAGGTTATTCCATGGACGTTCCAATTCTTGAAAAAGTCGCGGACGCGCGCATTCGTAATCCGAGCCGCTCCCTCCGGGCAGCGATCATCGCTGCTGGTAGGGAAAACGAGCCAGACATTTGTCGCATTTCTCGCAAGTTCAGAAACAACAGCGTTCGGCTGCTTCAGGAAGCGAAGCAGCGCGCTAACCTGCATAAGCCGGAGTACATGGAGCCGTCGAACAGGCAAGCTAGCCTCCTAAGCTTTCCGTACGGAATTGAGGTTGCTTCTTGGACCAAGCATGCCAGTCTGATCGAACGATTCGTAAACCCGATATCCACGATGCCACCCGCAATCGCCCGGATCGTAGACAACCTCAATCGCCAGAGGTTAATATACGGCAAGCTTTTCAGCGACATCCATAAAGTCAGTTTGGTTTCTGACGAAATGATGAAGGTCATCGGGGCACTGCGCAATGACTTATGTCTGCCGAACTATTTGCAGGGACACTATGCGCTCATATCTCAGCTTTTTGGTCTTCGTCAACTCCGCTTTCATCGTCTGGACCGCTGCGACGCTGTCGGCATCCCAAGCCGGAGAACCGAAAGCGACGGAGCTAACGTTCGCGATTTCTAGCATGCTCCGTGATCCAGCGATTTCCGGCCATGGCATCGCAACGGAGAATTATGAGGACGAGATCTACCATCACTCAATCACGGTCCAATACACCGGAAATGAGGGCGATTCCGGTGAGCGGCAAACGCTGGAAACAGCAGAGGTCGCTATGCGAATAGGCCATTTGGTTCTCGATAAGAGCTTCACCCCGCCGGGCAAGCACCTGATTATCAAGATGGCCTTGAGAAAAAAAGACGGTTGGTTTATCAATACGTTCTCAGTTCGTTATGAGTGGGCGGACGTGCTCAAGATGGCCAAGGGTAATGTCAGACCCACTGAATTAGCCGCAGATGGCAAGATTGAATCGATCTGGTACGAATATTGGCCAACAATGTGCCAAAACCCACCCCCGTCCGAACTATTCCCTAATGGTCCGCTTGGCGATGCGTTCATGCCAGAAGACTTGGACAACCCACCTGGAAAGGATTTGAGCTGCCACCGCAGACGATAGAATTTTTCCTGAAGGTGGCGTTTGCTTGCTTTGGGTAGCCTTCATTGCGGGCTTTGGCCTGACCTCGGCACACCGTTGATTGCGACGTCTACGGCCTTCTTAAACCGTTGCCAGCCGATGATCGGCCGATTTCCGGTCTTGTGTGTATTGCAGCTATGACCTTGGTGCCTAACGTCTTCCGGTGTCGACCCAAACGTACCATTCGGGACGGATATAGGATTGGGGCAGCAACGGCGCGCGCCAAGTTGCCAAATCGTATATCTGGCGTATGCCCCTATCATGGTTAATCCGGTTAAGGTAAACGCGCGGCACGCACGCGTTTTTCATGCGCATTTCGGCGATTTTTTGCTTGTTTTCGCGCGATTTATACGGTTCAAAAACCCCGTTAAATATAAGCCAATATTTGAAATTAACCAATCTATACGGCACCGGCTGCCGCCCGCGCGCCAATGCGGCGATAAAAAGCCTTATGCATCAATGAGTTACACCTTAACGTTTTCTCAAGGCGCATCTGCTATATTTCATCAAAATCGAAAAGCCCCGTCCGCCCCTCGAAACGGCGCCAGAAAGGCAGCCCAAAATGTTAAATTTGGCACCGCCTCAGCCCCCAAGGTCCCGGCCATCCCGGCCCGGGAAACATAAAGCCTGCCCCTATCCCCGGTGATAGGGATGCCCCTGCATGATGGTGACGGCGCGGTAGAGCTGCTCGGTGAGGATGATGCGTGCCAGCCCGTGCGGCAGGGTCATGCGGCCGAGCGAGAGCTGGAAGTGCGCGGCGGCCTTGAGCGCATCGCCGTGGCCGTCCGGGCCGCCGATGACGAAGGCCACGTCCAGCGCCTCGTCGCGCAGCCTGGAAAACATGGCGGTGAACTCGTAGGAGGTAACCTCCTTGCCGGCCTCGTCGAGGGCGATCAACCGCTGCCCCCCTAGCTTTGCCAGCAGCTCCGCCGCTTCGTCCTCCTTGCGCTCCTCCGGTGTCGCGGCGCGGCTTTCGCCGATCTCGACGATGCCGAGCGGCGGAATGCGCAAGTTGCGCGCCGACGCGTTGAACAGGTCGAAATAGCGGTTGAATTGCGTCTGCTCAGCACCGCTCTTGAGCCGGCCGACGGCCAGAATCGAGACTTTCATTCCAGCCGTCCGTTTGTCCGGGCGCTACTGCGCCGCTTCCAGCTTCGGCTTGTCGGCCCCCCACATCTTTTCGATGTTGTAGAAGGCACGGGCTTCCGGGCGGAAGATATGGACGATGATATCGCCCGCATCGATCAAGACCCAATCGCAGAGCGGCATTCCTTCGACTCTTGTATCGCGAATGCCGTTCTCCTTCAACTTATCGCGGAGCCGGTCAGCGATGGCGCCCACATGGCGTTGCGAGCGCCCGGACGCGACGATCATGTAGTCGGCCAGCGAGGTTTTGTCCTCAAGCGGGATGGTGACGATTTCCTCGGCCTTGGCGTCGTCGAGCGTTTCGGCGATCAGGTGAGCGAGTGCGGTAGAAGCCGCGGCGGCGCTTTTAGCGCGGCGCGGGGCGAGTCCCTTGGGCTCCTGTTTCAGCGCGTTTAGCCTCAGCGGTAAGACCCTTCTCTTGGCAACATTCCCGGCAATGCGCCGGCTGCACAGTTTACACTGTGGAAATGTGCATCAGTTCGGCTTCATTTTCAAGACGGCGCCTTTGGCCCCGCCGGCGTTTATGGATGCTATTGCACCAGCTCCGGCCGGAATTCGAAGTGCATCGTATCGTAGTGATACCATTTGCCGCCCCAGATGAAGCCGTGCCGCTCGAAAATGTCCACGATCTCCTGGGGAATGCGGTTGCGGTAGGGAAATTTGCCCCGCGCGCCCCCGGCCGTCCATTGCCAATAGTCCGAGTGGGCGGCGGCGATGTCGATTGCCGCCGCGTAGGCGTGCATGCTGCGCCGGCCGGTTCCCGCGACGGTTCTGCAATTGTAGGTGCCGGAAAGCGGTATCAGGTATTTCATGAACCTGTCCGGCAGCTCGTCCAATTCTCTCGATACGGCTTCGAGGTGCTCGTGAACCTTGTTTACCGTGGTTACGGCGGCTTTGCCACCGCGATGCCGGGGCAGCCAGCCGATCGTTACAAGCTTCCGGGCCATCGCGCGATCTTCGCAGCCGCCGTACATTTTCTTGAAAAATGGCTCGTAACGGACGCGGCCGGGGCCGGAATTTTCCGCGGGCGGTGTGTCAGGCTTGCCCGGCCTGTACTCCATCGAGAACTGATCCTTGAGGTCCGGTTTGGCGAGAAGGGCCTCGAAGCTCTTTGGCCCGGCCCCATCGTCCAGGGGCATGCGGGTCCCGTCCCGCCAAACGAGGACGTTGCCTTCCACCGCCTTCAGATGGTCCGGATAGGCTTGGAGCAGCCTGGCGGCGATAGCGGCGCCGTCGAGCCCTGCGGCTGGTGGAGGCGCTGTGAGTAACAGCAAGCCGGTAAGAAATGCCGCCGCCGGTTTCATGGCTGTTCAACTTCCCGCGAAATTTGAGCCGGAGCGGCCCCCGATGGCGCGCGAACGGATTGACCTGGGTGACGTAATAACATTACATAATAGGCATGAACGACCGGAAAGCACCCTCATTTCCCGCGCACAATCACGATCATGGCGCGTGCGTCTCGGGCGCGCTCGGGCGCGCGAAACGGCGCTGCCTGGAGAAAGGGATCAAGTGGACGGCGCTGCGCGAGCAGGTCTTCCAGCACGTAACCGCGAGCCACAAGCCCATCAGCGCCTACGATTTGATCGAAAGCCTGGCAAAGGATGGCAAGCGCCTGGCGCCGGTCTCGGTCTATCGCATCCTGGATGTGCTGCAGGCGGCGGGCATCGTGCACCGGCTCGAAAGCCGCAACGCCTTTTTCGCCTGCATGACCGCGCACGATGGGAACCGGCAGACGGTGACGTTCGTGTGCGGCGATTGCGGGTGCGTGACCGAGGCGGAGGCGCCGGAGGCCTTCCGGGCGCTTGGCGAGGTGGCGAAAGTGGCGCGGTTTCATCCGCTTGGTACTATCGTCGAAATCGACGGAACGTGCGGCGAGTGCACCGGGAGGCCAGCCTCATGCTGACGGTCCCCGGGTTTCAAGACCGGCCGCAAGAGAAAGCCTTGGAGGCGCGGGAGGCGGCGATTCCCGAAGCTGAAGCCCTGGCCGCCGCATCCCGCGTCTCGCTTGTCCTTCACGGCAAGACCGTGCTCGACCGGGTCAGCATCGCCGTTCATCCCTCGGAGATCGTCACGCTGATCGGGCCGAATGGGGCAGGCAAGACCACGCTTGCCCGGATGCTGCTGGGCCTGGTCACGCCGTCGAGCGGCACGGTCGGCCGGCGCGAGGCTTTGCGGGTTGGCTATGTGCCGCAGCGCTGCACGTCCGATTGGATCATACCGCTTTCGGTGCGGCGCTTCATGTCGCTGACGCAGCCGGTTTCAAGGGCGCGCGCGCATGAGTGCCTGGGCGAGACGGGGGCCGCGCATCTGATCGATGCGCAGATGGGCGAGCTTTCGGGCGGCGAGTTCCAGCGCGTGGCCCTGGCGCGGGCGCTCGCGCGCGAACCGCATCTCCTGGTGCTGGACGAGCCGGCGCAGGCCGTCGACTTTTCCGGCGCGGCAAGGCTTTACGAGCTGATCGCGGCCATCCGGCAGCGGCGCGGCTGCGGCATCCTGCTGATTTCCCACGATTTGCAGGTGGTGCTGGGTGCCAGCGACCGGGTGGTTTGCCTCAACCGGCATATCTGCTGCGAAGGCGTGCCGGGCGCGGTGGCGGGCCATCCGGAATATGTGCGGCTGTTCGGGCCGGAGGCGGCACGCAGTTTCGGGCTTTACAGCCACCACCACGATCACACCCACACGCTTTCCGGCGATGTCGCGTGCGGCGGTTAGTATCTAATTCGTCGTCCCGGATGATGCGCAAGCGCCTTTCCGGGAAGACGTGGCTGTGGATGAGAGGGACGCGATGCTTGACGATTTTCTCATCCGCGCGGCGCTGGCCGGCATCGGCACCGCCATTCTCGCGGCGCCGCTCGGCTGCTTCGTGGTCTGGCGGCGGATGGCCTATTTCGGCGAGACGATCGCCTATTCGGGGCTGCTCGGCGTGGCGCTGGGCTTCCTGCTGGGCATCGACCTGACGCTGGGCGTGATCGCGACCGCCGTTGCCATGGCGCTGCTGCTCACCGCATTCCAGGCGCAGCGGAAAATCCCCTACGACACGCTGTTAGGCATCCTGGCGCACACAGCGCTGGCGGCTGGACTGATCGCGGCGAGCTTCGTGGGCGGGGCACGCCTCGACCTCATGGGCTATCTGTTCGGCGATATCCTCGCGGTTTCGAAGACCGATCTGGCCTGGATCTGGGGCGGGGCGGTTGCGGTTCTCGCCGGGCTTTTCTGGCTGTGGCGGCCGCTTCTGGCCATGACGGTGAACGAGGACCTGGCCGCCGCCGAGGGCGTGCCCGTGCGGCGGACGGGAACGGCGTTCATCCTGCTTATCGCGGTGACGGTGGCACTCGCCATGAAGGTGATCGGCATTCTGCTCATCACCTCGCTCATGATCTTCCCGACAGCCGCCGCGCGGCCGTTCGCGAAAACGCCGGAGCAGATGGCGGTTCTGGCGGGCGCGGGCGCGGCGGCGGCGGTTTGCGGCGGGCTCTACCTTTCGCTGAGGTTCGATACCGCCGCCGGGCCGTCCATCGTGATCGCGCTCGCCGCGCTGTTCTTTCTGGTGGCCGCGCCAGCGCTCGCGTTTCGCGGGCGCTGACGGAGCGGCCGCCTTAGTTCAGATTGCTGATATAGGCGCAGACCGCTTCGATCTGCGAACGCGTCAGCTTGTGTTCGACGGGCGATTTCACCGCCGATGCGCCTTCTCTCGCCCGCTCGTTGTTAACGATGGCCCAGTGCGAGAGCACCTTCACGGCGTAAGGATAGATCTGGCCCGCCAAACGGGGAACCATGCCTGAGCCCTTGGCTTCGGGGCCGTGGCAGCTGGTGCAGGCGGGCACGTTGTCCTGGGGCACGCCCTCTTCATAAATCCTTCTTCCGGCAGGTACCAGCTCTTGCGGGCCGGGGCCGGCGGGAGGGGGATTGAGCGTGGTGAAGTGTTCGAACACCTCCCCGCGCTTTTGGGGGTTCATGCTGGCCAGGGCCGGGGCCACGAAGGTATCGGCGGTGGGATTATCCCGCCGATGCTCCATTATGACTTCCGCCTTGGCTTGAAGATAGGCGAAGGGCTGGCCCGCGAGCCTGGGCACGGGGTAGGCACCCTGGAAGCCCTGGCCTTGCTGCCCGTGACAATCCTTGCAGTAGCGAATCTTCGCCTCGACGGTTTGTTTATCGCCGCTGTCCTGCGCGCTGCCGGCGCCGGGAAAAACAACCGCCAAAAGCCCTGCGGACAATGCCAATCGCAAGCCTGTACTCTTCATGATCTGCCTCCGCGCATTATTGTTATAGAAGGAAGGATAGATGTATTCCATTCACGCCGGCGCGCCGCAGTCTCCACCCCGGAATTGCTTCAGCAAAGGCTAAAAGGGCTCCAGCACCACGGACCTGCCCATGGCTGTGCAGTACACAATGAAAATCAAAAGGCAGCACTTGTCCAGGCCTGCGCAATGTCAAAGCACCGCTCAAGGCTGCGGGGGCGCGGCCGAGCGATGGGGGGAACTGCCACCGCTACAGAATGCATGTGATTTATCAATAAGTTGAGCCGATGGGAAGGCTGGGCTTGGGGGAGGCGGCTAGACCAAAGGTTAAGGGAAATGGTCCTTTACAGAAGCTGGGATTGATATAAATCAACACGGCCCTTTCGGAAACGCGACAATCTGTCCAGGAGGGGCTGCAAAATGCCCTAACCGGCGGTAACGCCGGGAAAGAAACATGTTGGAAGCGGACGGGGGGGGCAATGGCCGAAGTGGTCAAGGTGTTAGCTGACCGTGAGCTGGGCAAGCCCGGCGGTCTCGCCGGCCGGGTTCCAGATCATTTGGCGCTGCTCAAGCCCCGCGTCATGTCGCTGGTAGTCTTCACCGGCGGCGTGGGGATGGCCGTGGCCCCCGGCCATATCGATCCTGCCCATGCGGCGGCAACGCTTTTCTGCATGGCGGCTGGCGCTGGCGGGTGCGGCGCGCTCAACATGTGGTTCGATGCCGATATCGACGGCATCATGCAGCGGACCGCGGGCCGGCCCATCCCAACCAACCGGGTTGCGGCGCGGGAAGCGCTCGTCACGGGCGTTCTGCTGTCGGTTTTGTCCGTGCTCACGCTGGGCCTGCTGGTCAATCCCGCTGCCGGGGCGCTCTTGGCCCTGACCATCGCCATTTACGTGCCGTTCTACACCATGTTCCTGAAGCGCAGGACTGCGCAGAACATCGTGCTTGGCGGTGCTGCCGGCGCTTTACCGCCAGTCATCGGCTGGGCGGCCGTAACCGGAAGCGTGGGCCTCGGCGCCATATCGCTCTTCCTCATCATCTTCCTCTGGACGCCGCCGCATTTCTGGGCGCTCGCCATATGCCGTTCTTCGGACTACGAGCGGGCGAGCATCCCAATGCTTCCGGTGGTCGCCGGGCCTGAAGAGACGGCCCGCCAGATATCCATCTACTCCGCCGTACTTGTTGCAGCTTCTTTCCTGCCGCCGCTCTTGGGTGTGGGAGGTGTGGTCTATACGGTCCTGGCGGCTGTGCTTGGCGCGATTTTCCTGGTCCGCGCATTCGCCATCCAGCGCCAACACGAAACGGAGCAGCGCAACCGCGCGGCATATAAACTGTTCGGCTTCTCCATTTTCTACATGGCCGCATTGTTTGTGGCGCTGCTGGCCACCGCCGTTTAGGGCGAGAGCCGCGGGCGTCAAGCATGCCGGCAATGGAGGGGTAGGACGCACACAGCTTGCGGGCAAGCCGCGCGCGGTAAGCCAGAGGCCGCCTGTCTGACGCGGCCTTAATCTGGGGTTGAAGTTTGGGACTAACGGAAGGGTAACGGGGAGAGCTAGTTTATGTCTATACATGCAGACACACATGGGCATGCCCATCACTGGGAATGGAGCTGGGCACCGGCGGCGATTTCGGCGGCGGCATTGTGCTTTACGCTCGCGTTCACATTGTTCTTTGTCTACGAGGCCCAACTGCCGGCGATCGTGTGCGCGGGCCTTATGGTGCCGCTGGCCCTCGCCGGCATCGCCAAGTGGATGAGCGAGATGGGGCAGCCGACCGTGCCGGCGTTCAACAGCCTCGGCCTCGCCCTGTTCATCTTTGGCGAAATCCTGATCTTCCTCGGCCTGTTCGCGGCCTACTGGACACTGCGCATTTCGACAAGCATGGACGCCGGAGCCTGGCCGCCGGCCGGCACGCCCGAACTCAACCATGTGCTGCCGCTGATCATGACGGCGATCCTGGTTACCTCCAGCATGACCTATCATCAGGCCGAAAAATGCTTCGAGGAAGGCGGCAAGGGCGGGTTCCTGTTCTGGGTGCTCGTGTCCATCGTTCTCGGCGTGGCGTTCGTTTTCTGCACCGGCTACGAATACACGCATCTGTGGCACGAAGGCTTCAAGCCCGGCACGAACCAGTTCTCGACGCCGTTCTACGCGCTGACCGGCTTCCACGCCACGCACGTTGTCGTTGGCCTCGTAACCTTCCTCGCGGTGCTGGTGGGCTCGATAATCGGCTCGGTGCACAAGTCGCTCGTCAAGCTGGCCGGCGTGTACTGGCACTTCGTCGACATCGTGTGGTTCTTCGTCGCCTCTCAAGTTTACTTCTGGTAGGCGGGCGGAGCTGGAAGATGGGCAGGTTTTCCTCCAAGCTGGGCGTGGTTGCGATAGCGCTGCTCGCCGTTTGCGCGAGCGCTGGGACTGCTGGTGCTCAGTGGTGGCGCCCGCCCGTCTCCGACATCGATCCAAGGCTCATGTATATCGACGAGCGGGGTGTTTTGGGGAACAAGATCGACCCCAACACCCAGCTTACCGACGATCGGGGCCGCACGTTCCGTTGGGAGGAGATGCTCGGAAAGCCGTTCATCCTGGTGCTATCCTATTACACCTGCGATGGAAGCTGCTCCGCCGTCAACAGCGCGCTCGCCGGCCTCCTGAAGGACGTGAAGGCTATGAAGCCCGGAGAGGACTTCAAGATCCTCACCGTATCCTTCGACCGTCATGACACGCAGGAGACCGCGGTTGCGTTCAAGGAACACTTGAGCCTGCCTGCCAGCTTGGCAAGTGCATGGACGCTTGCGACCTTCAAGAGCGAGGACGACCTGAAGAAGCAGACCGAACGGGTCGGCTTTAAGTTCTTCTGGTCGCCGCAGGATAAATCTTTCCTTCATCCGGGAGCGTTCCTGTTTTTCTCGCCCGAAGGCAAATTGAGCCGCGTTCTTTATCAGCAAGACGCAAGCTCGCGCGACGTGGAGTTGGCGCTCCTCGACGCCAATCTTGACCATATCCGGGTCACGGAGGTCGGCAATTTGCTGTTAACGCTTTGTTACAGCTACAACTTCAAGGACGGCAAGTACCAGCTCAACATCCCTTTATATGTCGGGGTTGGGGCATTGCTGTTCGGGGTGCTGACCCTATCCGGTTCGTTGATCTTCTACAAATTGAGAAGGAAGGGGAGAGTTATGAAAGGGGCGAACCATGCACAAATGGCCTAAAAGACTGTTGCTAAGCTCTCTAGCATTGCCGCTGGCGAGTCTTCCAGCGATGGCGGCAGAGAAAATAATCAGCCCAACGCATTTGTGGAACGAGATCTGGCAGGAAGTCTTCTACGACCTATTGCTCATCGGCATACCGTTCGGCTTGGCCGCGGTCTACATGATGATCCGCTACCGGGCGAAATCGCCGGGCCAGGTGGGCGAGGCCGTGAACCTCAGCCCAGCGGCCGCATGGGGATGGATACTCATTCCTTGCGCCTTGTTCCTGGCCGACGACCTCTTGCTGTTCGGCAAGGGCTGGACGCTCTGGAACGTGCAGCGCGTCGTGCCTGAGAATTCCGTCGAAGTGAAGGTAACGGGCCATCAATGGTACTTCGACTTCGACTACGGCAAGGGCGTCACCGATAGCGAACTCGTCGTCGAGGTGGGCAAGCCGGTTGTGCTGCGCATGACCTCGGACGACGTGATCCACTCCTTCGGAATGACCGAGTACCGGCTGAAGGAAGATCTGATCCCTGGCCGCATTACTTATCTGTGGTTCTACCCGGATAAGCCGCTAGTGACGGAAGTCGACTGCATGGAGTTCTGCGGTACCGGGCATTCGCAGATGGCGACGAAGGTTAAAGCACTTCCCACCGCCGAGTACCAGGCGTGGCTTGGCAAGCACAAGAGTGCATCCGCGGGTGATTTGAAATTCGCAAGCCAGTCCGACGGCGCGGCGAGCAAGTAGGTTAAAGGGGAAAAGATTATGACAACGGCCACTTACGACCACGCGCCAGCCCACTCTGGAGGGGGTATCGGAGCGTGGATCTTCACGACGGACCACAAACGCGTCGGCATTCTTTACCTGATCGGCTCGATGGCGGCATTCATAGTCGCCGGCCTTATGGCGATCGGCATCCGGATCGAGCAGTTCGCGCCCGGCGAGTCTGGACTTATCCAATACTTCGTCGGCGATATCGGCAAGCGCATGACGACCGGCGATGCCTATAACACCGCGCTCTACTTCCATGGAGCCGCGATGATTCTGGGCTTCCTCATTCCGGGCCTTACGGGCTTCGCCGCGAACTACCTCGTTCCGACGATGATCGGCGCGAAGGACGTGGCCTTCCCCCGGATCAACGCGCTGAGCGTTTGGCTGTTCTACTGCGGAATCATCCTGGCGCTCCTGACCTTCGTCATTCCGGACAAGCCGGACGTGATGTGGACGGGTTATCCGCCTTACTCGATCAAGACGGCGGGCAACACCGCGCTCTATGTCTTCACCGTGCATCTGATCGGCTTCTCGTCGATCCTGGGCGCCGTGAACTTCATTACGACGATCATCTATATGCGGGCTCCGGGCATGGGCTGGAACCAGCTCAACATGTTCGTGTGGAGCATCCTCACCGGCCTCACCATTCAGCTGATCTTCGTTCCAGTGCTGGCTGCCGCGGTGACGCTGCTGCTGCTCGACAAGTATGTCGGCACGGGCTTCTTCGACTCGGCGAGAGGCGGCGACCCGCTGCTCTACGAGAACCTGTTCTGGTTCTACTCGCACCCGGCCGTGTACGTTATCTTCCTCCCCGCGATGGGCCTCGTATACGACATCGTTGCCACGATGGCGAAGAAGAACATCTTCAACTACAAGGCAGCGGTCTATGGCGGCATGTGCGGCCTGGTCGTGATCTCGGGCGAAGTCTGGGTTCACCACCTGTACGTTGCCGGCATGCCGAACTGGCTGCGCATCGGCATGACCATGACCACGCTGATGATCTCGCTGCCCGTGGGCCTGATGGTGCTGTCGCTTTGGGGCACGCTCTATAAGGGCGCCATCACGTATAACGTGGCGATGATGTATGCTGGACTTTGCTTCGTGCTGCTGCTGTTCGGCGGCCTGACGGGCATCCCGCTGGCAGTGGCCTCCATGACGGTGCACTTTGCCCGGACCTCGTTCGTGCATGCGCACTTCCACTTCATCATGGCGTTGTTCGCTGCCTATGCGGTGTTCGCATCGGTCTACTTCTGGTTCCCGGCCATGACCGGCCGCACCGCGGACAACGCGGTTTCCAAACTTGCCTTCTGGCTGAACGTTATCGGCACCCAGCTTACCTTCTGGCCGCTGTTCATCATCGGCGTGGACGGCATGCCCCGGCGCTACTGGGATTATTCGCCCGAAGTCGTGGGCGCGGTGCGTTCGGAGAACTGGACATTCTACCATCACCTCTCGACTTATGGCGCCGCAATTACCGCGGCCGGTATCTTCCTGATGATCGTGGGATGGGTCTATTCCGCCTTCGCGGGAGCGCACGTAGGCAGGAATCCATGGGGCTCCAAGTCGCTTGAGTGGACCCATGCCAGCTACCCGATCGGACCCGGCAACTTCCCCGAGGAAGTCGCCGTGTCCGCCGATTGGACGCCCTATAATTACGCGAAGTAATCCGGGCAGCCAAAGCAACCGCGGCGCGCTTCTCCCGCTGCCGCGGTTGCAGCCCGTTTAAGAGGAACTCCACCATGGCTCAGTCCGAAGAAAATAAGAAACCCCGCAGCATGAACCTCCCTTTGTTTATCTTGTTGGGCATTTCCGCGCTCATGTATGTGAGTTTCGTGTACAAAGTCATCAAATTCGGCCCATAAAGCAGTCCAGCGTACATGATTGAAATCCATACCCTTCCGCATATCCTCGCCGTCATCAACACCGCGACCATCATCGTGCTGCTCGCGAGCTACTGGTTCATCCGGCACGGCGACAGAGGGAGCCATAAGGCCGGCATGCTGGTTGCCACCGTGCTTGGCGCGGCGTTCCTCGCGATCTACCTGACCTATCACTTCAACGCGGGCCTTGCGAAGTTCGGCGGTCATGGCGTGATCCGGCCCATCTACTTCACGCTGCTGGGCGTTCACGTCCTGATGGCGGCGGCCGTGGCGCTGCTCGTGCCGATGACGCTGATATGGGGCCTTGGCGGAAGTTTCTCCGCGCACCGCAAGGTNNTCCAGCGCCGCCGCGGGGCGGGCCACGATTTCCGGAGCCGGCGTGCCACGCGAGGAGCTTCGAGCCTGGGCGGCCCTGGCCATTGGGTCGCTGGCCCTGGCTGGCATCATGGTGCTGCTGCTTGCGCCCTCGCGCATTCCCGGCATACAGGCTCTGGGCTTCTGGCCGCTGGATGCCTTCGCCAAGGGCCTTGTCATCCATGTCGTGTTCTCTCTCGTCGTTTGGTTTCTGACGGTTTTCGCGCTGCTGGTCTCGATGGCTACGGCGGAGATCGGCGGGGAGAAAGTCCGTTTCGCCCCGCTCGGCGGTGTTGGGGCGATGGCGGTCGCATGCGCATATCCCTTGTTGTGTCTCACGGCCTTCGATCACGCGAGCGGCGCTTCGCTCAATAACTACGTTCCTGTGATCCTGCACCGGGCATACTACGACGGCCTCGTGCTCCTTGCGCTCGGCATCGCCATGCCCGTCGCGCGGCTCCTGGCAAATGTTCCTGCGCGCTGGAGGGAGATGCCGCCGCTTGCGTTTGCAATGAGCGCCGGCTCCGTCATTTACCTTATCGCGCTGGTCTACTTTGGCATCGCCACCTATGCCGTATGGGGCGCCACGCCGTCGAAAGAGCTGAACGAGGTAATATTCTGGGGCGGCGGGCACGCCTTGCAGTTCCTCTTTTGCCTGCTCATGCTGACCGGCTGGTTCATTCTCGCCCGCTTGAGCCTTGGCGAGGATGCCATCGGANNTCTTTTTCTACAAATTCGACGTATTCTCCGCGCAGTTCCGGGAGGCCTTCAGCAAGCTTCAATTCGTTATGGCATTGCCGGTGCTGATGGTGGGGATACCTGTGCTCTTTGGAATCGGGCGGGTGAAGGAGCGCCAGCCACTGCCGTGGAGCAATCCCGCCTTCCTGGCCTTGGCCCTATCCATGACGATATTTGCGATGGGCGGGGTGATGGGCAATCTCATCTCCGGCTCGGACGCGCGCACACCGGCGCATTATCATGCCGTTATAACCGGAGTAAGCCTCTGCGCGGTTGGCTTGATGCTGAGCTTCTGCCTGCCGGCGCTCAATCGAACGCCGGAAAACAACCTGTGGCTACGTCTTCAGATTAAGCTCTGGGGCGGCGGGCAGATCGTGGCGTCCACCTTCATGTTCTTCGCGGGCCAGCATGGCGCTCCCCGCAAGACGCCCACGTCGCTCAAGGATCTGACCGACCCCGCCTTTATTGGGATGTTCCTGCACGGGATCGGCGCTTTCGTGGCGCTCGCGGGCGGCGTGATGTTCGTTGTCACCGTCATCCGCGCCGTATGGCCCAAACAGGCCGGCGCCAGTGCGCAGGGCAGCCCGGCAGCCTGAGCAAGGCTGAAAGGTAACTGGAGCAAAACTCCGGGCAAGCAATTGCCGGTGAAACGCGGCACTACCGTCATACCCGCGCATGCGCATGCGCGCTAACATGATGGAAATTTGCCGGCGATTTGGCGTCATTCCCGCGAATGCGGGAATCCATGGCTGCCCCCAAAAGCCTA
>PMBZ01000212.1:0-958 GCA_003153975.1 Hyphomicrobiales bacterium
TCATAAGGGACATCGGTTATCCGGAAATCCCGGCGCGTTGACCAGAATTAAAATGGCGGTTGCACAGTCCGACCGGAACAGCGATACGTTTTCTCGACCGGCACGGTTGGCGGAGGGCACTCAAGCCCGCTGTACTCCAGGCCGACAAGAAGCTGCCCACCTATGCACATACTTGTAGCCGACGACGACAAGGTNNCCATTTCGATTTGTGCGTCCTCGACATCATGATGCCCCGGGCCGACGGGCTCGACGTGGTCGAACGTATGCGCACGACCGAGTGGCTGAAGGCGACGCCGGTGATCCTCTGCTCTTCGGCCAACGACCGCCCCACGGTGGAGCGGGCGGTGTTGCTTTCGGTCAATCACTACATCGTCAAGCCTTACACCAAGGCGATCGTCCTCGAAAAAGTGCACCTGGTGGAAAGGGAACTCTCCACGCAGGATGCCCTGGAAGACCGCACGGTCATCTGTGAACGGCTCGGAGTCGACGCCGAGACCTGCCGCACGCTGCTCGATTCGCTGGTGGCCGACGTGCAGGAATGGCTTGCCAATGCCCGCCGGGCACCCGGTCCGACCGAGTTGCAAAAGCTTGCCGTGCGCGCCAACGGCCTGAAGGGCGCCTGCCTTAGTCTGGGCGCGCCCCGGCTGGCCCATCAGTTGCGCGAAGTAGAGACGGTCGTCACCGCGCCTGAAAAGCAGGGTCTGCCAGATTCCTTTGCACCAACGCAGTCGGAATTGATTGAACAACTCGACGCCTTGGACAAGGAGATCGGTCGGGTCGTGGAGCAGTTGCACCCCCCCGCCTGAGACGTTCCAAGAAGGCCCGCGCCTTCGGTAGTGCGGGAGAACAAGAATCCCCGGGACAAACTCCGGGGCGTTGCCGCGACCGATGTCTCTTCTCCGAGGAGCACACGCGTCTCGCGTGTCGGCTGGGGCGTCCCGCCCGAGCCCTCCGAACC
>PMBZ01000212.1:974-4485 GCA_003153975.1 Hyphomicrobiales bacterium
GATCCATCAGCGCATGGCCGGCCAATCGTATCCAGCTGGATCCTTCACTTCGTTCAGGATGACACACCGGAGCTGTTCATCAGCAGGCGAGCCATCGCATTTGCGGGGCGCCAAATCCAGCCAGCGGATTAGAAGGCCTAAACCCCGCATCCCAGGATACGTCTTGGCCCCGTATCGTTGCCGCATAGTGCAACGGCTAGAGGGAATGCTCGGAAACGGCTACTCCAGGGGTTTGTGCGATAATACCGCCAGATTTTTGCTTTAAAGAAGTCCGCCAGTGTGTCGATAAGCTGGCCTCCGGTTTATACCACAAGCGCCATGAACATCCTAGTGGTCGATGACGACGATGGCTGTTGCCAGCTTTTGCGTGACCTGCTGACGCAGGAACCCGATTGCACTCTGGTGTTTGCGAGCAATGGAGCCGAGGCGTGGTGGCTGCTCAGCGATCCGGAACGGCACTTCGATCTGGGTATCGTTGACATCAAAATGCCTGTTGTGGATGGCATTAGCCTGCTTAAGCGCATCCGCGAGATTCCCAAGCTGAGAGAATTGCCGATCATCCTCTGCACAGGCATCAATGAGCGCCAGACTGTCCAGGAGGCCGTGCAGTACGTCGTACTGCACTACATCGTCAAACCCTACAGTGGTAAGGCGATGCTGGACAAGATTCGCCAGGTTGCCCAAAGCCTGCCCCAGCCTCGCCCGGCGGGAATGAATCTTATGATGACCTGAGGCCGCACCTGAGCAGGAGCGCGCCAAGGTCCGGTTCGCGACCCATAAAACGGCGGTAAAGCTCCATCGGTTCGGCCGAATTCCCCCGGCTCAGGATGTGTTCGACGAACTCGGCGCCGACTTGCGGGTTGAACAACCCTTCGCGCCGGAAGCGCGTGAACGCGTCCGCATCGAGCACCTCGGCCCATTTGTAAGAGTAATACCCCGACGCATAGCCCACCGGATCGCCAAAGACGTGGGTGAAACGCTTCACGATCGTGCGGGCCGGCGGCTCGGTCGGTATCATCGTTTCGGCGACAGCGGCGCGCGCCTTGGCCTCGATGTCGCCCTCGAGAAAATCGCCGGTGCGCAGATGCAACAACAGGTCCATCTTCGCCAGCTGGACCTGGCGCATGATCGCGCCGGCCGCGCGGAAATTTTTCGCCGCCTGCATTTTTGCGCACAGCTCCGGGGGGATCGGGCCGCCGGTTTCATGGTGGCGGGCGAACAGGTCGAGGCTCTCGCGTTCCCAACACCAGTTCTCCATGAGCTGCGACGGCAGCTCCACGAAATCCCAGGCCACGTTCACGCCATTGAGCGATTTGATCTCCACTTCGCCCAGCAGGTGGTGCAGCAGATGGCCGAACTCGTGGAATATCGTCTCCACTTCGCGATGGGTGAGCAGCGCCGGACGCCCATCGACCGGCGGCGTCAGGTTGCCGCAGATGACCCCGAGGTGCGGTGCGCGCGCGCCGTCGGGCTGCGGCCCGCCGGTGCTGAGATAGTTCATCCAGGCGCCGCCGCGTTTCGCCTCGCGCGGGTGCCAGTCGGCATAAAACGAGCCGACGTGCCGGCCGCGTGCATCGTGCATATCGTAGAACTTCACCTCCGGATGCCAGACCTCGACCGGGTCCGCCCGCTGGCCTTGTGGTCGGAGCGTGCTGGCACGCGATCCCTCGACCACATTCGTCGCATCGCCGGCCAGCAGGCTCCTGCAGGTCGTCGGGCGTTCCGCGATGCGCAGCCCGAACACGCGGTGCGCCAGTTCGAACATTCCGGCGATCACGCGCTCCATCGGGAAATAGGGCCGCAACACTTCTTCGTCGAAGGCGTACCGCGCCTGGCGGAGCCGCTCGGCCCAATAGGCCACCTCCCACGCCTTGAGCGGGCCCGCCGCTCCGCCCGTCTGCTGCGCCTTGAATTCCTCCAGCTCGCGACATTCGCGGGCAAAGGCCGCCTGCGCCCGCTGCTGCAGATCCTCGATGAAGCCGAGCGCGCGGGCGCCGTTTTTGGCCATGCGCCGCTCGAGCACCAGATCCGCAAAGTGCGGCTTGCCGAGCAACGCCGCCTTCTCGGCCCGTCGTGCGAGGATGCGCTGGATGAGATCGGCGTTGGCGTAGGGTTCGAGGCTGCCGACGGCGACCGCCGCCGACCACATCCACCGGCGGAGGTTCTCATCCTCGGCGTAGAGCATCACCGCTTCCTGCGACGGCGCCTGCAACGTAAAGCGCCAGGCCGGTTCGGTGGACGAGCCGTAACCCTTGCGCTCGGCGTTTTGCCGGGCTGCAGCCCGGGCGCGCGCCGGCAGGCCGCGCAGGCCGGCCTCGTCCCCGACGACCAGTTGCCAGGCGTTGGTGGCATCGAGCACGTTCTCGGCATATTTCTGGGTGAGCTGGGCAAGTTCGCTCTGCAACACTTCGAGGCGGGCGCGCCGCTCCGGCGGCAAATCCGCGCCGGCCTGCCGGAAATCGGCCACGGTCTCCTCGAGGAAGCGGCGGTGGATGCCGCGCAGATCCGCGGCGGCCGGCGATCCGGCGAAGGTCTTCAACCGGCGCCACAACTCGGCATTGAGGGGAATTTTCGCGTAAAAAGCCGACACCGGCGGCAGCATCCGATTGTGGGCTTCCCGCACCGGCGGCGAATCGGCGACCGATTGCAGGTGCGCCACCTTGCCCCAGGCAACGTTCAATTCCTCCGTGGCCCGCTCGAGCGCCAGGAATGTGTTGTCATAGGTCAGCGCCGCGAAGTCGCAGGTCGCGATGGCGTCGATGGCCGATTGCGCCCGGGCCAGCGCCGTCGTGATGGCGGGCTCGATCGCCTCCGGCCGGAGCTGTGACCAGCGGATTTCGAACGACGGATCGAGAAAAGGATTGGCAGACATGCGTCCGCGCAAAGGACGCAGGTCCATCGCCGACGTCAACCGCGGAACGAACCCGCAGAACGCCCGCGGTGTGTCCCCATTGGTGGGTGGCGGCCGGATTGAGCCAGCAGCAGCCAAAGTGGCAGCGGCGTCTCGCCGCTGGCAGGGCGGAAAAGCGGCGGGACGCCGCTTCCACTATGCTGACCGCAGCGCACCGACAACCGGCATATGCACCCGGTCCTGAGCAGGCAAAGTGGCAGCGGCGTCTCGCCGCTGGCAGCGCGGAAAAGCGGCGGGACGCCGCTGCCACAATTCGGCCCGGCTACCAAACGTATTCCAACCCCGCGGTCACCTGGCGACGCGCGGCGGGCACGGCCGGCACTTCCTCGAAATCGGTATTCCAGAGATTGTCGACTTGCAGCGANNTCGTTGTCGAGGCGCAATTCGAAGCCACTGCCAAGCCGGGCGACGACCGCGGCGGTCAGCCGTTGCTTCGGATAATTGAGCGCGTAGAAACTGGCGTCGACCGCGGCATTGTGATAATCGGAAATCTTGGTGAGCGCGGTATAGCCGAGCACCAGGTCCAGGACTGACCAGGAACGCTGGACCACGGCTTCGATGCCGGTCGTATCGATATCGACCGCGTTGGCCGTGCGGGCG
>PMBZ01000041.1 GCA_003153975.1 Hyphomicrobiales bacterium
CCAACCGAAGTCCGACAGGCTGCTAGCCTTGGACAAGGCCGGGGGCATGGATTTCCCATTGCCGGTATTGCCTGAGAATTGCGGGAACAAATCCAACTCACGTCAATCGGGACGGATCGATCTCGCGGGGCAATCGAATGCAAAAGGACGCGACATAGGCGGCGAATGCTGAATACCGCCGAAAGCTAAGATGGTGCGGACGGCGGGACTTGAACCCGCACAGCCTTTCGGCCGAGGGATTTTAAGTCCCTTGTGTCTACCGTTTCACCACGTCCGCAATCGATGTTCCTGGGTTTTCGCGCCGGCGTGCCACAGCTTGGCGCATGCTAGGATTTGTGCAACGGCGTGGCACGATTCTCTACCCGCACAAGCTGCCTTTGTCCAGCCGGTTCGCCGCAGCCAAATGGAGGGGTACACGCAACCGCCAGCCCGAGTGCTGCTCTGACACCAGCCAGCCGTCGCCGCTGCCTCATCGGACACGAGGAAACATTGTTACAAAACTATCGCAGCGGCAGTTGGTCTCAGGCTTGGCAGAGACGCAACCGTTGACCGGCATAGGCAAAAACAATATTAAGCAAACAGCGCGGCAAGACCGCGAGCTGCCATGGAAGGTTTCTGCCTGAGTGTTCCGTGGCGAACACCTGCATATGGACTAGCAGCACGCATTTGGAGGGGGGCAAGCGGTGTTCACCGTCACCGCTTGCTTTTTTTCGTTTGTCCCTCCATTCCCGGCAGCTTCCCCGATCCATCTCCAAAACTCAGCTTGACCGCGACGCATCCAGCGTAAACCCTTGATCGAATTCGATTCGAACACCTGGATCTTCCGCTATGCAAAAACCTCTGACACGCATCATCGGCCTCGATCCAGGCCTGTGTAATCTCGGCTGGGGGGTCATCGATTGGGATGAAGCGCGGCTGACCTTCGTTGCCTGCGGCACCCTCAAGTCCGCGGCCGCCGATCCCATGGGCGGCCGGCTTGCCTCGCTGTTCGCCGGTCTTGAGGAAGTGCTGAATGCCTGGGGGCCGGCCGAGGCCGCGGTCGAGGAAACCTTCGTGAACGGCAATGCACGCTCGGCACTGAAGCTCGGGCAGGCGCGGGGCATCGCCCTTCTGGTGCCGGCGCGCGTGGGCTTGAGCGTTGCCGAGTACGCGCCGAACACTGTCAAGAAGACGGTTACGGGCTCCGGCCACGCCGATAAGACGCAAATCCGCGCCATGATCCGCTACCTTCTGCCCAAAGCCTCGCCAGGAACGGCGGACGCGGCCGACGCGCTGGCGATTGCCATCACCCACGCCCATCACCGGCGCGCGCGCGCGATTGCGGCGGAATACGCGTCGGTTGTGTAAAACGCTCCTGCCTGCAAGCGCCGCGCGCCAGACTCGCGCTAGTGTCCTGTCTCTGGATCACCGTCCCGTTTGCCGCACGCTCGCACGGTAATCCGGAGACAAAAGGGACACTTGCAGAATCAAAGTGCTAGTGTGGCGTCTCGCAATTGCCTTTGCTAGGCCCGCAACAAAGCTGGCAGGCAATTGCGAGACGCCACACCAGCGTTGGATGCTAAAGCGGTGTGCCGGCCGGTAGAGGCCAGATGCGCCCGTTACCAGGGCGGCGGTCCCAGTTCATTGGAGTAACGCATGATCGGGAAATTGCGAGGCGCCGTCGATGCCGTAGGCGCGGAACTTGCCATTATCGATGTCGGCGGNNGGCGAGCCCGTGACCCTTTCCATCGATACTCATGTCAGGCAAGACGCAATCAAGCTCTACGGCTTCCTGACCGAGACCGAGCGTGGCTGGTTCCGCCTGTTGCAAAGCGTACAGGGCGTGGGCTCGAAGGTTGCGCTCTCGATCCTGAGCACCCTCGATACCAGCCAGCTTGCCCATGCGATAGCTCTGCAAGACCGGGCCATGGTGGCGCGCGCGCCCGGCGTTGGCCCCAAGGTCGCATTGCGTATCGTCAACGAGCTTAAAGACAAGGCGCCGCCCGCCGCGATCTCCGCGGCTGGACAGGCAACAGCGGCCGTACCGCCTTCGGGTGCCGCTGGGCCGGGCGCCTCACCCGAGACCGAGGCCATATCCGCGCTCCTCAATCTCGGTTACGCGCAAGCTCAGGCAAACGCCGCCGTCGCCGCCGCCTTGCAGAAGGCAGGCGATCCGCCACGTACCGAAAACCTCATCCGGTTGGCGCTTAAGGAGCTTGCACGCTAAGCGCGCGCGGATTGCGCGGCATAACCCTTGAATTTGGGCAAGCGGATGCACGCATGTAAGGGGGGAGCCAAATATTCCGGCAAATTGCCGCAAGCAGCGCGCGCAGGGCTTCAACCGCTATTTTTGGTAATTACATACCCAGCACGCGCATCTGCAGCGGCATGGCTGCCGCTGGCTGCGCGATATTTGAGTGGAGGCATGCATGTCTTCGAACTCGGATGGCGACTTGCCCGACTACATCACCGACAACTCGCTGAACGAAGATGCAACACTGTTTCTTCCAGCCACCGATGGGAATCGCGATCCCTGGACATTTTTTTTCTGGGGCATTCTGATCGCTTTGGCAGGAAGCGTGCTCGTGCCGGTGGCACCGTGGCTTGCGGGTGCCCTCATCGCAATTGGCTACACATTAACCGCCTGCACACTGGCCGGCAGCAAAAGCCGCTTCGCGAGGTCGCTGGCCATCGGCTTTACACTTGCCGCCGTTCTGGGAGCGGGGCTCATTGCCGCCGATATCTTCGCACCCAAGGCAACCTGGCACTTCATCTTAGTGGCGGGCAGCCGCCATCTCATCTTCCCGAGCTTTGCCCTGATGCCCTGGGTGCTGGGCGTGCTCAAATACGTCCAGGCGCTCATCGTGCGGTCACGGCGCCGGACCGCCATCCGGCTGACGCCGGGACCACAGCGAGGCTAACTTATCGAACCTTACGCTTTTTCTGCGCGGGCTGAGCTGCCGGCGTCTCGACCGCGGCGGCGATCGTCTGGGCTTTTGCCTGAAGCTCGCGGTGGTAGGCGTCGTACCCCGCCATAAGCTCAGCGAAGAGCGCACGCGCCGAACGGCCGTCGCCGGCTTCGGTCAGGGTTATGTGGTCCGGCTCCGCCAACGGCGGCGAGGACGAAGCCCATGCGTGGATGGAGCATGACCCGCCCATATACTTGGCCCAATCCCAGAAGTAGGCACCGACGGAAGCCGCGGACTGCCGCTGCGCCGCACGCACGGCATCGAGCCCTGGCGGAGCGTGCCAGCGCGCGAGCCTTTCATCGCCCGCGTCTATCATGCGCTCATAGGATGCGATTTCCTGCACGTTGAGGGCCCGGCAAGCCTGCGCCCCCATGGAACTCGCAAAGCCGGGCAGCCTTGCCGCGTCGGGTGGCCCGGCGACGAGAATGGAAGCTTGCGGAGCCCTTTCCTTGATCAGTTCGATGAAGGCCGAAAGCCGCATCTCATACTGTTTCATATCCAATCCAACGTCGAAGCCCTCGCGGGTGCCATATTCGATAAGGATCAGATCCGGATTGAGCTTCTTGAGGTCGTTCGCCAGGAAGTCCGGCGACCACCTTTCCGCTGTCGACGCGGTCGCACCAGGCAGCCCGAGGCTGCTGTACACGATACCCCTGCCATTGGTACCTGTCGCGGCGGAAAGGACCGCGATGGGGCCATCGCCCTTGGGCTTGATCAGGATCTCCCGGGCCTTCGCGGAAATGCGGATCGCTGTCTCGTTCGTGCGCGGCGCTTGGGTCGGCACGGCCTTGGTGTCGCCGTCCAGGCTGACGAGAGCCGTGCCGAAGCCCGGACCAGTCATGAACGTCACCTCGGCCCAGTCGAAAGCGCCCGGTGCCGCCGTGAAGCGAATCCAGGCCTCGCTTGCCCCCGACGTCATCCTGACGCCGGTGATACCGAACGGTCCTTGCGCCCCGGCAGCCGAGCTAACGAGGTTCCATTGCCCGCCCCGGCTGATCTGCATTCCGCGGATCGGGAACAGGCCAGGCATCATCAGGCCCCGGCCGGCCGAGCCGAACCGGCTCGTTAAATGCTCTCGCAAAGGCCCTGCGAAGCGGTCGTAGGCGATATGGTCGTCACCCAGATGCAAGATCGACACCGGCTGAGTGCGCCTTCCGGATGCAAGCGCCGAGAGCGCGGCATAGAAGTTCGCAAGCGATCTCGCCGGGGGCAGGATCGCCGGCTCGAACCCTAGAGTGGGTTCCGTGACGGTGGCGAAGCGGCCTGGGGCTCCAGCGGATGCCGGCCGGCGGGTCTCGACGGTGGAGAACGCACCGAGGATAGACGGCCCGATATCCGGCATAAGATGAGCCTGCACGTTTTGCATGCCGAGCGCGGGCATCTTCAGGGACAGGAAATTCGTCTTGTAATCGCGGTTGAGCGCCGGGGCCCCTTGAACATTGCTGGGCGAAGTGCTGTCCGCCTCTTCCTCCCCCCAATTCATCCCAGGCAGGCAGCCCGGAAGCAGGGGGCCAAGCAGCAACAGCAGGCCCACGCGGCGGATGCAGCGCGGGAGATTCCGGACATTGTGCTCACGACCCTGCATAAAAACTCCTGCGAAACAGGCCTTAGCTATCGAGACTTCGTGCCTTCCTCTCCGTGCCAGCGGAAATCGTCGGCCCGGCCTTCCTTTACGGGCAAGGCTTCGCCCTTGCTCAGAACCTTGAAATAGAGACGGTCTGCGAGTGGCGTTTGCCTTTGAATTTCACGCATCGACAAATCGCCCACGGGTGTTATCACGGCAATCGATGTCAAGCCATTGCCAAGCTCGGCCAGGATGTATTCGCCCGACTGGCTGCCTGCTTCCGCAAAGGCGGCCTGGTCGCGCCGCGCGGCGTCGGGCGCGGTTGGAACCGCGGCCACGGCCTCGGTCCTGAAGTTGGCGGTGGTAGATTTGGCCACGGGGTCCGGCTTGCCGCCGGAGGTCTCGGGCTTCCAGCCGCCAGTGGAACCCGTGGCCGCGCTTTTCGCCTGCGAGCCGTGTGCGGGCGCAGGCACCACGCGCGCCTGCTCCTCCTCGTCGCCCGCAAGCGGAATATTCCGCTGCGCACGCGCCTGTGCCAGATCGCGGCGGATGGAAACCTCGACGAAACTCGCAACCTTGCGGTAGCCGGCCTGGGTCAGCCCCGAGCCATCGCCCTCGCGCAGGCGCTTGGTCTGGCCGGCGATGTCCGCTCCCCAGGCACTATAGCCGCCGCCCTGGTCGGCGAACCCGGCGGAGATCTCGACGAATTTGGCACCGTTGAGGTAGACGGCTTGTCGGACCGTATCGTTCAGTCCGGCCACGAACTCGTTTAGCGACGGATTGCTCATGGGCGGCAGGCCAACCCAATAAACCGCGATGCCCGCGTTCCTGAGCTTCTTGATAAGTTTTTCGGCTTCCTTGCCGTAAAGCTCTTTCCAATCGGCGGAACCTGGCTGCACATTGCCCGCAGCCGTTCTGATCGAGATCCTGTCGTTCATGCCCATCATTAAGACGGCGATGTGAACAGGCCCCCCGGAGACTAACTTATCGGCTTCGGCCGAGAGGCCGCTTTGCTCGGCGCGCACCAGCCCGTAACCGGACCGGCTCACATCGAAAACTTCCAGGGAAGCCTCGCTCTTAAGCGCATCTTGCAGCCCCGCCGTGAGCCCGGCGCCGTACCAGTCGCCGATCACGCGGATCTGATAACGGTCCCCCTGAGGAAATGGCGTAATGTAGCTGGATGAGGTAACGGTTTGCGCGGACGCGCCGGCCATGCCCCAGAGCGAAAGAAGCAAGACGGAAAAGAGGGCCGCGAGCCGCTCGCGCGCTCTCCCTTTCAAACCCTCCAAATTGCCCCCGCAGTCAATGCTGAAGCTCAAGCCTGGTTCTCCCCGGAATCCTTACGTTAGCTATATTACAGATTGTGACAGGATCAAGCCCTGGCGGGGGACGCACTGTCTTCTGTGGGCAAGGTGAGGATTGCCGGCCTCAATCGAGCGCGCAACCTGTGGGCACGGCTTTGGCGCCAGCCGCCGCCCGCGCCGTGGGGCTGACGGGCGTCCGGCCAGAAACTGTCGCAATTCCTGCTGAAATCCGCCCGTTTATGAGCTATATGCACTCCGCTGCGCACGTTTCCGCATCCGTCATTGTCCACCTGCCGCATTCCGCAAGCTTCCAGGAACCCGCACAAATGAGCAAGCCGATCCGCAAGGCCATTTTCCCCGTCGCAGGCCTTGGCACACGTTTCCTTCCAGCCACGAAAGCCATGCCCAAGGAAATGCTTACGGTCGTGGACCGTCCCATCATTCAGCATGTGGCCGANNCCGGGCGCGACAAGCTTCACGCGCCAGCAGGACCCGCTCGGCCTCGGCCATGCGGTCTGGTGCGCGCGCGATATCGCAGGCAAGGAACCCTTCGCGCTCTTGTTGCCGGACGTGATCGTCTTGCAGAATGGCGAAGGCTGCCTTGGGCAGATGATTGGCGCGTACAACCGCCTTGGCGCCAAATACGGGCCGGATGCAAAGATCAACGTCATCGCCGTGGAGGAGGTGGCCCCCCACGAAACCAGCTCCTACGGCGTGGTAGGCCTCGAAAGCCAGGAGGACGACCGGCTTTGGCGCATCGGGTCGATGGTCGAAAAGCCGGCCGCGGGCACGGCCCCCTCGAACCTCATCATCATGGGCCGCTACATCCTGCAACCCGAAATCTTCGATATTCTCAAGACCCAGACGACCGGCGCGGGCAACGAGATCCAACTCACCGACGCGATGAAGACCCTGATGCGGGATCAGATGTTCTTCGCCTACAAATACAAAGGCAAGAGCTACGACTGCGGCTCCAAGCTGGGCTTCCTGAGGGCCAACGTCGCCTTCGCGCTCGCCCGCCCCGACCTTGCCCCAAAGTTCGGCGAAGAGCTGAAAAGGCTTGCGGCGGAGCTTGAGGCCAAGCAAGTTGCGGAGTAAGCCTTTGGGGGGCCGCGTCTAAAAACAGGCAGCGTCTCAACGGCATAGCTCTTCAGGGCTCAAACGGAGGGAACCGCGCGCACTAAGACTGGCGCCGCGGTTTCAGGGGGAATGAAAATGGGAAAGCCTCTCGCACGGGCCGCCGGGCGCAAGCCGGCAACGGGGTTCGAGGCTGCACCCGTGGCCGAGCGTAGCATAGCCTGTGCGATCGACGGGCTGAAGGCGCTGGGGGGCACTTTAGGCAACGGGCTCGCCAAGGACTTCGAAGGCGCGGTGGAACTGATGCTCGGCTGCGAGGGCCGGGTGATCGTGACCGGCATGGGCAAGAGCGGCCACGTCGGGCAGAAAATTGCCGCCACGCTCTCGTCCACCGGCACACCGGCGCAGTTCGTTCATCCCGCCGAGGCAAGCCATGGCGACCTCGGCATGATTACGGCGAAAGATGCGGTGCTGGCGCTCTCCTGGTCGGGCGAGACCGCCGAGCTTGCCAATCTCATCACCTATTCGCGGCGCTTCAAGGTACCGCTCGTGGCCATGACTTCGCGGCGCGATAGCACGCTTGGCCGGGCCGCGGACATCGTGCTCTCCCTGCCGGCGGTGAAAGAGGCGTGCCCGCACGGGCTTGCGCCCACGACATCGGCGCTGGTGCAACTCGCCCTTGGCGATTGCCTGGCGATCGCGCTCCTGGAAGGACGCGGCTTCACCGCGCTCGATTTCAAGGTTTTCCACCCTGGCGGCCAGCTTGGAGCGAACTTGAAGCATATCGGCGACATCATGCACACGGGCGAAAGGCTGCCTGTCGTCAGGACCGATGAGCCGATGAGCACCGCGCTCGTGATGATGACGGAGAAAGCCTTCGGCTGCCTCGGCATTGCCGGCGACGACGGCAAGCTCATCGGCGTCCTGACAGACGGCGACTTGCGGCGGAACATGGGACCGGATCTGCTCGGCAAGACGGCGGGCGAGATCATGACCCGNNCGCCGGTTGGCATTATCCATATCCACGATCTGTTGCGCGCGGGCGTCGCCTGATGTGCAACCGGATGGATGGTTGAAGGGACCCTCTCCCCTCGGGAGAGAGAGGGGAGAGGGCTGGGGAGGAGCTTAAGGCACAGGTAGGGGGGCTACTGCGGCAAAAGCTCCGGCTCGCGGCGGGTGACCGATTGGAACAGGCGGCGCCAGACCGCGATGGCGGCTGCCTGCTGTTTGGCATAACGGGGGCGGGCCAGAAGCAGGATGCGGACTTCCGCTCCGCGAAGGCGCTCTGCCACCGCAGGCGGAAAGTCCCTGCTCAACGCAGCCTCGCTCAAGGTGCCGGCATAGGCCGAGGCCTCGGGCGTATGCTCCATCAAGTCCGAAACCAGAGTGAGCCTTAAGTGCTGGCCGGGCGCTCCGGGAACCGCCGCCAGGCTTTCGTGAATGGCTTGTGCGACCGGCGAGGCCGTCGCCGGGCCTGTTTCCTGCCCGTCTGCCAGCGCCTCGTCCAGAGGTTCGCGGAAGGCGCTCTGGTAGCGTGCGGCGACACGCTTTGGGTTCTCGAACAACGGATTTGCCTGGGAACCGGGGTTGCAGAGGTCGGCCGCGGTATCGAGCGCGGTCCCAGCCGCGCCATCCACCTGCCTGAGGAGCCGGACGGTTATCCTATCGCCCTTCCGCACCTGGGCAGCCTCTGCGGCAACGAGACCGCGGGCGCTGGCTTTCTCCGCCGCCGTTAGCGGATCGGTCTTGTCGATCAGGATCACGGACGCCACTTGCGAGCCCTCGAACGGGCACAGCGTGGCGGAATCGAATTTCTTCAGCTTCAGCCTATGCAGGGCATATACGCCACCGCCGGCGAGACTCGCCGCGATAACGGTCAGCGCCACTCCGAGGATCGCCTTGGCGCTCATGCGTCCCTCCCGCCTGGATCTCCGCATGTGCCGGCATACGCGGCCCGCAGGCTTGCCTGGCTCGCATCGGCCAGCAGCTTCTGGAAATCCGCCGAGGCTGCTTCGAACAGGCCCAGCACATCGCCCTGCTCCTTCTGCGCGGCCTTCTGGAGCGACTTCAGCTTGCGTTCCTGGGATTCGTAGAACTTGAGCTGCTTTTCGGAAAGCGGCGCGAGGCTCTTGAGCGCTATAGAATACACATCGCGGTTTTCGGACCCCGGCACTTTGTTGAGAAGCCTGTCATAGGCGGCAATTTGTGCGTCCGCGCCGTCGGCAGCCTCCCGCAAGCTGTCCTGCAACGCCTGACGGTCGCTCACATAGGCTTGGTGAAGGTTGAAAAGCGCCGCCATCTCATGCGCAAAACTCTCGATCTTGCGGTTCATGGCCTGAAAGCTTCCCGTCATGATGGCGTTGGACTGGCCCAAAATCCTCTGGAGTGCTCCGGCGCCGCGAAGCCGCGCGGCGGCATATTTCCGGTGGCGCTTGCCGTAGCCGGGGAAAGGATCGTCGAGCCTGTAGCCGTCGATTGCCGCGATGGAGGCCCCGCAGAGCCCGATGGCAAAGAGGAAAAAGCTCATGAAACTGCCGAATGCGAAGGGATTGCCGGTCAGTTTCGCAATCGCTTCGCGCTCCTTGGCTTTCTCATCCCCGGCAATCTGCGCAGGCAGAGGAGCAGGAGCTTCGGCGGCGGCGGCTTTCGCGCCTTTGTGCGGCGCAGCAGAGGCGGCGGAACCCGGCTTAGCGCCGCCCAGCGCGAGGACTGCTTCCTGCTTCGGCGCGGCCGTGGACGCGGGATTGGGGACGGCCTCGGACTTGAAGTCGCGATAATGCGCGCCGATCAGGTTGATGGCCAGAATCGCAGCGGCACCCGCCAGGCACAAAAACGAGGCCCCGGCTTTCTGACCCGCTCCACGCCTGTGCAGTTGAGGCAGGACGACGCGGCCCAAGAGAAATGCCGCGCCAACGTTGGAGATCGAAAGCACCAGCGCCTCAAGCCAGCC
This sequence comes from Hyphomicrobiales bacterium, assembly GCA_003153975.1. Lineage (GTDB taxonomy): Bacteria > Pseudomonadota > Alphaproteobacteria > Rhizobiales > Rhodomicrobiaceae > Rhodomicrobium. Next base: position 9,844 of record PMBZ01000041.1, read on the forward strand.
GCCAAACAACCCCTGGTCGCTACTGCCGGCAAAAAGAACGCCGTTAATACCCGCCTCCACGATGATGAGGATTGACAGAATACCAATGGCAAGCAGCGGCGACGACGGATAATGCGCGTCCCTTGTAAGCCCATGCTCCGCCTTGAAGGCGTCGAGGTCCGCGAGGCGGCTTTTCTCCTCCCGCAGGCAGTCCGCGAGCGCCGGGCCGTTGGCGATCAGCAGCTTTTGCCGCTGAAAGCGGATTTGCTGCAGGTCGTCATCGAGCTTGGGCGGAATGCAGCGCTTTTCCTGCGTCTCGATTTTTTGCGCGAGCGTTTCAAGCTGGGACTTGGCCCTGGCAAATTGTTTGTCGATATCCTTCTGAAGGCGCTGGGCAATATCGGCCAGTTCGCGGGGCGGAGCCATGAACCGCTGCTGAGGCGGGACCACGGTCTCAGAACGCTGCGTCACGGGGGCCGGCAAATGACCCGGGCGCTGCTCGCGCCGCAAAACAACGACGTTCGCGCCATCTTTGCCGGTGCGCTCCTCAAGCGGCCTTTGATCGATATCGCCGGATCTGTCGATGACGCGCCCGTCCTCGTCAACCCTGGCCTGGCAATCCGTAGAGGTACTCATAACTTAGCTCAAACTAACAAGCTCCAATGCGGAATAACATATATATCGAATTGTCATAAAATAAAGTGCTTTGCCTCTTTTCCACCGCGATTCCGTCACACTGGTGCACGAGCGCAACGCCTCTTGAGGCGCGCGGGAATTATGCTAATGCTTCCGGTATTGAAGAATTTCCCAAAGGAGGCACCCGTATGACGGTGATCCGCGGTTTCATAATCCTCATATCCATGTTCCTGCTTGCGCCAGTGGAGCAGGCATCGGCGCAGACGGGCGCCGCCCATCCCGCTGAAACTTCACGGCCAGGCATCGTGCTGGCAGGAGACCTGTGGCATAAGGGGCGCTGCCCGCGCCTTTGCGTCGAATGGTTCGACGGCTGCAACAACTGTAGCTGCGGGAAGGGCTGGACCGACGTGTGCTCCGAGCTTGTTTGCAGGTCGTACAGACGCCCGCGCTGCCTGCGCTGGGGCTTCTAGCGAGCCGGCCCCGCCGCAGCCCGGCCTTGTTGTTGCCGCTTGACGCCCGGGGCGGCATGTCTCCGGAAAGCGCGCTGGGATTCCCAGCGCGCGCGGTGCGGTATTGACGTTGTGCTGAGGCCATCGGTGAGAGTTCATTGCGTCCTCGTATCCGGGCTGATCGCCCTCGTCCTGCCGGCGCCGGCCGTGCGGGCTGCGGAGGGCTGGGCTGCAAGGTGCGGGTGCTTGTTGGCAGCGGCGCGCACAGCAATGAGATGTGGCTATCGCCGGGCAACGGCCAACGTGAAAGCTTCAGGGACTGCCCCAATTGCCCCGAGATGGTCGTGGTGCCTGCCGGCGAATTCGTCATGGGCTCGCCCAAGGACGAGCCGAATCGCTGGGCGTTCAGCGAAAATCGGCAGAAAATCACCTTTAAGCGGGCATTTGTTGCCGGCAAATATGCTGTCACACGCGGCGAGTTCGAGACTTTCGTCACCGCGACGCGGCACGCGATGACTGACAAATGCGAACTGCCGGACGGATCGGGTACAACGGCAAAGGCCGGCGCCAGCTGGCGCTCGCCCGGCTTCAAGCAGACGGCGCGGCACCCGGTAGTCTGCGTGACGAATGAGGACGCCGATGCCTATGCCGCATGGCTTAGCCGGAAGACCAGCAAGAAATACAGGTTGATCGTTGATTCGGAACGGGAATATTTGGCCCGTGCCGGCACGACTACGGCCTTCTGGTGGGGCAGCACGATTACACCGGATCAGGCCGATTACGACAGCCGGTGGCCTTTCGAACCCGGCGGACCGAAGGGCAAGCCGAGGCTGGCGACGCTGCCGGTGGACGCCTTCAAGCCCAACCCCTGGGGCCTCTATCAGGTTCACGGCAACGTGGCCGAGTGGGTGGAAGATTGCTGGGATAACATCACGATGACAGCACCCGCCGATGGCAGCGTCCGGCCGGACGGGCAATGCCATTCTCTTATGCACCGTGGCGGCGGCTGGCATTCCGGCCCTGCTGCGTTGCGTTCCGCTGCCGCCGGGTTGTCTACGAATAACGCCTTCTCTTATGCTGGCTTCCGCGTGGCCCGCGACTTGTAGCCGGAACACGAACGGCAGCCCGCTTATCCGGCCATTGCGCACAATCGCGGCGACCTATGGCTTTTCTCTATCCCCCCGAGGCGGAGGCTTGAGGAACAGCGCCAACGCGCCGGATGTCAGGAGGGGAACGGAATAGATCGTCAAAAGGCCTGCTCCAACGCTTTCCCAACCCGTGCGCGGCTGAAGAGCGATATTGAGGATGGCGACGAAAGCAAGGCCCACCAGCGCCAGCCAGACAACCGCTGCCGCGCCGTACAACGCTGGCACCGGCCAAATCCGGTAGGCGATCAGCGAGGCCGCGCACAAAGGCGGCACGATCATGAGAAGCAGTAAAAGAGCCATGTTTCCGCTCCAGAATTGGCGCCGCAGCTTGTATCCCCGCCATATCCGCCCGGCGTTCGCGATGCAAGCCTCTGCCCTGCCCTGCTCCGGCATCCCATATCGGGAACACAGGATTGCAACGAGCGCCAGCAGCAGCAATAACGATCCGCGAGACGTCGAAACCGGCGCTCAGGAAATGGCGGAAACCGGCATTGAGCGTCACACTTTCCACGCCGGGTGGACATACACAAACGGGCCGCATCGGGCGCCTGGGCCCAAAACTGTTATTTGCGCCGAAGCCTGATTGAAGCACCGAGGAAAGGCATAGAGCTTGGACAGTGCCATATGCGGCAGCCCGCATAACGACGTGCGCTTCATGGTGGCGCCGATGATGGATTGGACCGACCGCCATTGCCGCTACTTCCACCGGCAATTGAGCAGGCGCGCGCGCCTCTATACCGAGATGGTTACGTCCGCGGCCATCGCGCATGGCGACCGGCAACGGCTCCTGGGGTTCGACCCGGCGGAGCACCGGATCGCGCTGCAACTGGGCGGCTCGGACCCGGATGAGCTTGCGCGCGCGGCCGAGGCGGGTGCCGGCTTCGGCTACGACGAGATCAACCTGAATTGCGGCTGCCCTTCGGACCGGGTGCAATCCGGCCGCTTCGGCGCCTGCCTCATGGCGGAGCCCCGGCTTGTGGGCCAATGCGTTTCGGCCATGCAAAGCGCGGTTGGCGCCGCCCTGCCCGTAACCGTGAAATGCCGCATCGGCATCGACGATCAGGATAGCGAGGCGGACCTTTCGAGGTTCGTCGAAACCGTGGCCGGCGCCGGCTGCCGCATTTTTATCGTGCACGCCCGCAAGGCCTGGCTTCAGGGCTTGAGCCCCAAGGAAAACCGCGACGTGCCGCCGCTCGACTACGAGCGCGTGTACCGGCTCAAGGCTGCCTTCCCAGAGCTTACGATTGCCATCAACGGCGGCATCGCCACGCTTGAAGAAGCCCTCGTGCATCTTGAGGCGGTGGACGGCGTGATGCTCGGGCGCGCAGCCTACAAATCGCCCGCGATCCTCGCCGATGTCGACCGGGCTCTGTTCGGCGAGGAGACGCCGCCGCTGGACGCCTGCGCCGTTCTGGAGCGTATGCTCGCCTACGCCACGCGCGAGTTGGAGCAGGGCACGAAGCTCTCCTGCATAACGCGGCACATGACGGGCCTCATAAACGGAAAGCCCGGCGCGCGCGCCTTCCGCAGGCTCCTGACCGAGGAAAGCGTCAAGCCGGGCGCCGGGCTTGAGGTGCTGGAGGCGGCAATCGCCGCGGCGCGCGAGGCCGCCGCGAGACGGGCGCAAAGGGACGCCGCGGCGCAGGACAGGCCGGAGAGTGCAAGCGCCGCGCCGTGATGCCGGCACCGCCCGACCGCTTCGCCGGCCCTCCATCTGCGAGCCTCGAGGTAACGCCATGTTAACTTTCTCAATCGCTCCGCCGGCTCATTTGGGAGGGCTAGAGGTGTGGTTTTCGATTTTGAAGTAATATAGCAGAGAACTCTTGAGCATGCGCTAAGCGCCGCGTATTGCTCTATCCCATTACTATAACGTGCCTATTCTTATGCCTTCTACAAAGCAGACGCCGGATTTCGGGCTTGATTATAGTTAACTGCAAATATTCGTCTAGATTTAACCGGATTTTTGAATCGCACAAATTGGCCCAAAAACGAGAAACGTTCGCAGAAATGTACGGCGTAAAAATCGCATCGCGATTCCGCGTTAACCGCGTGAATGTTTACCATGATAGGCCCTTGCATGAATTGAACGATTTGTTTACGAGGTCTCGCCAACCGCGCACCGCCGCGGCAAGACAATTGCGCGCGTCTTCTTCCATCTGGGTTTCATGCGGGCTGTCGGCGGCACCGTCTCTTGCCGGCAGTTTAGCGCTCCTCATAAATTGGCTTTTCAAGCGGCCAACATCGCGCGCATTTACGCTTTGCCGCCATGGAGCAGGCTGGACCGGGTAGCCATCCGTCAGCGATAGGTTATCTATCTCCAATGCCAAATACAACGCACCATTGCAACGACATTTAAGCGGCCAATCGGCCTCAGGTATCGTCGAGTACTTCATAAAGATCTCAACTACGCTAACACTCTTTTAAACGATCCCGCAGGCATACAATTGCTATACTCTGCAATTCGAAACTGCTTTGCGGCCGCCCCAAAGATGGCAGCAGCCAAACAGGAACACAACCGGAACGCAAATTTGTCCACAGCTTTACCGGGAGGTGTTGACATGATGCACAAGCAAACCGTGCAGGTGCGGCGAAACAAGGTTCATGCAAGCCTACCATGTGAACAACAGGGAAACAAAGAAGCGCGTGCCGGGATATTGCGGCGCAAGGTCTTGCGAGTGCGGATGTAGGGTACTGTTATGAAATTTGGCTAT
>PMBZ01000132.1 GCA_003153975.1 Hyphomicrobiales bacterium
CACCCCGGCCAAGTTCTGGAAGTTACCGGCTGCCGGTGCGCTGCCCGGCGCGCCCGAGTTGTCTACCCAGACATGGACAGCATCGCCCGGGTTCCCCGACGGCTTATGCGCTTCGATATCCTTGGGCTTTTTCGGGAACAGGATCGTTCCGAGTTTGCCGAGGCCCTTTTGCGTCAGAGATTTCGTACTCTCCTTGACCGTCTCCTCGCCGAGGCCTTGGAGCATCTTGCTGAAGTTCGTTTTTTGGCCGGTCAGCAACTTGGCAAGCTGATCCGAAACCCTATCGAGCCCGGAGGTCATCGCGTCGTAGAAGATGTTCCCCGCGGTCTGCGCTTGCCCCTGCATCTCCAGGAAGAAAGCCTTGACGCCCTTCTGCCGGCTCTCGGCTGCCTTCTCCGCCAGTTCATCATCGAGCCGATCCATCGCGAGCTTTTTTTCAGCTTCAATCCGTTGCTTTTCCAATGTCGCCAGCAGAACAGCCTGCTGGTTGTTATCCTGCTGAGCCAGAGCAAGGGCCTGGTTGGCGAGGCCGATAGCGGCCTTGTACTGCTCTTCGATGGCCGCCCGCTCCGGCGCCTGCTGCAGCCGAAGGGTGCCGAGGGGATCGGCCGCGGCTCCGGGAGCCATGCTCGTCATCCGAGATTGATGCTCTGCCTTCAACTTGTTCTGGGACTCATTCAGTTTCCCGAGTTCGACGAAGGCTTTTCCGAGAGCTTTGCTGTATTCCTCCAGGGACTTAGTGTCTTCCTAGATCGCCTCGTTGTAAGTTTTGGCGGCGGAACTACTGGCCGCATCGTTCCATTTCTTCCACTCTTCCGCGTCTTTGGCGAGCGCCTGGTGGTGCTGGTTGATCGCTTCGTTGTACACGTCCAGGCGCTTCTTGTCGAACGTCAGACCAATGACCAGGGCGCCGGTCGTCTTGGTGCTCTCGGAGATGTCCCGGCGCTGCTTGAGCTTGTCCAACTCCTCTTGCTCTTCGGCGTTGATCTTCTCCAACCCGGTAAGCCCCGCGTCCTGGGCCTTCCAGTATTCATTCGAGAGCCTATTAAGTTCGTCCTGGTCCTTCTTGCGAGTTTCCGCGCCGGCTGCGAGAGATCCCTTCTCACCCGTCAACCTGCCCCTCTCTGTTTCGAGGGTGGCCTGTTTCATCTGATCCTGGAGATAACGCTGCATCCGTCTGGCCGCCTCATCTCTGGCGGTAGTGTCCTCGAAAACGGGCGCCCCCACAAGGAGCGATTGGGGTAAAAGTTTCGGCGGTGTCTGCTGTACAGCGTTCACCTTCCCAATAGCAGAGGTGTACAGATTGGAGATTCGGCTGGCCTCTTCTTCGGTGAGGCTCTTGACAAGACCCTTATCTCCCGCCTTCACTGCTTTGGCGATTTTCTCGCTGTATTGGTCTGTGACGGTTTCGACCGCGGACTGCAACGTCTTGAAGATGTCCTCCAGGCCGCCCGTACCGGCCTTTCCGAAAGCTTCTTTCACCCAACCGATGCCCTGTTCCTTTAACAGCTTTCCGAGGCTGCCCAGGCCCTTCTCCAGGGACTCAGCCAACTTATCCGCCGCCTGCTGCGCCTCGAGCAGCTCGATTTTCAGGGTGTTCTCATGCTTGCCTTCGAGCTTGGCGATATCGTTTTCCAAGCGGGCATTGGTGATAGCCAGCGCATCATTCGTGAGTTGAAGCGGACCTTGGATCTCGCGGAAGGCGTTGACGATCTTTTTCGGCCCTTCCTCCATGCCCTTGAAGAAGTCGTAAACCTTCTTTCCGACCTCTCCAATCACGCCAGCGAAGGCGATGGCTCCGACAACCGGAAAGGCAGCCTTGAGCGCGGTCCCCATGCCGGGTATCATTCCCACAAACGCATCCGCCGCGCGCCGGTTGTTGGTGAAGTTTCCCTCCAGCGTCTTCATCGCGGCAGAAACGGCCTTGTGCTCTCCAACTCCCACGGCGCCAAACTCTCGGATCTTGCCCTTGGCCGCCTCCAGGTCCACCACGAATTTACTGGTACCCGCGCTGATGTCAATGACGATTTGCCCAGCCCTAGCCGGCATAGAATTCTCCTTTCATGTTCACGTTTTGCATAACGTCGCGGACGGCTTGCGCCCGCAGTTTGTATTTCTCCACCAACTCCGGCCGCCCACGCCAGAGGTGCCAGGCCGTCGCCAATTCAAACTCTCGCTGGCAATGCAATAGCACGGCTGGGCTGAGGCCCATTCCGCGGATGAGCGCCGCGCTCTCGAAGCTCGAATAAACGGCCGCGTTGTCACTCAGAACGTGGCGGACCTTCTCGCAGAGCAGCGCTTCCGTTGCGTCGATCAAGCCGTGTTCGAGCAAGGCGCGGATCTCATCGAACCACTGAAGCGGTTCCGTGCCCAGGTCATGCCTGTAGAACCCGAACGGCCGCCGCCCAGGGGCGCCGTACTCCGCCATCAGCGAGTTGCGGTAGGCGTTCCAGGCCGCGCGCTCCTCTGCTATGCTGCCAAACCCAGGGCCGCCGTCGGTAAAGGCGCCGTCTCCACGTACCAGATTCTCCAGCATGGCCCCGCTGAAGTGGAGCGCGTGTCCGCGCCGTCGTACTCTCGGCATGATACTTACCTCCCAGCCTTCCGAATCTCGGATGATGGCGGCCGGCCGATGGGTCCCGGAGCAACGATGTCCAATCCCAACTGGCGAATGGCCCGCATGAACATCCCGTCGTGCAACTTCACCGCATCGGAAGCCGGGTGCTTTTTGCCGTTCAGTACCAGCCCTTCGCCTCGCAATAATTTGCGGGCTTTGTCCGCCAGATCCAGATTTTCGATCCCGACGCGCAAGAGTTCGGCCGCTTCTGGCTCAAGCTCATACTGGCCGTGAATTTGACGCCACAATTTCCGGCTCTTCGCACTGAAATATCTTGGCGCCGCCGTGCCCATTTTTTGGCCTCCTCACCTGCGAAACATCTGCCTTCCACCTGCCCACCACCTGCCTGCCATCGGCCGCCATCTGCCCTACATCCCGCCGGCAGGTGCCCACCACCATGGCGCCATGTGCCCGCCACCTGCCGTAAATGCTCTCGGTACACAAAAAAGCGCGCGGCTGTACGCGGCGGTCGCGCGATCCTTCGCAAGCCGAAGAAATTGAGTACCCTCGCCGGTTCCCGCCCTGGTTGATCTCCTTGCCCTATCCCAGGGGGGGCGGTGGCGGCCGGAAGCGCCGTTGCGGGTTCGACGCGCCGGCCGCCGCGGAACTACCGGAGGGTTACGGGCAGCGCCAAGGAACCGAGCCAGGCCCTCGCCTTGAGCGCGCTCACGCGCTGCTGCGCGTCGTCTATACTGAGGCTTCCTTCCTCGCGCGTGATGGTGCGCGCCATCAGCCGACGCAGCCGCGCTTGCGCTTCGCTTACGGTTGCCGGCCCGCCATCGTGGTGTGGTCGGACCTGCCCAGCCGTCTTCAAGCGGGCGCAGTTCCTTCGGTACATTCCATCCCAGGCCCGCTGTGACGCGGGAGCCGTTTGTTTTTGTCGTTGCATGGTTTTCTCCTAAATCAAACTTCGAAGCCGGCCCGCCGCATCCGATCCAACCAGAACTCGAACCCATCGGCCACGTCCATAGGCGCTTGGATCCCCGGATATCGGACGCACGGCAGGCTCTCGCCACCGGTGGCGACGGCCGCGGCGGTTTCGATCCAAATAGCCTCTTGGCTTGCCTCACGCGCCGCCTGCACGCCACCCGCGATCTGCTGCACGAGTCGCTGCATCTCCATCCGGAGATCCGCGCCGATCTCGCTTGCGAATTGCCGGCCGGCCGCCGAAACGTGATTCTCCTGCTGGCGTATGGCCGCGGCCAGAATCCGGCTCTCGTTGACCAGTTCGTTCCGCCGCACGCTGCCATCAACTGTCGGCCCGGTGGCCGGCATGACGCCGGACGTGAGCAATTGCGCTGCTCGCTCCGCGACATTTCCCTGGTTCGAAGATGGCGAGGTTTCGAGAGAATGAAGCTCGCCCTCGACATCCGCCAGGCGCTTGCGCAAGGCGTCGCACTTGGCGCGCGCATCGCAAAGCGCCTGCCGGCCCGGCGCCTGTTGTATCGCGGCCTCAATCGCCCCGGAAACCCGGACGCGCCGCTCTCCGTTGATTTTCGCTTCAAGCGGCCCAAGCGCCCGGTGCGCTTCCAGAACAGTCGCCGAAACCTTGTCGAGTTCCGCCTGCCTCCGCTCCAATTCGCTTTTCAGGCTGGCGACTTTCGCGAGCCGCGCATCCCGCCCTCGCTGTGCCGCGAGAATCGCGGCCTTTGTTGCGTCGCCCGGCATCGAGAGTCCCTGATCCTGTGCCTCCAGATCGTGAATCTCCATGCGGATTTGCTGAGTCTTGCTGAGCAAGTCTTGCTCACGCGCGCCGTCGCGGGCGATAACGCACGCGAGCCGTCTGCGCTGCTCGGTAATGTTCTCTTTCTGGTTCGGGTTCATGTCAAAATTCCTCGGTTACACTGCGTTGCGGTTTTGGCGGTTTCACCCGCCGCTCTCTCTGGCGCCAGAACATCTCCCGTCCGGTACGTTTCCGCTCCGAACGAACCCAGGCCGGTTTCCATGCAAACGCGCGGCGTTCTGTGGAGCGCCGGCCGCCGCGGGCTTCAACTCCGGCCCCGCTGGATTGCACGCGGGACAATGCCGCTCGCACCATGCCCCGGCCTTGCGCGTCGGCACATGGAGCGCCAGCGGTTTGTCACCGCACTTGTCGCACGCCCGGCCGGTCCCACGCGCCCGCATGCAAGCCGACGGCCCCGAAAGCGAGCCGTCGCCCGGTTGCACCTTGCCACCGTGGGCCGCCCGCGGATTCCCGCTCATGCCGCCCGCCGCCTTTCCGAAAACAACGGCCCTTCGATCTTCGGCACCGCCCGCGCCACCACCAGGCGCGCCCATCGCACCATGAGCGAATCTGGCCCGCCGTGGTGGTCGATGTGTGCGAGGATCAACCGCGCCGCCGCCATGTTGTCGACGTCGTACCGCGCCGCCGCCGTCTGTCTCGCCATCATGCCCGGTCTCCGCTCGCCAGCATCTTCCGGTCCACCACCACCAGGAACGCGCGCACCTTCGAACCCGCGCGCCTTATCCCTGCCATGCGCGCGCCATCCGCCGCCGCCAGGAGCACGCCGCGGGCACAGCCGCAACGCTTCAGACCACCGCCGGCCGCGACGCACCAGACGCCGTCCAGATGCGCACAGAACCGGCACGGAGGCGGTAACGGTTCGGGCGCTTGCCGTTTCATCGCGCTACCCCACGTTGCGCCACCAGCGCCTCGACATCGGCTTGTGTAATCGGCCGTGGTGCAGTGCCGTTCACTGGCACGCGCGCTTCGTCTGCCGGCATCGCGGCGCCCGGACGGATGATGCGTACCGCCCGCTGCCAATGGACACGGCCTAGGACCGCCATAACGTCGCTCTCGGTAACGCACACGGCGTCCGCTGCCGTTGCCAGCGTGATTTCCAGCCTCTCGCCATCGTCAACCACGTCCGCATCCTGCAAGGCGTCACCGGAAAACTGGAGATTCAGGGCCCGGCACGCCGCCACCAGCAGCGCCTTGCCGCTCGCGTGAACGCGCCCTATCTCTCGCTCGGGCCAATCGGCGCCATCGCGGTATTGCGCTTCGATGCCGGCCGCACACCCGCAAAAACTGAGATTCGAATCTATCGCGGTTCCCGTGGTTCCTGAATGGCGGCACGCTGCGCACTTGTGCCACGCCTTT
>PMBZ01000262.1 GCA_003153975.1 Hyphomicrobiales bacterium
CTCAGAAATCCCCGGCGAATCATAGGGAGCATTGAGATCCCGTTCGCCTAAGTTTACAAGCACTTTCTGCCGGGTTTTCAATGAGTCAGGGTATATCAAAGCACCGCCGCGATGGTTGACTACCTCGCGGACCGGCTGATGGAAAAGGGTCTGCCAGTGCAGCTTTTCAACGCCGTGGATTTGGATTCGGGCGCGCTATCGATGGCGATGGTGGATGCCTCGACCATAGTTTTCGCCTCGCCCACCGTGCTTACGCGGCCTCATCCCAGCCTGGCACATGCCGCCGCGCTCGTGAACGTCCTCCTGCCCAAGACCAGGTTCGCCGCCATCGTCGGCTCCTATGGCTGGGGCACTACAATGCCTGACTTCCTCATGGAGATGCTCGGGGAGTTCAAGCCGGCATTCTTCGAGCCCGTGCTTGCCAAGGGAGCGCCGCGCGGCGACACCTTCGAGGCGCTCGACGGGCTGGCGGAGGCCATAGCACAGGCCAATTTCAGCGATGCCAGAGACAAGGAAGCGGCGCCACTGGCATGAATATGCGCGGGAGGAAACAGATGGGCAGGTTGCCACGCCCTCCGGCATAGCTTTGTCGGCCGGGTTGTACCGCAGGCTGAACGGTAGCCTGCGGACGATATTCGTGCGCACCCACAAGTCCAGCGGGGAGCATCTCCCCGCCAGCACGCGCTCAACTCAAGCCGCTAGAACTGATAAAATATCCCGAGCTTGAACAGGTCTTGTTGGAGGCTGCTAACCTGCGTGTAGGCTTCGACCTCTGGGATATTGTTCGTCGAAAGGTTCGCGCTTGCGGACACGTGAAGATATTCGCCGCGGAGAAACCAGTTCTGAGCTAGGCGATAATCGATGCCCGCACCTGCAGTCCATCCGATTCCCCATTGGGTATCGGATAGCTTATTGCCGGGGTCCGGGGTGCCGACATCGAGATACCCGCCAGAGAATCGCACAATAGCAAGCCCTCCGGTTCCGTAAAGTAAGGTGCTACCGGTCACGGCGTACCCTAAACGCGCGCGTATGGTGCTAAGATAATCTCCCTGGATCGACATGGTGTCGGCAGTGAGCGGTGAAGTGGTAGCTGAAGTGCTTTTGCTGTTCAGCCTGCTTATGTCGGCGGCGATGCCGAAAACGTAATCCCTCGATTGCCAGTTGTATCCAGTTTCCAAAGACCCAACAGCGCTCGTATTCGTGCCCGTGGGATTGGTGGGGGAATAGCCTTCTAAACTGGTAAATTGGCCCGGATTATTAGGGTCGATGCCCTCGCCCGTCATCCTTGAGTGGTTTAACGAAGCGCCAAGCGACACACCGGCATAGAACCCCGTCCAAACCGCCGGCGCCGCATAGACCGCATCCTTCGCGGATCCAACGTAAACGTCAGCCGCATATGCGCTTGGCGCCGCCATCAGTAGCATGACGCCGAGCGCGAAACCTTTACTAATCATTTGAATTCTCCAAGTTGCGCGTAATAACTTCCGATGAGATACGAAACTCACACTTCACGCAGCACTTCGAAACGCAGCCTCCGCGATGACGCTGGGCGGAAGGCAGGACTTACACCGCCACTTTTACCCACCGTTGGTTACGTTTTCAAAAACAGGAACTACCGCGCGCAGGTCTTTTCTTCTTGCCGTTGCAGCAAGAAATCACTCGTCAAGGCTCACTCAAGCTGGCTGAGCCTTGATTCGCAGAGTCTATCTGTGCAATCGTGGGGACTTCAGGCTCGCCTTCCCCTGTGGCATTCGCCGCGCGAGGCGCAAGCCGGAAATTGAGCAGCTCTCTGAGCGCCGCGAATGGTGCCTGCCCCTTGCACAGTCTTGGCAAGACAGCGTTTGGCCTGCGGTGAAATTGGCCGTCCATCGCCTTAAATCCACCTAAGCGCCGTGCCTCAAAGCAGCGCAACCAAGGGAGGGTGATATTATGGCTCAGCGCGCTGGCGAATCCTTTTTCGGGTCTCCGCATGCCGTAACCTATCTGTTGATTCTCCTGAACTCGGTTCTGTTCGCCGTCACGCTCTTCGGCAACTCGCTTACGGGCATCGACACCGCGACACTCTACCGCTACGGCGCGCTCTTTAAAGGCGCGCTCACGCTGCACGAATACTGGCGGCTGATTACCTACGCGTTCCTGCATGGCAATATCGTCCATCTCGGCATGAATATGCTGTGCGTCGCGGCATGGGCAGGCATCCTCGAAAACCGGCTCGGCGCCACCTATTTCCTCGTGGTTTACCTGGCCGCGGCGGTGGGAGGCGGCATCGCCAGCATCGAAGGCCATAGCGGCGCCTTCCTGACCGTCGGCGCGTCCGGCTCGATCTCCGGCATCGTTGGCGCGCTGCTGTGCCTGACCATCCTCGGCAAGCTTCCCCTTTCGCCGCAGTTCTTCGCTGTGGTGATCGGCCTGAACGTGCTGTTCACGATGAACGCGCCGCAGGTCGATTGGCTTGCGCATCTGGGAGGCTTCACGGCGGGTTTCGCGGTCTGCGCCCTGCTCGACACCGCGGAGAATTTGAACCGCTACTGGCTCCGCTGCAAATTCCCGGAATTCGTCAAAGCCGGCATTGCCGCCGGCGTCATTGGCGCCGCCCTGCTCTATTTCGAGGCGGACAGCAGGATAGACGCGGATGCGCTCCTGCCCGCCGCCGCCGCCTTCGCGGGGCTCCTGCTCGTCGTCAAGCTTGCCGATATCGCCCTGGCCAGGCCCCGTGGACTGGCCGCCGCGACGGCCGCGACCGCGATCTTCTGGGGCTTCCTGGGCTTTGCCATCGGCAGTGCCGCGGCTGGCGGTTGCGGGCCGCTCTACTATTCCATGTCCGCAGGCGCCCGCACCCTTTGCAGCACCACACCTCTTTGGCCAGCACTTCTGGCCGCCGGCGGTTTCCTCGCCGCGCTTTTCATTCTACGCGGGGAGCTGCGCCGCGGGCTCAAGGATACCGGCTTCATCGCCACGGGATTTACCGCCGAGCGCCGGCGCCGGCAGGGGCTGTGAGTAGCCGCTAAAGGTTGCCAAGCAGCTCGTGGAAGGCCGCCTTGGTCCGCTCCAGCTCCTCCTTGCTTGGAGACGAGAGCACGGCCTGGAAGAAGTAGGTTTCCTGCGGGTGCTCCGCGTCCGTATCCTTCGTGAATGCGGTAAGCTCGAAGGCCTGATCCGGGACGGCGGGATTCTTGTACAGGTACACCTTGAAGGCAGGCTTGCCCTTGCGCTCGAAATCGGGCAGCACCTCGATGGAGCTGTTTTCAAGGTTCTCTTGCCAGCGTTTCTGGGCGACTTTGATATAGTCCTCCAGCGCCAGCGACTTATCTCCCCTGTGGGCACGCAGGTATATAACGGGCTTCTCCGCGCTCTTGTCCCCGTTCTCGAAGAGCGTCAGCCTTTGGTAACGCTGCGTCCAGGCCTCATCCTCGATCCAGCCCTTGGGCGGCGCCACCACCGCCTTCTGCCAAACGCAAAGCTGTTTGGTTTCGCGGCACGTCTGGGAGTATCCCTTCAATTGGGCAGCACTGCCTGTACCGGGCAACGCCGCACAGCTCAAGGCGAGGATCGCGGCGCCAAAAAAGCCAAGAGGCTTGGTGTACCTGTTTGTCATCGCCGGCTCCCTGGATGAGATAGCATCTGTAACACCCCCGCCGGTCACACAGCCATAATGAGCCGTATGTGCGACGGAAAAATGCCTAAACCTCCGGCAATTTTGAGGCGTAAACTGATCGTTCGGGCATCGGGCGCATACGGCCCTGCTCAAGATGGCCGGCCGCTGTCCAGCGCTTCGCGGATGGCGAGAAGGTCGCGCCAGGCGAGCCGCTTGGCTATCGGGTTGCGTAAGAGATAGGCCGGGTGCAGCGTGGGCATCGCGCGGATGCCGCCGTAGTCCAGCCATTTGCCGCGCAGCTTCATGATGCCCTCGGTGGCGCCGGTAAGCTGCTTGGCCGCCGCGTTGCCGAGAAATACTAAAAGGTCCGGCGCCAGAAGTTCGATCTGCCGCTCGACGAAAGGCTGGCAGACCTGAACTTCCTCGGGCGACGGCGTGCGGTTGCCCAGCGGTTGCCAGAATACCAGGTTGGTAATGTAGACATCCGCCTCCGTAAGCCCGATCGCCCCCAGCATCCTGTCGAGAAGCTGCCCTGCCCGGCCCACGAATGGCTCGCCCTTGGCGTCCTCGTCCTTGCCGGGCGCCTCGCCAATCAGCATGAGGCGGGCTTGCGGCGAGCCGCGCGACAGGCAAAGCCGCGTAGCGGTCTTTTTGAGGCCGCAGCCGTCGAAGCCCTCAAGCAGCGTCCGCAGCTGGGCAAGATCGGCGGCACCCCGCGCCAGCTCCCGCGCGGCCATGACATCGGCGCCGGATGCCTCGGCCGGCACCGGCGGAACAGGCTGCGGCGCGTCGTTCAGACGCGTCAGCGCTTTGCGCTCGCGAGGCGGAAGCCCAGGTTGCGGAGCGGAAGGCGGTGCCAGACCGGCATGCGCGGGCCTGGCCGCGGGCAGATCGGCAAACCAATCGGCCGGCACCGCATCGACGGCCTCGCAGACGCCCATCGCCTGGTACCATTCGAGTAAAATGCCAGCGTTGTGAGGCGCAGAGTCCATGGCGGCCCACTTTGCCAGTTTGCGTCAAATAATCAAGGTGGCGCGGTGCCTTGTTTGCATGTACGAAACCGTTCCGGGGGGCCGCTGGGGCGGCGCTGGAGGACATGATGGGCAACGATGCACAAACCGGCCAGCTTGAGCTGCCGGAACGCGAAACCATGGAATTCGACGTGGTCATCGTGGGGGCGGGGCCTGCCGGCCTTTCCGCCGCGATCCGGCTGAAGCAGCTAGCCGCCGGGAAGGGCAAGGAAATCTCGGTGGTGGTGCTCGAAAAGGGCTCCGAGGCCGGCGCCCACATCCTTTCCGGCGCGGTCATCGACCCCATCGGCCTCGACTCTGTCATCCCAACCTGGCGCGAGGATGGCGCACCCGTCGCACAGCACGTCACCGAGGACCGTTTCCTCTATCTGGGGCCTGCCGGCGACATCCATATCCCGCATTTCCTGTTTCCGCCGCTGATGTCGAACAAGCGCAACTATATTGTAAGCCTTGGCGACGTGGTACGCTGGCTGGCCTCGAAGGCCGAGGAGCTGGGGGTCGAAATTTACCCTGGCTTTCCGGGCGCCGAGATCCTTTTCGACAACCACGGCAATGTGACAGGCGTCGCCACCGGCGACCTTGGCGTGGGCCGCGACGGCATGCCCAAGGGCGAATTCGTGCGCGGCATGGCGCTCAATGGCAAATACACGCTGTTTGCCGAAGGCGCGCGCGGCTCGCTCACGAAGAAACTCATCGGCCTGTTCGATCTTGCCGCGAACGCCGAGCCGCAGAAGTTCGGCATCGGCCTCAAGGAGCTTTGGCAGGTGCGGCCAGAGAAGCACCAGCCCGGCCTCGTTCAGCACACGATGGGCTGGCCGCTTAGCGACAGCACGGGTGGCGGCTCGTTCATGTACCACTATGGCGAGAACCTCGTCTCCATCGGCTTCGTCGTCCACCTCAACTACCAGAACCCCTATCTCCACCCGTTCAAGGAGTTCCAGCGGTTCAAGACGCACCCCGCCATCGC
>PMBZ01000179.1 GCA_003153975.1 Hyphomicrobiales bacterium
ACAGGGTGAGGGGAGATTCCCTTCGTTCTAGGCACCGTTTCCGTCGCCCTCCAGCACCGCTCGTCTCTGGCAAATGCCGATGTGCAGTTGAACCTAAGCGCCTCCCGGCACGACTACGCAGAAGCAGCGGCCACGACGCGCCGGTGCGGGTTCAGAGGGAGATACCGGCATGATCAGAACGCATGCGGTTGCCTCGGCAATCGCGGTCCTTTGCGCTTCCGCCGCCATGGCGCTGCCGAATAATTCGGGGAAACAGGGCACCTTCAGCGGAGGCAAAGGTCTTGGGGATGGCCCCTCCACCGGCAATACCAATAATGGCAGCCAGGGCGGCCATGGCGTTGGCCGCGGCCCAAATAGCCAACGGCCGCCTCATAACATGAAGCCGGGCGGTCATGGCGTTAACGACACCCCAATCTACAAATTGCCGCCCAGGTGATGCGGGTGCCTTGGCGCAAAAAAAGCGCGGCCTCAAGCCGCGCTTTTCCATGAGGCTTTTTCCAGCCGTCTACTTAAGCGGCGAATAGCCCGTGCCGAAGCGATAGCCGATGCCCGCGCCGGCGATGAGCGGATCGATATCGAGGTGGCCCTTCGCGCCGTTGTAATCGAAGTCGGTGCCGACCCAGATCTTCTTGACGTCGACGTTGGCGAACCAGTTGCCGCTGACGTGGTAGTCCAAGCCAACCTGCACGGCCGCGCCCCAGGCGTTGTTGGTCTTCAAGCCGTTGGTGTTGTCGAAGAACACCGTGTAGTTCACGCCGGCGCCCAGATAAGGCTTAAACTTGCCCATGTCGAAGTGGTATTGCAGCATAACGGTCGGCGGGAAGAGCGTCGTATCGGCGATCTTGTCGCCGTTCAATTTGACGTCGTGCTTGGACACGCAGCAAATCGCCTCGACGGCGATGTTCTTCGTGAGGAAGTACGAAATGTCGGCTTCCGGGATATAGCCATTGCCCGCAGTCACGCCCGCCGTGCCGGTGCTCTTGG
The DNA here is from genome assembly GCA_003153975.1 of Hyphomicrobiales bacterium. GTDB lineage: Bacteria > Pseudomonadota > Alphaproteobacteria > Rhizobiales > Rhodomicrobiaceae > Rhodomicrobium. The sequence continues at coordinate 985 of PMBZ01000179.1, forward strand.
AATCGGGAATAACTGCCTCGCCGCGCANNCCGCCCACGCTCGCCGGAGCGCGCAAATCGGCTGCCTGTGCGGCAAACGGCACCACAAGCGCGGCAAACACCGCAGCTTTCAGAAAACTCTTCATACCAACCCCCAACTACCTACGTACTTTGAGAGTGCGCCAAGCCCTCTCATCCCATCGGTGGCCCCTACTCGCGTCACCTGAGTTATCGTTATACCCGCGACCCCGGTGCTGGTTGACATGGATCAAAAATTTGCTGCCGCGAGGCAAAGGCGCATCGGGTTGTGGCTATAATGCCATAGCCGTTGCAACCACAGCGCACATCTGCAAAAGACGGACACTGGGCAGTTGCGCGGGATTGCCGGCCTTGCCGTGCTTGAACGCGCAACTCCGCTCCCGTACTCTCCGTCGAAATGAAACTGACGGTAGTAGGAGGAAATCATGCGCACCATTGGTCATTTCGCGGGTGGCAAAAGCATAGAGGGTAGGTCCGGCCGGTTCGGGGACGTGTACGCCCCGCACACGGGCGAGGTTCAGGCGCGCGTGGCCCTTGCCAGCGCGGCCGAGGTTGCGGAGATCGTGGCCAACGCCAAGGCGGCGCAGCCGGCCTGGGCNNGCGAGATGAAGCCGCTGGCGGAGCTGCTGTCGTCCGAGCACGGTAAGACCGCCGGGGACAGCCTGGGCGACATCCAGCGCGGGCTTGAGGTGGTGGAGTTCGCCATCGGCGTGCCGCATCTAATGAAGGGGGAATTCACGGACGCGGCCGGCCCCGGCATCGACATGTATTCCATGCGCCAGCCCTTGGGCGTGGTGGCGGGCATCACGCCGTTCAACTTCCCGGCCATGATCCCGCTCTGGAAGGCAGCCCCCGCCATCGCCTGCGGCAACGCCTTCGTGCTGAAGCCTTCCGAGCGCGACCCTGGCGTGCCGATGCGGATCGCGGAGCTGTTCATCGAGGCGGGCCTGCCCGAGGGCATCTTCAACGTGGTCAACGGCGATAAGGAGGCCGTGGACGCGATCCTCGCGCACCCGGACATCGAGGCCGTTGGCTTCGTGGGCTCGACGGCGATCGCGCATTACGTCTACGCCACCGGCACGTCGCATGGGAAGCGCGTGCAGGCGTTCGGCGGCGCCAAGAACCACATGATCGTCATGCCGGACGCCGATCTGGACCAGGCCGCCGACGCGCTCACGGGGGCGGGCTTCGGCTCCGCTGGCGAGCGCTGCATGGCGATCTCGGTTGCCGTGCCGGTTGGCGAGGCCACCGCGAACAAGCTCATCGAAAAGCTCCTGCCGCGCATCGAGGCGCTGAAGGTGGGGCCGCATACGGACGAGAAGTCCGATTTCGGCCCGCTCGTCAGTGCCGCCGCGCTCAAGCGCGTCAAGGATCTCGTGCAAACCGGCGTCGACGAGGGCGCCAAGCTGCTCGTGGATGGGCGCGGCTTCGAGATGCAGGGCTACGGGAGCGGCTTTTTCATGGGCGCCTGCCTGTTCGACCGGGTGACGCCCAGCATGCGCATCTACAAGGAGGAGATTTTCGGGCCGGTGCTGTCCGTCGTTCGTGCGCACGATTACGAGGAGGGTTTACGCCTCGCCAACGACCACGAATACGGCAATGGCGTCGCGATCTTCACCCGCGACGGGGATGCGGCGCGCGACTTCGCTGCCCGCGTGAATGTGGGCATGGTGGGCATCAATGTGCCGATCCCGGTGCCGCTTGCCTACCACACCTTCGGCGGCTGGAAGAAATCCATGTTCGGCGATCTGAACCAGCATGGCCCGGACTCGGTGCGCTTCTACACCAAGACCAAGACCGTAACCTCGCGCTGGCCAAGCGGCATCCGCGAAGGCGCGGAGTTCGTTATCCCGACGATGAAGTGACGCGCAACCGTCGTCCCCGCGAAGGCGGGACCCCATATAAACGCTTGTTCCAGCGGCAGAAATAGATTTTGGCCTGCGCGGGAATGACGCCGCGGAGGTATTATGCCCCCTCACCCATTTGGAAGAGGGCGTGGGTGAGGGGGCCTTCAGGCGCGCGGGGCCGCCGCCTAAAACCACCAGCGTGAGTTCATGACGATAATCAGCGCGACGAGGCTGATGCCGCCGATAATGAGAAGGTCGCGGTTCTTTTTGATCCAGGGACCCCATATTGGCGGCGCCTCCGCCGCCTCCATGCCGAGCGAGGCGGCCAGCAGAATGCCGAGCAGCCCCATGATATAAAGCCCCGCCGGATAGCGGACGCACGTGCCGCAGCTCCAGCTGTCGAGCCACATCAGCCCGACAATGGTGCCCGCGACGAGAAACGTTACAAAGGCAAGCACGCCCAGGCTGACGATAATGACAAAACGCAGAAAGTCCGCCGCTGTCATGCTTCCGATCCCTACTTACTTAACTCAGCTCCTTGTTTTAAAAATAGGCCAAATTGGATTAAACTTGTGTGCATGAACTTGGTTAACGGCGGCGAGTAGAGTGCGAGCGCGGAGATAAGGTTCCCTCTCTCGATCGGAGGGGCGGTGCCGGATGCGAGGTTCTGGCATAATCGAAGCGTTCAACCCCTCACCCTGTCCCTCTCCCTCGGGGCTACGGGATGCACACATCTTATCTCTGGGAATCAGTGACTTGTACGCAAAGCGCACCATGGCCGTTTCTGCGCGAAGCAACACCGCAGGGTCCAAATCCCTTATTTCGGGGTGTCGAACTAACACAAACGCGCACTTTCCGGTATCTGAAGTGGTTCCCAGTAAAGATGTGTGAATCTCGTAGCCCTC
>PMBZ01000039.1:0-155 GCA_003153975.1 Hyphomicrobiales bacterium
AGCGTGAAGGACGGCCGGATGATGGCTGGAAGCTGCACGTAGTCGAGCGCTTCCTGAACCTCGGCGAGGTTGTGGGCGAGCTTGGAGCGCGGCACCGCCAGCCCGATCTTCTGCATGGCGTCGCGAAAAAGCTGGCGGTCCTCGGCCTTGTCGAT
>PMBZ01000039.1:241-13505 GCA_003153975.1 Hyphomicrobiales bacterium
ATGATCGTCGCCGGATTGGAATTGATCAGAACGATCCGGTACCCCTCGGCCTTGAGGGCCTTGCACGCTTGCGTGCCGGAATAGTCGAATTCGCTAGCCTGGCCGATCACGATGGGGCCAGCCCCTATGATGAGGATGGAGTCAATATCTGTGCGTTTGGGCATTTCTGGGTCGCTCGGGTTTCGGGCGTTATAAAGGAAGCGGTGAACGTTTCAACAACAGCTTGAAGGCGCGGCACCCATCAGCGGCAAAACGGCCATAGGCACGGGAACTATGGCAGGGCTTGGGCGGCGGGTTCAGGAAAGCCTGCCGCGCCAATATCCGGGCTTCCGGCTTTGATGCGCAAGTGCGTAAACGATAATCAGCTCTCCGCCGATCAGGTAAACCAGCGTATATGGAAAGCGCTGCAATTTGCATTTGCGCGTCTTCAGCCTGCCTTTTGGGTGAACGTGCGGAAAATCTCTTATGCGATCAAGGGCACGAAAATACGCCTCCATAAGCCGGTCTCCCAAATCCGTGCCCTTGCTGTCATAATATTCGACGGCATCCTGCAATTCAGCTTCAGCTTCCGGCAGGATAACAACATTCATTTCACGGGACGCCGGATTGCGACTTTGTACGCGTCGATGGCTTTGACCTCGCCCCGCTCATATGCGGCGATCCGGCGCTCGATCTCCTCCTCCCAGGCGCGGGCGATCTCGGGGCTTGCGAACTCGCAGTCCTCTGCCTCGGTCAGCGCTTCGATGAGTTCGGCACGCTCCGCTTCGGTGAGGTTGTAGACCTGCTCCAGGATGTGTGCGACTTTCTCGTTCATGGCTCTAAGATGGCCCAAAGCGTAAGGGCGCGCAAGCCCGCGCGGGCCTGGAACTATTTAGTCCTTACCACCTCAACGCCGCTCCGCGCCGAAGACCGCGCCATCGCTTTGGCTGCCGCGTTTAAGAAGCCCTGCCGCCCAACTTCCACAACGGGAACACTCTGAAACGCCACTGGAAATTGGCGGTTTTGCAACCTCTGCGTGCTATATAGGCTCGCACGGTTTCCGCATGGTTCCGATTTTCAGAAGACATGTCCGGGCGTGGAGCAGCGAATGGCGGGCACTGAAAAAGTGGACGCTGTCCATTTTTGAAAAACCCGTAAACTCGTCTGCCTGAGCCCAAGAACGTTGGGAAGACGATGCGCAAGCTACTGCTAGGCTTAACTTTGATCGTGCTTGCGGCGTGCGGCCGGGACGGCGAGAGCGAGAAGTCCGGACCGAGGTTCACCGCCCAGGCGCCAGAGGCCGCCAAGGAATACATCTTCGCAATTCACCCGCTACATAATCCGATCCGGCTGTTCGAGATATACGGCCCACTGATCGATTACCTCAACCGGAATATACCTGAGACCAAATTCAAGCTGGAAGCATCGCGGAATTACGACGAATTCGACAAAAAGCTTTACGCGCGCAAATTCGACTTTGCCCTCCCCAACCCTTACCAGACGCTGAATTCCCTACGCCACGGCTATCATGTCATCGCCAAGATGGGGGACGACCACAAATTCACTGGCATCGTCCTGGTAAGGCGCGACAGCGGCATCAGGAATGTGGCTGACCTCAAGGGCAAGAAGGTTTCGTATCCTGCCCGGACGGCATTGGCCGCCACCATGATGCCGCAATATTATTTCCAGACCCACGGCCTGGATGTGAACCGGGACATCGAGAACCTGTATGTCGGCTCCCAAGAGTCGTCCATCATGAACGTCTACCTCGGCACCGTGGCGGCGGGCGTGACCTGGCCGCTGCCATGGGAAGCGTTTCAAAAAGAACATCCAAACAAGGCCGCCGAGCTGGAGGTCAAATGGGAGACGGAGCCGCTGATCAACAACGGCGTGGTGGCGCGGGATGACGTGCCCGAGACGCTTGCCAGCCGGGTGGCGCACCTGCTCGACACACTGCACACCACAGAGGAAGGCAAAGCGATGCTGGCGCGCATGCCGCTCTCCCGCTTCGAGCTTGCCGATGACAGCCGCTACCGGGTGATCGAGGATTTCCTGGCCAAGTTCAGCCGTACCGTGCGGCCGCTGGATGAGCCGCGGAAATGAGGATATTTCGCGAACTTCAATCGTTCAAGCGGCAGATCGTGTTGACCTACACGGCCGGCTTTTTCCTTCTGATTGGAGTTTTTGCCGCATATCTAGTGCAAATCGAGAGCGGCTATCTTTACCGGGACAGCTACAATGAAGCGGCTGGCCTGGCAGGGTCGCTTGCGGCGAGTTCCGCATCCTGGGTGCTCGCGGACGACCTGGTGGGATTGCAGGAAGTCATCCGCGCATTTCAGAGCCATCCTGAATTGCGGTATGCGATGGTTCTCTCTCCCTCGGGCCGGGTGCTTGCGCATACCGACGCAGCCAAAGTGGGACTGTTCGTCTCCGACCCGCAAAGCTTGGCCCTCATCAAGGCGCCTCCGGAAAAGCAGACTATCGCGGACAGCGCATCGGCGATCGACATCGCCCTGCCCATCGTGGCCGGCATCCGCCATATCGCCTGGACGAGGGTTGCGCTGGGCCGGAAGCGCATAATAGACAATTTGCGCCGGATGATCGTGAGCAGCGCGCTCTTCATGCTGCTTGCCGCGGCGCTGGCTTTCCTTTCCGCTTGGGCAATTGCCAACAGGCTCGGATACCGCGTAGGCTCGTTGGTTCAAGTGCTGGAGGAAGTGCAGGCCGGGAATTTCAATGCACGCGCCGGCGTAGCGGGAGCCAGCGATGAAATCACCAAATTAGCCAACGGCCTTAACCGGATGCTCGATGCGCTGGCGCAAAGCGAGGAACTGCGGCAGCACGCGCGCGCTCTCGAAATTGCGAATAGGGAGCTGGAGTCGTTTTCCTATTCGATTTCACATAACCTGAACGTACCGCTGCGCGCCATAGACGGGTACTCGCGCATCCTGCAGAATGAGCACGCGGACAAACTGGACGATGAGGGAAAGCGGCTGCTGAACGTGGTGCGGAACAACACCGTCAGGATGGGAAACCTCATTGACGATATCCTGAGGTTCACCCGCACCGGCCGGCAGGGAATGAAAATCTCGGAGGTCCGCATGGAGGAACTGGCGCGCGATGCCTTGGCGGAAGTCAAGCTTGCAACTGGTGCCAGCAATCTGCAAGCGGACATCGGCCATCTCCCGTCCGTCAGGGGCGACTTTTCCATGTTGAGGGAGGTATTTAAGAATCTATTGTCCAACGCAATCAAGTTCAGCCGCCTCAAACAAGCGCCCAAGATTCAAATTGGCGGATACATCGAAGGAGACGAAGCTATTTACTTTGTGAAAGATAATGGCATCGGCTTTGACATGAAGTATGCGGACAATCTGTTCGGCGTGTTCCAGCGTCTTCATGGCGTTGAGGAATTTGAAGGCACCGGCATTGGACTTGCCATCGTCAAGCGCATCGCCGGCCGCCATGGCGGGCGGGTGTGGGCGGAAAGCGTCCTCAACGATGGCACGGCGATATATTTTGCCTTGCCAGCGGGGGATGCCGCCGCTGGGGAAGCGGTGAAAAATCGCGGGCAATCCAGGGCGCTTTCCTGAACTTGCGAAGCCCATGAAACTGGGTTCGCTCGAACGCTCCCTCCGTGGCAGCAAGTCACCCGCCGTTCTCAGGGCCGCGGCCAGGAGGCGAATAACGGCTTGAGAGGGCGCCGTCGCCGGGCATGGGTGAAAAGGTCGTAGGCACGCGAACGGTTGTGGAGCGGAAGGCGGCGTGCTGGCCATCCTGGACTTGAATTACATTGAACACTATTATTCCATGATGAGTGGATCGAGATGTGACATGACCAAGCTCCTTGAAGAGGCGGTTGCTACCGCAAGGCGCCTTCCCGCCGAAATGCAGGACGATATCGCCCGCGCTATCCTCGCTCCGGCGGGGGAGGAAGGCGGCGAGGTTTATATCCTCACGCCAGAAGAAGAGGCGGCTATCGCCGTGTCCAAGGCGGCCGCAAAACGCGGTGAATTCGCCACCGATGAGGAGGTTCGCGCTGTCTGGGCCAAGTTCGGGCTGTGAAACTCCGCTACACGCTGCCCGCCCGCTTCGAACTTGAGGCCGTTCTTGAGTATTTGGCCGGGCACTCGCCCCAAGGCGCCGCGAATGTGCAAAGGCGGATCAAAGCGGTTACGGAGCTGTTATTGAAACACCCCTTTATCGGCGCGGCCACCAGCGAACCCGGCATCCGCCGCGTCGCGGTCAATCCCTATCCCTATGTGAACTTTTACGAACCCTTGGATGACGAAATCGTCATCCATTCGATCCGGCACGGGGCGCGCAAAAGCAACTGACGCAAATGGCCTATTTTGCGGTGAAAGCGGCTGGGGCTTGTGTCCATTCCGACACATCCCACAGCTTAACCGTTTTGTCGGAGCTACAGGTAAGGGCGAAGCGACCATCTGGAGTGAAGGTAACGTCATCCACGAAGCTTGCGTGTCCTAAAAGCTCATATAACTCCCTTCCGGTTTCAGCAAGCCAAAGCTTAGCCTTGCCCTGAGAGCACGAACGGGATCTATAGCTACCCTTTTTTCCTTCCACCTTTTCATTAGCGCGCTGTCGTAGGCGTGCAGGTAGACCTCCTCGTATTTCACGCTGCGCCATAGCCGTTCGACGAATACGTTGTCCCGCCAGGCACCCTTGCCATCCATGCTGATGGCGATGCCGTTGCTGGCGAGCACGCCGGTGAACTGCGAGCCCTGATCGGTATTGAAGATCTCAGGNNATCGTGATGGATACCCGCCACGACAGGACGCGCCGCGAGAACCAGTCGAGCACCACGGCGAGATAGACGAAGCCCTTCGCCATCGGGATGTAGGTGATGTCCATCGCCCAGACCTGATTCGGCCGCACGATCTCCTTGCATCGCGGGAGATACGGGTAGATTTTGTGCCCCGGTTCCGGCTTCGTCGTGCGCGGACGGCGGTATAGCGCCTCGATGCCCATCCGCTTCATTAGCGTTTTGACATGCCGGCGGCCGGTCTTACTCCCCCCTGGCAGCCAAAAGACCTCTCAGCATCCGCGCCCCCGCGAAGGGGAATTCCAGATGCAGCCTGTCGATCTGGCGCATGAGTTCGAGACCGGCTGCCGGCACAAGACGCGGCAGGTAGTACACGGTGCCGCGCGCGATGCCTGCGGCTTCAGCCTGTTTCGTGACGCTTAACGCATGACCACGGTCGATCATCGCTTTGCGCTCAGCAATCCCGCCTTGATGAGCGCGCCCTCTAAAAAATCGTTCTCCAGCGTCAACTCCCCGATCTTGGCGTGCAGGCTCTTCAGATCGACGCTCGAAGCTGCCGCTTCGCTGTTGTCCTTGCCGAACACCCCAGCCGCGCCGTCGAAAAGCTGGGCTTTCCATTGGGTCTATCCTAACAAGCAGTTCGTCCCTTTGATTTTGCTCGGCGCCGACGGGGCGCGAGCAAACCATTTGCGCCCTTGCAGGTCGTGGCATATCGCAAGGGCAGGCGTTTGATCGCCTTCCACGAGACGGATCTCCGTTCGGCTGGCAAAGCGCCTTACCTGCGGACGGTGTTTTGGAACGATAACTTGTTGTCGCTGAACCAGTGTCCGTTGGGGTAACGAGTTGGTTAACCAGAGCCGGGGAAAATGGGAAATCGGCAGACACCTGCGGCCCCGTGTCAGCTCGGGATCGCAGGGCCGGGCGGTGCGGCAACCCGACTGCCGCCCTGGCGGCCGATAGACCCCGCTGCGAGGCACAGCTACCGGCCGTGTTCGGTTGGGGCGTCAACTCGCCGTTGGCGGGGGTGTGCTTTTTTATCGGTTCTGCGCTTCGCCCTCAAGGAGCTTCGCTCGATGCTTCACTCGGCGGCGCCCGGAGATAAGCGGCCCGAAGGTTGCGCTTCCTTGTGCTTTTCACCGGCGTCCCGCCCTGCTGGCCCGCGCATTGTATGCAGGCGCTCGGCGATCCATTGGAAGGTCACATAAAGCGGCGGGATGGCGAAAATTCCAACGAAAGAGGCCAGCAGCATTCCGCCAAAGACCGGAGTTCCAACGCCGCGGCGTGCGAGTTCCGAAGCGCCGGAGGCAACGACAAGCGGATAGAGGCCCAGGATGAAGGCCAGCGATGTCATCATGACCGGGCGGAACCTGAGGCGGGCGCCTTCAATGGCGCTATCGAGCAGCGGTTCCCCATGCTCCCGCTTTTCCTTCGCGAATTCCACGATCAGGATGGCGTTCTTGGCGGCAAGGCCGATGAGGACGACCATGCCGATCTGGGCGTAAAGATCGAGGCTCAGCCGTCCCGCCAGAATCGCGAGGAAGGAGCCGAACACACCCACCGCGACGGAGAGCAGAACCGGCACAGGGATAATCCAGCTCTCGTAAAGCGCAACCAGGAACAGGTACGCAAAGAGGACGGCAAATCCGAGGATTATGGCGGTCTTTCCTTCCGCCCGCTTTTCCTGGAAAGCGGTGTCGGTCCACTCTCCCGCGAATCCTTGCGGCAGCGTCCGCGCCGCCACCGCCTCCATGGCTGCCAGCGCCTGGCCGGAGGACACGCCCGGTGCCGGAGCGCCTTGAATGGTCACCGCGCGCTTGTTGTTGTACCGGATCAGGGAAGGCGGCCCGACGATGACGCGCGGCTCCACGAGACTGCGCAGCGGGATCATCTTGCCCTCGCCGCTGCGAACGTTGATCCGGTAAATGTCGTCGATGCCGGAGCGGTCGGAGGCTTCGGCTTGCACTTGAACCTGCCAGGTGCGGCCGAAGAGGTTCATGTCGTTGACATAGAAGCCGCCGAGCGATGCCTGAAGCGCCTGAAACACCGCGTTCAGCGGCACGCCCAGCACCTGGGCCTTGTCCCGGTCGATGTCGAGATAGATCGAGGGGTCGGTCGCGGAAAACGTGCTGAAGACATGTTCGAGCTTCGGGTCCTGGTTCGCCGCGATGAGCAGGCCTCGTACAACCTGCGCGAGCGCCTTGGGATCGCCCTCCCTCAGATCCTTCAGCACATAGGCGAAGCCGCCGCCAGTGCCCAGGCCGATAATCGGCGGCGGAGCCAAGGTAACGGCGGTTCCGCCCCGGATGTTCCGCATCTTAGCGTTCAGCCGCTCCATGATGCTCGCCAGGCTGTCAGTCTTGGCGGTCCGTTCCTCGTACGGTTTCAGCATGACAACAAGGAAAGCCGCGTTAGATTGAGAATAGTTGTCGATGAAGTTGAGGCCGATGATCGACGTATAGTCGGCAACCGCCTTCTCCTGGGCGAGGATATGCTCTGCCGCATGCACGATCTCCGAGGTGCGGGCAACCGAGGCGCCGCCTGGGAGCTGGACCACCGTGAAAAAGGCGCCTTGATCGTCCTCGGGCAGGAACCCGGTAGGCGTGATTTTGGAAAGGCCGAAGACGCCGAGCATGGAAGCCGCGACAAAGGCAAGCCCGATCATCGAAATGCGCACCAGCCGCGCGACGGCGGTGCCGTAGGCGTCCCGGACGCGGTCTATGAAGCCCATGACGGCGCCAACGATGCCGTGCCTCGGCCCGCGATGCGGCTTCAGGAGAATGGCGCAAAGTGCCGGCGACAGCGTGAGCGCGTTGATGGCGGACAGGAACATCGCGACCGCCACCGTGATGGCGAACTGCCGGAAAAGCTCGCCCGAGATGCCGGGTATGAAGGCCACGGGCACGAAGACCGACAGCAGCACCAAGGTAATGGCGATGATCGGCGCGGTGATCTCGCGCATGGCCTGCTTGGTTGCGTCGGCCGGGGAAAGCTCGGGGTGCTCCTCCATGACGCGCTCGACGTTCTCGACCACGACGATTGCATCGTCGACGACGATGCCGATGGCAAGCACGACCGCAAGCAGGGAAACGGAGTTTGCCGAGTAGCCGATGGCGAAGAGGACGATGAACGCGCCAATCAGGCTCACGGGAACCGCGATGGCCGGGATCAAGGTTGCCCGGAAGTTCCCGAGGAAGAAAAATACCACGAGCACCACGAGAACGAAGGCTTCGGCGAGCGTCTTTTTGACTTCGTGGACCGTGGCTGTCACGAATTCGGTGGGGTCGTACGTAACCTTCCATTCAAGGTCCGCCGGAAAGGCTTTCGCAAGCTGCACCATTTGAGCGCGGATCGCGTTCATCGTGGTGATCGCGTTGGCGCCAGGCGTCTGGTACATGGCCAGCACTGCCGCCGGCTTGCCGTTGAGGCCCGTTTCATAATCCAGGTTGGCGGCGCCCAGCTCCACGCGCGCCACATCCTTGAGCCTCAAAACCGAACCGTCGGGGTTCGTCCTGATGACGATGTTCTCGAAATCGGCGGCCGAGTTGAGGCGCCCTTTCGTCTGGATGTTGAGTTGCAGCCTTTGATCGTTCGAGATCGGGCGCGCGCCGATGCGCCCGACGGCTGCCTGCACATTCTGGGCCTCGATAGCGTTGACGATATCGCCGGTGGTAAGCCCCAAGCCGGTGAGCTGGTCCGTGCGGACCCAGGCCCGCATCGCGTAATCCTGCGGTCCCCAGAGGTTCGCGTCGCCGACGCCGGGTGTCGACCTGATCTGATCGAGAAGGTTGATCGTGACGTAGTTGGAAAGGAAGAGCGCGTCGTGCGTGCTCTTGGGCGCGTAGATGGCGATGACGCCGAGCAGGGCAGACGATTTCTTCTTGACCGTTACGCCCTGTTTCCGGACGTCCTCGGGCAACTTCGAAAGCGCGACCTGCACGCGGTTGTTCACGTTGACGGTATTGATGTCGGGATTGCTGCCAAGCTCGAACGATACGGTAAGCGTGTAGGTGCCATCGTTGCCGCTCACGCTCTTCATGTAGATCATCTTGTCCACGCCGATCACTTGCGCCTCGATGGGCTGGGCAATCGTGGCGTCGACGATGGCGGCGGAAGCGCCGGGGTAGCTGGTCGTAACCGAGACCTGCGGCGGCACGACATCGGGATATTGCGCCACCGGAATGACGGCCAGCGAGAGAGCGCCGGCAATCGTGGTGACGATGGCGATAACGATTGCGAGCCTTGGGCGGTCTACGAAGAGCGAGGAGAGCACGGCCTAACTCCTCCCTTCCGGCAGCATTGGCGAAGCCTGGACCGGCGCGCCTGGCTTAACGCTTTGAAGCCCCTCGACAATGATCTGCTCGCCGGCTTTCACCCCGGAGTCGATGGCGATGTTGACCCCAACCTCTCCTCCAGGCACTACCCTGCGGACCACCGCTTTTCCATCTTCGACGGCAAAGACATAGGTCCCTTGCTGGTCCGCAAGCAGTGCCGACTGGGGGATGACGATCTTTTCCTGCGGTTTGGTGGTGCCGATGCTCACGCGGACGAGCTGGCCATCGACGAGGGCATCGTCGGGATTGGGGATCGTGGCGCGGACCGTAATGGTGTCGGTCGACTTTTCGACTGAGACATCGATGAAATTGATGCGCCCCTTATGGCTGTAGACGCTCCCGTTGGAGAATTGCACCGTCACTTCCAAGCGGCTGGCGTCGACCTTGCCGCCCTCCCGATGAACCTCCAAAAAATCGCGCTGGCTGACCGGAAAAATCACGTACATCGGGTCTTCGCTGACGACGGTAGTCAAGACGCCGCTGTCTGGAGAAACGACGTTTCCCTTCGTAATTTTCGTGCGGCCGATTTTTCCGGCAATCGGCGACGTGATATCGGTATAGCCGAGGTTGATCTTGGCCGTGTCCAAGTTCGCCTGCGCGACCAATATATTCGCGGCGGCGTTTTCATCGGCGGCCAGCGCTTGGTCGCGCTTTTGGGCTGTGCCGTAGGTCGAGGCCATCATCTGGATCGCGCGTTCAAGCTCGACCTTTGAGAGTTTCTTGGAGGCTTTGGCTCCATCGACGGCGCCCTGGGTTTGCTCCACCGCCGCTTTGAAGAGATCCTGCTCGATGCGGTAGAGGGGCTGCCCTTGTTTGACGGTTTCGCCTTCCTTGTACAAGACCGCATCCAGATAGCCGGTCACGCGCGCTCGGATCTCGACGCGCTCCACCGCTTCGATCCTGCCGACGTAGCCTTTGGTCTCGGACACCGGCCTCAATTCGGCGGCGAAGGTTGTCACGGGGACGGCCTGGGGTGCCGGCTGCTGGGCCGATGTTGGAAAGCTTATCGCCGCCGCTACGAGCGGCAGCCAAAGAAGACGGCGCATCGGGCGCTCCTCCGCGGTACAAACGAGCTACGCCGCGGCCGGAACGGCGCGGACCCATCTGGCGCTCTTAACCGCTTCCCGGTTCTTCACCTTCCGGGGATTGCGTTTGAGCCGGCAGCCAGATGGCGCAGAGGAACATGCACGTGCAAAGTGTAATAAGCCTCAGCAATTCCACTACAAATCGAATGGCCGTAAGCGGCGCCTCCTGGCAGCGTTTTTCCTTGGCTATGCTGGCTGAGGCATTTTTATTCAAATGCGGAGCCGCGCGCCCAGCTTGGCCTCGTCGTGCTTCAAGCACAGGCTGGGGAAAAAACGCGGCGGTTGCCCCAAACCCGAAAAGCAGAAACTTGGACACCGTTGACCGGCGCGGCTCCGTTCTCTAGCGTTGCGCTTACGCGTTCAATAGAACGCGCGCCAACGAAGGATGGTCATGACAATGACGCCCGGAGCGAAAAAGACGGCCGCGAAGCCAAAGGCGAAAAGCAAAGCCAAAAAGGTTCTGCAAAAGCCGCAGCAGCTTGGCTGGAACAGCTCCGACGAGGATGAAATCGCCCGCCGCCGCCTACGCGGGGAGATCGAGATTATCGGGATTGAGGCGCTCGAAAAGAACGAGCCCCTGTTCGGTACGTTCCGCGTCACGTCCTGCACCGGCGGCGCCTACGAGGTTGAGATCCGCGATCTGGCCGGTTTTGCAAATTCCTGCGGCTGCGCCGATCATCAGGTCAACCGGCTCGGTACCTGCAAGCATATCGAAGGCGTTCTGGCGGCCCTGAAAAAGCGCCGTGCCAAGCAGTTCCGGCAAGGGGCGAAGACCGGCCCGGCGCGCGCGGAGATTTTCCTGGCGCGGAACGGCGAGGCGGAACCGCGCATCGCGTGGCCCAAGGAACAAACGGAAGCCGATGCTGCCGCCCGGCGGCATCTCGCCCCATGGCTTGCGCGCGACGGCGCTTTGACAGCGGCGCCCGATAAAGTCGCCGGCCTGATCGCTGCATTCCCAGGCATGCCCGCGGAGGTCAAAGAGCATGTGCGCCTTTCCAGGCATTTTGCGCCGTGGACCGGGCGTGCGCAACGCATTGCGGCCCGCGCCGCCGCACGCAAGCAATTCGCGGCCGGGCTCGAAGCCGGGCGGGCAAGCCTCGATCTCCTCAAGGTCAAGCTCCTGCCTTATCAGGTGGAGGGCATGCTGCATCTGGCTTTCGGCGAACGCGCCTTGCTGGCCGATGAAATGGGTCTCGGCAAGACCATCCAAGCAATCGCGGCCTGCGAGTTTTTGCGGCGGCGCGAGGGCATCCGGCGCGTGCTGGTGGTCTGTCCAGCCTCGGTCAAGGCGGAGTGGGAGGATCAGATCGCCCGTTTCACCGGCGAGACTTCGCGCCTTATCTTCGGTCCCAGGGCACAGCGGCTCGCCCTGTACGGCAAAGAGACGGACACACTGTTCACCATTGTGAACTACGAGCAGGTACTGGGCGACGCGGACGATATCAACCGCCTGTTCAAGCCCGATATCGTGGTGCTGGACGAGGCGCAGCGCATCAAGAACTGGCATACCAAGACGGCCCAGCGGGTCAAGAGCTTGCGCGCGCCCTACGCCTTCGTGCTGACCGGCACGCCGGTCGAGAACCGCATCGACGAGGTCTACTCTATCGTCCAATATCTGGACCCGGAGATTTTCGGGCCGCTGTTCCGCTTCAACCGCGATTTTTATGAGCTGGACGACCGCGGCCGGCCCATCGCCTTCAAGAACATGGCGGAACTGAATCGCCGCCTGAAGCCGGTCATGCTCCGCCGCCGCAAGGCCGATGTGGAAAACGAATTGCCCGGCCGGACGGTGCAGAACTACTTCGTGCGCATGGATCAGGAGCAGCAGGCGCGCTACGACGACTACCAGTACCGGGCCGCGATCCTGATCGCGCAGGGGCAGCGCCGGCCGCTGACGCCCAAGGAATTCGAGCGGTTGCAGCAGTATCTCGCCTGCATGCGCATGCTGTGCGACACGCCGGCGATCCTCGATCCTACCTGCCGCGTCAGCCCAAAGCTGGAGGAGCTGGAGAATATCCTCGGCGATCTCATGCAGGACGAAACTTGCAAAGCGATCGTTTTTTCCGAATGGGAGCGGATGCTCGATATGGTGCGCGGCCTCGCTGGCGAGATGGGCATCGATTGCGCCTGGCATACAGGATCGGTGCCCCAGCAGAAGCGCCGGGCCGAAATCTCGCGGTTCAAGGCCGATCCAGCTTGCCGGCTGTTTCTGACCACCGATGCCGGTGCGACGGGGCTGAACCTGCAGGCCGCCAATGCCGTGGTCAATGTCGACCTGCCATGGAATCCAGCCAAGCTTGAGCAGCGCATCGCCCGCGCCTGGCGCAAGAACCAGACGCGGCACGTCTCGGTCATCAACCTCGTCACCGAAAACAGCATCGAGCACAATATCCTGCATCTTCTGGCGCAGAAGCAGGCGATGGCCGATGGCGTGCTGGATGGGCAGGGCGACCTGGACAAGCTCGATATGCCCTCCGGCCGCAAGGCGATGATCGACCGCATGCAGCAAATGATGAAGCCGGCAGCCCCCCCGCGCATCGTCACGGCCGAGGAAGCGCTGACCGAAGCCTTGCGCGAGCGCCATGGCGGCAACCTGCTGCTGATCGAAGCGCGCGCGCTGGAGAACGGAGCGGAGCACATCCTGATCGTGCTGGATGGCGATTCCGCGGTGCTTGCCACCGAGCGTGCGCACCTTTCGGCTCGAAGCGATGCCGCAAGCCTGCCCGTTGAAGTCATCGGCCGCGATATGTGGGAAACCATGCAGCGCCTCGCCGCGTCCGGTCTTGTCGCGTTCACGGCGGCACAAAGCCGCACCCTTCATCGCACAGAAGAGGCGCTGCAATCCGCCTTCGCGCCAGTTGGTTCAGAGGCCATTCCGCGGCAATCGGCGGCGGCGTAAGGGAAACGAAGCGCCTCAGCCTCCATCATCCCTTGGCCATGTCGCGGAGCACGCGCTCGATGCCTTTGGCGATGCGCGCCAGCCGCTCGTAGTCGACCTTATCCGGCGTATCGGTGCGCCTGTGGTAGTGCGGATAGCGGAAAATAGCGGTGTCGGTGATCATGATCGCCTGGAAGCCAGCTTGCGCGAA
>PMBZ01000110.1 GCA_003153975.1 Hyphomicrobiales bacterium
GCCGGCACCCAGTCGAGGATCACGCCAAGGCCCGCCATGTGCGCGCCATCGACGAACCGCTTGAAGCCGGCCGCATCGCCGAAGCGCCGCGTTGGCGAGAACAGCCCGATGGGCTGGTAGCCCCAGGAGGCGTCGAGCGGATGCTCGGAGACCGGCAGAAGCTCGATATGGGTGAAGCCCATCTCCACCACATAGGGGATGAGCTGGCTGGCAAGCTGGTCGTAGGAAAGGAAGCCCCAGCCGTCGTTGCGCCGCCAGGAGCCGAGATGCACCTCGTAGATGCTCATCGGCCCGGTGCGCGCGCCGGCACCCTGCCGCGCCGCCATGTGCGCCTCGTCGTGCCAGTCGAAATTATCGGTCCTGGTCACGACGGAGGCCGTCGAGGGCCGCATCTCGCTGCCGAAGCCCATCGGATCGGCCTTCAGCGGCAGGAGCCTGCCTCCCCCGTCCGAGATCTCGAATTTGTAGTTGGTGCCTTCGCCAACGTTCGGAGCGAACAGCTCCCACAGGCCGCTGTCGACGCGCTTGCGCATCTGATGCAGGCGCCCGTCCCAGCCGTTGAAGTCGCCGACCACCGAGACGCGCGAGGCTTGCGGCGCCCAAACCGAGAAAAGCACGCCATCCACGCCTTCGTGCTGGATTAGATGTGCGCCCAGCCGGCCATAAAGCTGGCGATGCGTGCCCTCGACGAGGAGATAATCGTCCATGGCCCCCAGCACCGGGCTGAAGGCGTACGGATCGGCCAGTTCCCAGGCGCCGCCGAGGTTCGTGGCGCGCAGGCGGTAGGAGAAGCGGCTGGTAACGCCGGGCAGAAAGCCTTCGAAGAAATCCCAGTTGCGCCGCTCAAGCGCGAGGCCTGGCTGGCCTTCCCTCACCACCTCAAGATGCTCGGCGCCCGGCACGAAGGCCCGCACAACCGCGCCGCCTTCGATAACATGCAGGCCAAGCACCGAAAATGGATCGCCATGCCTTGCGCCCGCGATCCGGGCCACATCCTCGTCTTGCGCGCGCCAATTAACCCCGGTCATGCTTTCCCCTTCACCCTTTTAGGTGCAGAAACGCATACTATTCAGCTTGCGCCAGCCTTAAGCCTTCGAGGCGAAAGCGATACTCAGGCATACTATATCACTGCTTCGCGGCCGGGTGACACCATATCTCTTCCGCGTATTGCTGTATTGCACGGTCGGACGAGAACCAAGCCATGTTCGCCGTGTTCAGGATGCTCGACCGCCACCACGCTTTGCGGTCGCGCCAGCGTGCCGCGACGGCTTTATGCGTGGCGCAATAGGACTCGAAATCCGCCGTGACCATGAAGTGATCGTGGTAGGTCAGAATGTCGACGAGCTGGGCATAGCGGCTCGGGTCGTCGGGAGAGAAAACGCCGGTGGCGATCTCGTCGAGCACCTCGCGCAGCTTGTGCGAGCCCGTGATGGTCTCGCGCGCGTCGATCCCCTTGGTAATGCGCCGCTCGTGGACTTCGGCCGCCGTTAGCCCGAAGATGAAGATGTTGTCGTCGCCCACGTGTTCGCGGATCTCGACATTCGCCCCGTCGAGCGTGCCGATGGTGAGCGCCCCGTTGAGAGCGGACTTCATGTTGCCGGTGCCCGAGGCTTCCATGCCCGCCGTCGAGATCTGTTCGGAGACGTCCGAGGCCGGAATGATCGCCTCGGCGAGGCTCACATTGTAGTTCGGCAGGAAAATCACCTTGAGCATGCCGCGGACGGCCGGATCGTTGTTCACCACGCGCCCCACATCGTGGATGAGCTTGATGATGAGCTTGGCCAAGTGGTAGCTGGCGGCCGCCTTGCCCGCGAAAATCTTCACATGCGGCACGAAATCGCGTGTCGGGTGGGCGCGCATCTCGTTGTAGAGCGCGATCGTGTGCAGGACGTTCAGAAGCTGGCGCTTGTATTCGTGGATGCGCTTGATGTGGACGTCGAAAAGCGCTTGCGGGTCCACCTTGATCGAAAGCCGGTCGTTGATGAGCCTGGCCAGCGCTTCCTTGTTTGCCGCGCGCACGCGGGCGTAGCGCTTCTGGAAGCCGGCATCGCCCGCGAACCTCGCGAGGCGGGCGAGTGCTGCCGTATTGTCCATGAACTCCGCGCCGATCGCCTCGGTAATGAGGTTGGTCAGGCCGGGATTGGCCTCGAACAGCCAGCGCCTGAACGTGATGCCGTTGGTCTTGTTGACGATGCGGTCCGGGTAGAGGCTGTGGTAGTCGTGGAACAGCGATTCCTTGATGAGATCGGTGTGGAGCTGGGATACGCCATTGACCTTGTTCGACGCCAGGAACGCGAGGTTCCCCATGCGCACGCGCCGTCCGTCGTACTCGGAGATGAGCGAGACGCTCGAAAGGACCCGCTCGCTATGGCCGGCCGCGCGCAGCTTGTCGAGATGCAGCGCATTGATGAGGTAGATGATTTGCATGTGCCGCGGCAAGAGCCGCTCCATGAGCGAAACCGGCCAGCTTTCCAGAGCCTCGGGCAAGAGCGTGTGATTGGTGTAGGAGAACGTGGCCTGGGTGATGGACCAGGCATTCTCCCATCCCAGCCCGTAAACATCGACGAGCAGCCGCATCATCTCCGCGATGGCGATCGCGGGGTGCGTGTCGTTGAGCTGGATGGCCACCGTGTCCGCGATTCTCGTGATGTCGCCGTGCTGCTTGTAGTGGCGGCGCACGAGATCCTGCAGGGAGGCCGAGGCGAAGAAATATTCCTGGCGCAAGCGAAGCTCCTGGCCCGCCGGCGTCGAGTCGCTTGGATAGAGCACCTTTGAAATGGCGGCTGCCCGCACCTGAGCGTCCTGGGCGCCGACATAGTCGCCCGCGTTGAACACGTCGAGGCGGAGGGGGTCGGCAGGGCGCGAGTGCCAGAGGCGCAGCGTATTCACCGACTTGCCGCGCCAGCCCACCACGGGGGTGTCGTAAGCGACGGCCTCGACGATCTCGGAGGGGCTCCAGATTTGGGCCACGGCGCCGGGCATCACCGCCTCAACCTGGCCGCCAAATCCCACCGGATAGTTGATCTCGGGGCGCGGGAACTCCCACGGATTGCCGAATTCGAGCCACTCCTCGGGGTATTCATGCTGCCAGCCGTCCCTGATGCCTTGGCGGAACAGGCCGAAATCGTAGCGGATGCCATAGCCGTGGGCCGGTATGCCCAAGGTCGCCATGCTTTCCATGAAGCAGGCAGCCAGGCGCCCGAGGCCGCCATTGCCCAGCGCTGCGTCGGACTCAAGGTCGCGCAAGGCGTCGAGGTCGACATCCAGGCCCTCAAGAGCTGCCCGCATCTCTCCTGTAATGCCCAAATTATTGAGGGAATCCATCAAAAGGCGGCCGATGAGGAACTCAAGGGACATGTAATAGACATGCCGCTGGTTCGCGCCGTTTTCCGGCACCGCTATCCAGCGGTCCACGATACAGTCGCGGACGGCGAACGCCGTGGCAAGAAACCAGTCCCGCACATTGGCCGTGCTCGGGTCCTTGCCAATGGTGTAGGTGAGCCGGCTAAGAACGGCCTCCCTCAGCTTGACGGCAAGTTCCTCGCTGGATTGCGCCTGAGCTTTCTTTGAGTTCATGACCTTCTTTCCATCCTGCCGGTGAGCCCCCGCCTGGCCGGTCCCCGCACTTTGCATCCCTTGCACAGGCGTCCGCAGCGCTCGCAAGAAACGGAAAATGCCCCTTCGGTCCTGCGCTGTCATGCCATGCTCCCCGGACTCGCAAAGTATCCCCCCGCGGACCGGCGCGCTGGTTGCGGCGCTATACTCCGGTGTGCCGGCGCGCGCGTCAACCTCAAGCTGGGGCCGCGGCCGCCCGGCGTCCAGTCCTGGATGCGCGCTTGCGCCGGCGCACGCTGCGTTCGCCGGTCACGCTCCTTCTTAAGGCAAAAGTGGTTACCGATTCGGCTGCGATAAAGTTGCAAATTAGTGAGAACCTTCGATCCGTTGGCTGAGCCTTGGGGCTCGACGCGAAATAAGCGCGCCATCTTGCTTGTCTTTTTGTCCGTCCACGGCGTTGCGGAAAGGGTTACATACCTCGGTATGCGCCCCTTTCCGCGCCTGGTGGACAAACAAGAATCCCGCGCCACCCGGCGCGCTTATTTCGCGTCGAGCCCTAAGGCGCCGGAACGGGGCCGCGATCTGCAGCCAGCCCGCAAAAGACCGGCGCCCCGGCGCGCCCGCCCTTTCCTGGAAGCGCGGGCATTCCGCCCATGCCAACAATCGGTGATTCCTAGCACGTTCTGCCACGGCATTCCAGCCAACTAAGGCTTCGCTCGGGAATAAGTGAGCCGGATGGCGCCGGATTTTTGGCCGGCCGCGAGGCGCAAAAAAGGGGACGCATATCCAAGATACGCAGCCCTTTTTGCAACCCGGGCTGCCGGGCAAGGCGGCTCGCCGCAATCAACGCCCGCCTCCGCGCACCGGCGGCACCGTCACAGTGCCATAAGAGCAAGAGCGCCGGTTTTGTTCATTGCGCGAGCAGGGCCGCGGCGCGAGATCCTTGGTGAGGCAGATCCGGACCTCCCTCAGCAAATCCCGCGAGCAGACGATCTGCATCGACTCTGGGCTAAGCTGCGGATTGGCTTCGAGAAAAGCCTTCTGCGCATCTTCGGGCGCCAGCTTCAGCGGCTCCGCCGGGCTCTGGAATTGCCCCGGTATATGGATGTTACCGTATGCCCGCCGGGCAGCGTCGAAATAGCCTTGCGGGTCCAGCCCGGAGCAGACGCCATGCTTCTTGTATTCCTGAATGACGAGATGACGGCTGGGCATGATATCCATCATCCGGTCGATGGTCTCTCCTGGAACCCAGGGGCGGCTGCCGGTCTGGCAAAATTCGGGCCAGCCGCTGCGATCGTATTGCGGCCAGAGCCCATGCAGCACGAACGCATAGGGCCGTACTCCGCTGCACTGCTCGTCGGGGCCGCGCCTTCCATATCCCCGGCGGTCATCGTATCCCCGGCCACCATATCCGCCGCCGTAACCATCGCCGCCGCCAAACCCGCGGTCCTCTCCGTAGGCGCTGTCGTGGCCGCCGCGGCCGCCGCCATCGCCCCGGTCCTGCCCAGCGCAAAAGGTCGGCGACCAGCTAAGGGCGAGCACATAGTAATCGAAATCGCCGGGCACCCCGCCCTTGTCGCCCTGAGCCATTGCCCCATGCGGGATACCCGCTAAAAGGGCCAGCACCGCCGCAAAAAGAATTACCGCAAAAAAGCCGCTCAATAGGCGGGAAACCTGCACCTTACTCATTTTTTTAAACTCACGCACTGAATAAGAACGAAGCCAGAACGTAGCGCACCTGACAGCGAAGTCAAGCCGAGCGTTGGAGTTTTCCAGTGCCTTGAGAGGTTTTTTGGGGTGCCGCTGGCGCTGGATGCCTTGGGCTTGGGGGGGGGAGTAAGACAATCCAGCGCCAGTTCCTGCTTAGAGAGAGAGCTTGCCTCCATACCCGGGCATCGGTGCGGAGGAAGCGTGGCGAATTGGTGATTTATGCGCCCGGTTCTCTGTCAGTTTGTATCAGTCTTCCCAGCCGGAGCCGCCGCAGCACCACCGCGGCCGCCAATAGCGCTGGTAGGAACCCCAGCGATAATGGCTGTAATACCGGCTGTGATCGCAGCCGCCATACGGGCCGCAACGGCGCCACCGCCAATCGCCCCCGCCATAATCGCAATCGTGCCAGCAGCGCCGCCGCCGGATATAAATCTCCTCCTCGCACTCTCCATAGTAGCAGCCAACTTTAACGGCCGGCGTGGCCGCCTGGCTGCTCAGGCCGCTATCGAGAATGGCAGGGTGAGCGCTGGCCGCAAAGGGAGCGGCCGAAAGTGCAAGGGCGAAGAGCATCGCCAGTTTCGAATGGTAACTCATTGTGAGAGACCTTCCAGAAATGAACCCCCAGACAAAGAGTAATGTAACAAAATTTTGCTAAAAAAGAAGCCAATCTTTGGAATAATCAGAGGCAATTGAACGCACGCGGCAGTGTGGCGTCCCGCGGTTGCCCGCCAGCCTTGCGGCTGGCAGCCCGCCGGGTTGAGTGTAAATATCCCCCGGCGGCGGCGCAAATACCTGTGCATGACCCGCTTATTTTAGCGCATATGGGCAGAGCCGGGGGCTCTCCCCTCGATGTTAGGCCGTCTGCGGACTTGGCACACCGCAAAAGCCAGCAACGAGAGGACGGCTGCTTTCAGATCTTCAAGCAGGCGTGCTTGATCGCGGACCAAATTCGTATACACTATCCTAACCGGTCATAATGAGTGGTTCGATGATAGAAGTTCAAGCAACAGAAGCCAAAGCGCATTTTGCGCAGCTACTCGATCAAGTGGAGCGCGGCGAGACAATTGTCATCACACGCCACGGCAAGGCCATTGCCACGCTCGTCCCCCAAGCCATCTCCGAGCAGCGGCGGCGCGAGAACGCCATCGCTGCGATCAAAGAGTTCCGCGCGGGCCAACCATCTGTGTCCGTTGAAGAAATTTTGGCTTTTAAACACGAGGAGCACCGTGCGTAATGGCGCTCGTGGTAGACGCATCTTTGGTGGCGCATTGGCTGTTGCCGGACGAGGCGGCCAAACCGGGCACCCCTACAATTGACGGCGTCAAAGGGGAAGCGCTCTTCGTACCCGCAATCTTTTGGTATGAGTTGCGCAATATTTTTGTCGTTTGCGAGCGCCGGTCCCGGCTGTCGCCTGAGGGGACGAGCCTCGCGCTCTCATATGTGCAAGCGCTCGATATCTCCATCGATTTTCAGCACGATGACGCCCTCATTTTATCGCTTGCCCGCGCCCACGCCTTGACGGTTTACGATGCCGCATACTTGGAATTGGCGCTCAGAAAGCGGCTGCCCTTGTTAACGCTTGATACAAAGCTGAACACCGCGTTTGTGGCTGCCGCTTTGTGACGCAGTAAGACTAAGAGACCACCCTCCGCCGAGATGCGTCAATTCGACCCGTGTTGCTGACCGTTCTCGATTTTCCCCTTGGAGATCCGAAAGCTGCCGTGGGTATGGCGGGCTGGGAAGCAAACGCGCATGTCTCTTCCCGACCCGAAGCGGAGAGTGTCTACGTTCCTAAAGGTGCCGCCAGACCGAAAGAACCAGCTCAGCCCGCCTTCTGGAACCGCTCCGCCGCCTGCAAGTCCACGCTCACGAGCTGGCTCACGCCCTTCTCCTGCATGGTCACGCCGAACAGCCGGTTCATGCGGCTCATGGTCATCGGATGGTGGGTGATGACGAGGAAGCGCGTGTCGGTCGTGCGCGCCATCTCCTCCATCATCTCGCAGAAGCGGCTCACATTGGCGTCGTCGAGCGGCGCATCCACCTCGTCGAGCACGCAGATGGGCGAGGGGTTCGTCAAAAACACAGCGAAGATCAGCGCCAGTGCGGTCAACGCCTTCTCGCCGCCCGAGAGCAGCGTCAGCACCTGCGGCTTCTTGCCGGGCGGGCGGCAGAGGATTTCGAGGCCGCTCTCCAGCGGGTCGTCGCTCTCGATAAGCTGCAACTCCGCCTCGCCGCCGGCGAACAGCACCTTGAACAGCCGCTCGAAATGCGAGCGCACGATGTCGAAGGCTTCGAGTAGACGCTTGCGGCCCTCCTT
The DNA here is from genome assembly GCA_003153975.1 of Hyphomicrobiales bacterium. GTDB lineage: Bacteria > Pseudomonadota > Alphaproteobacteria > Rhizobiales > Rhodomicrobiaceae > Rhodomicrobium. Next base: position 7,583 of record PMBZ01000110.1, read on the forward strand.
GTTGAGGTTGAGGATGCCGGTGCGCAGCTTGGCGATGGCCTCGGTCAGATCCTCGCGCTCCTTCTCCATGTTCTCGAACTCGCCGCCGATCTGGGCCAGTTCCTCCTCGGCGCGCAGGTTCACGCCGCCCATCCGCTCGCGCTCGGCCTTGAGCTTCACGATCTGCTGCTCGACCTCGTGGCCGGGTGGCAGGTTGGAAGCGTCCTCGATGCCGGAGGATTTCAGCACATCCTCGGGCTGGCACTCGAAATTCTCGCGGATGAGATGCGCATACTCGGCGCGGCGCTCGCGAGCGGCTTCGAGCCGGGCTTCCACGCGCGCCCGCGTCTCGCGCGCGGTTGACAGGCCGGACTGCGCCTCACGCAACGCCCGGTCGGCCTCGCGCAGCGCGTTGGTGGCTTCGGCGAGCTTGTCGGCGGCGGCCTGGCGCGCGGCCTCGGCCTGGCTGACCTCGTTCAGAATCTTGTTGCGGCGCTCCGCGATCTTGGCCGGCAGATCGGAGATGGAGGCAAGCTCTTCCTTGATGCCGGAAAGCCGCTCTTCCAGGCTCGCCATCTGGGCGTTGGCGCTCTTGGTGCGTTGCAGCCACCGCAGCCGCTCCTCGCCGATTGACTTGATCCGCGCCTGCCTGCCGCGGATGTCGCGCTCGATGCCGTCGAAGGCCGCCTTCGCTTCGGTATAATGATTGCGCTTGGCGGAGGCTTCCCTCTTGAGCTTCTCCAGCTCGGCCTCGGCCTGGTCCACGGGCTTGGCGGTTTCGAGTGCTTCCTGGGCGGCTTCGCGAGCGGCCTCGGCTTCTTCCCGTCCGTATGCCGCGCGCTCCTTGGCCTCCTCCAAGCTCTGCAATTTGTTGGCCTGCTCGATTGCCGCGCGCTCGGCCTGGCTGAACGAAGCACGCTTCTGGGCCAGCCCCGATTGTGCCGAGCGGGCAGCATCGCGCAGCCGCTTCTCGGTGGTTTGCGCCTCGGTCGCGGCTGCCTGCGCGGCCTGCTGCCCGGCGGCGGCGGCATCAGCTTCGGCCTTGAAGTCGTCGAGCTGCGCTTCGAGCCCGGTCAGGCGGTTGCGCTCGGCCAGCCGGCGCGCGGCGGCGCTCGGCGCATCGGCGGCGGCCATGAGCCCGTCCCAGCGCCAGAGGTCGCCTTCCTTGGTGACGAGGCGCTGGCCGGGACTAAGCCGGTCCTTCATCGCGTCGCCATCGGCCTTGGAGCCGGCGACACCGATTTGCGCGAGCCGCCGCGAAAGCTCAAGCGGGCCGCGAACGAAAGCGGTAAGCGGCTCGGCGCCCTGGGGCATGGCAGGGTCGCCCGCGGTGTCGCTGACCAGCGCCCAGCGGGTGGGGGCCGCCTGATCGGCGGTGACATCGAGATCGTCGCCAAGCGCCGCGCCGAGCGCGGTCTCGTAGCCCGGCGTCACCGAGATTTGGTCCACGATGGGCTTGTAGCGGCCCGCCTCCGCCGGCTTCAGCAGCTTGATGAGGGTCGCAACCTCGGTTTCGAGGCTCTTGGCCTTGAGCCGTGCCGCCTGGGCCGCATCGCGCGTGTCCTTCTCCTTGGCGCGCGACTCCGCCACGGCCTCCTCGGCCTGGACGATGCCTTCCTCGATGCTCTCAAGCTGGGCTTCGAGTCCGGCCACCTCCTCGCGCAACGTTTCCACGGGCGAAGAAGCCGCGTTCTTGGCGCAAAGCTCCGCGAGCTGGCGGGCGATGTCCGCCTCCTGCTGGGCGAAGCGGCTCGCGCGCGCGTTGTGCTCGGCGATCTGGTTTTCGAACTGGCGGCGCTCCGCACGCAGCTCCGCCGCCTTGGCGGTGAGCGCGGAAAGTGCCGTCTCGGCATCGTTCAGCATCTCAAGAGCCACCTCGGCTCGCTCGGCAGCCTCGGCGCGGGCCTCGGAACCGTCGCCCTGCTCCCTGATCGCCTCCTCCTCGCGGTCGAAGCGCGCCAGCACCTCGCGCGCCTCGGCGATGGCCCCGTCCTCGCGCTCGGCGTCGCGCTGGATCTGCTCAAGCCGCGCCTTCAGCTCGGCCTCGCGCTCCAACGCCCGCTTTTCCTCGCGGTCGAGCGTCTCGCGCTCCACCTGGATGCGGTGCAGCACAGCCGCGCGCGTCGCCTCTTCCTCGCGGAGCGGCTGTAGTGCATCGGCGTTCTCGGTCTGTATGCGCAAAGCCGCGGCTTCGGCTTGCGTGAGCTGGCCCACGGTGCGCAGGGATTCGACAAGCTGCACTTCCTCCGACTGCACGGCGGCGTTGGCGGTGGAATATTGCTGGTAGTGCTGGGTGGCTTCGAGCTTGCGCAACTCGGCGGTCAGCTCCTTGTATTTCTGTGCCTGGCGCGCCTGCCGCCGCAAATTCGCGAGCTGGGTGCCGATCTGGCCAATCACATCCTTGAGGCGCTCCAGGTTGGCCTCGGCGGCCTTGAGGCGCATTTCCGCCTCGTGGCGGCGGCTATAAAGGCCCGCGATGCCGGCGGCGTCCTCCAGGATGCGGCGGCGCTCCTGCGGCTTGGCGTTGATGAGCTGGCCGATCTGGCCTTGCTGCACCAGCGCTTGGCTGCGTGCGCCGGTGGCGGCGTCGGCGAACAGGATTTGCACATCCTTGGCGCGCGCCTCCTTGGCGTTGACCTTGTAGATCGAGCCCGCCTCGCGCTGGATGCGGCGGGAGATTTCCAGAACGTCGGCGTCGTTGAAGGCGGCGGGGGCCATGCGCTTCGAATTGTCGATGCTGACCATCACCTCGGCCATGTTGCGAGCCGGGCGCTTGTCGGTTCCGGCGAAGATCACGTCGTCCATCGCGGAGCCACGCATGCTCTTGTAGGAGGTTTCGCCCATCACCCAGCGAAGCGCCTCAAGCAGGTTCGACTTGCCGCAGCCGTTCGGCCCCACGACGCCCGTGAGCCCCGGCCCGATGATAAGCTCGGTCGGCTCGACGAAGGATTTGAAACCGAGAAGCCTCAGCCGCGTGATCTGCAAGGTACGCCTCGCCCTGTAAGATGTGCCCGCGGCAGGCTATGTGAGTCGCAAAGGACTGCCGAGCCCGCCGTTCCAATCTTACACAGGACAAGTAATGTTTGATTCAAGTTTTCGAGGGCGGATGCTGCCTGGAACGCCGGCGAAAAACTATCGCATCGGTTACTGCCACTGGCGATCTACACGGAGAGCATTACCCCTCTCCCAAGGGGACGGCTTCTCGACGGGCACGCCCGGACTCCCTCTCCCTGTGGGAGAGGGCTGGGGTGAGGGGTAATGCGCTATGTCCACGGCGCTTCCCCTCAATCGCCGCTCTGCGCTAAGCCTTCGGCTTGGCGGCGGCGGCGGCCGGAGATTGCGTCGCGGTAAACGCCGCTTCGACCACGCCCTGCATCTCCTCATAGGAGACCGCGCCCGCGAGCTTCTTGCCGTTCACGAAGAAGGTCGGGCTTACCGTTACCCCGAACCCGGCGGCGCGCTCTTTCTCCGACTTAAGCCCGTCGCCGACGGTCTTGTCCGCGAGGCAGGCATCGAACTTGTCGCGCTTCAGCCCGCCGTGCTTCACAAGCTTGTAAAGCGCATCCGCCTTCGCCTCGGGGCCGGCCCATTCCTTCTGGTGCGTGAGCACGTTCTCCATCGCCTTGAGGTATTCTTTCTCGCCCACGCAGCGCACGGCAAGTGCGGCGGTGGTGGAGGCGTTATCCTCGGGGAACTCGCGGAAGACGAGCCGGGCCTTGCCCTTGTCGATATAGGCTTTCTTGAGCTTGGGAAGCGTGTGGCTCTGGAACTTGCCGCAGGTCTCGCAGTTGAGCGAAACGTACTGCACGATGGTGACGGGCGCGTTCGCCTTGCCGATGGCGATGTCGTCGAGCGAGCCCGGCTGGATCAGGTCGGCCAGGCTCACCGGGCCATCGCCCTTGGGCTTGTCGCTGCCGGACTCCCCTATGGAGAGTGCCGAGATCGAATGAATATCCGGCAGGCCGCCCGCGCATCCCGCCAGCGTTAACAGGGCAAAGGAGGCAAACGCCATCCGTGCCAGCGAAAAAGCCGTTCCTTCCCCCAGTATTTTCATTACGCGGTTCCTTACTTGCCGCCAGGAAGGGGCCTATCCGCCTCCGGCTTATCGCTCAAATAGGGCTTCATTGCCTCCACCAAGGCTTGCATGGTCGGGGCGCCCTTGAGGATCATACCATTAACAAAGAAGCTTGGCGTGGCGTTGACACCTTTTTTTGAGCCTTCGTCGCGGATGGCGAGAACCTTCTTTTGCAGGGCTTCGTTGTCGACGCACTCGTTGAAGTCCTTCTCGGACATGCCCGCCTGCTTCGCGTAGGCCTTGAGCGGGGTCAGCGCGTCGTCCTTGAAGGCCCAGTCGGCCTGCTTGGCGAACAAGAGGTCCGTGAAGGCGAAGTAGCGGCTGGAATCGAGGCAGCGCGCGACGACCGCGCCCGCGAGCGCCGGCTCGTTCAGCGGGAACTCGCGGTAAACGTAGCGCACCTTGCCGGTGTCGATATATTGCGACTTAAGCTCGGGGAAAACGTCCTTGTGGAAGTGCGCGCAGTGCGGGCAGGTCAGCGACGAATATTCGACGATCGTGACCGGCGCATCCTCTTTGCCCACCGCCATGTCCGGCAGCGGGCTTTCCGTGGCGGGCTTGGCTGTTTCCGCCGGCGCGGCAGGCGTTGCCTCCCCGGCGCGAGCGGCTAGGGAGAAGGTGAGGGCGAGGCTGGCGGCGAGCACTGCCGCCGATGCCAGAACAGCGTGAATCCGGTTCCTGAGCACAGGTCACTCCAAATTAGGTCAGCTTGCGCATCTTTTGGAGCGCCGCGAGGCGAAATTCAAGTCAATCTATGCGGATGCCGGCCGCTATTGGCAATTTGCCTGCCGGGCCTTGACGCCTGCGGCCATGCGGGCGAGCGCGTTGCCAAGCTTGCCTGAGGGCTGCGCGGCTTGCTGCGCCGGGACTTGTGCCGGGGCCGCGGCTGGAGCCGGAGCTGGCGCGGGCATTGCGGCCAGCGGCTTGGGCGATGACGGCCGCCGGCCGGCGAAAACGGGCGCCTGAACGAGGCGGATGCCGGCCACGGCCTTGTAGCCAAGCGTCTGGTTGATGCGCTCGACAAGCTGCGGGATGGCGTATTGCACTTCGAGCGCTCTTGCCGGGTCCACCTTCAGATGCAGCGTGCTGGCCGGTTTTTTATCCGGAAAATCCGGCTCCGGCGCACCTTTCGTAAGCTTCGCGGGCACGGTATAGGCCGCAAGCGACGGCCCCGTTATCGCGGGCCATTGCTCAAGCAGCCCCGCCATCACCGCGCCGCCGCGGGAGAGCGTTTTGCCCGCGATTGGCGCGATGAAACGCCCGACCGCGACCGCGCCAACGGGCGCACGCTGCGCCGGAACCGTGTTATTGCCTTGATATAGGGAAATCGCCATAGCTATGCGGCATCGCCGATTCGCCGCCTCCTCTCAAAGAGGCTGCACCGCCGATGCTAAATAAACCGTTAATGTGATGCCGAATAAGCACAAGCCGCCCGTAACTTTTGCACACCCCGCATTCCAGAAGACGCTTCTGGACTGGTATGACGCCGCGCGCCGCGATCTGCCCTGGCGCGCCAGCCCTGGGGTGCGGCCCGATCCCTACCGCGTCTGGCTGTCCGAGGTCATGCTGCAGCAAACGGTGGTGAAGGCCGTCATCCCCTATTTCGAGGCGTTTCTCGCGCGCTGGCCCAATGTGGAGGCGCTGGCCGATGCGCCGCGAGCCGATGTCATGGCGGCGTGGGCGGGGCTCGGCTATTATTCGAGGGCCAGAAACCTGCATGCCTGCGCGAACATTCTCGCGAACGGCGGCTTTCCCAGAACCGAGGCGGCGCTGCGCGAACTGCCGGGCATCGGCGCATACACGGCGGCGGCAATCGCGGCCATCGCCTTCGATTTGCCTGCAGCCGCCGTGGACGGCAATGTGGAGCGCGTGATCGCGCGGCTCCATGCGCTAAGCGAGCCGCTACCGGGGGGCAAGCCCCGCATCCGCTTGCTGGCGCAAGCCTTGGTGCCGGAGAAGCGGCCGGGCGATTATGCACAGGCGATGATGGATCTGGGCGCGACCGTCTGCACGCCGCGTTCGCCATCTTGCGGCGGCTGCCCTGTCCAGGGCTTCTGCTCCGCCACCCGCGCGGGCCAGCCCGAGCGGTATCCGGTGAAGGCGCCCAAGCCTGCGCGGCCGGTGCGCCACGGGGACGCCTTCGTCATTGTGAAAGGGAGCTGCCGGGATAGGCATGTTCTGTTGCGCCGACGGCCTGAGAAAGGCTTGCTGGGCGGCATGATGGAGGTGCCCTGCACCGAATGGACGCCACGCACGGAGGCGGAGCAGGGCTCCGCCGTTTCCGCCTGCTGGATGCCAGCGGGGACCGTGCGGCACACCTTCACGCATTTTTATTTAAAGATGCGGGTGTTCGCCGCTGGTTATGCCGGGGCGCGCAGCGAGGCCCGAGGTTTTGGCGGCCAATGGGTCCGCCTTGACGAGCTGCCGCACACCGCCCTGCCAACCGTGATGAAGAAGGCGGTGGCCGCCGGCTTCGAGGCGTTGGGGATCGCGGCCAGAATCGGTGGGCGCGGGCTACTCCGTTAAGGCTTCTTCTGGTGCTGCAAGCTCACTGCAAGGTTAATTGGCAATGCTCGACTGGGCAGAAGTTGGGAGATGAGCAATTGCAACGCAAGATTCTTATTATGGGCTTGCCCGAGCCCGCTTCATAATGCTCACCT
>PMBZ01000004.1 GCA_003153975.1 Hyphomicrobiales bacterium
GCTCATGAGCTGCCTTCCGGAACTGCGGCGAATCAATGCGCCGATTCTAACCGCTGCTTCGCGCCAAGCTAAGTCCGACAGGCTGCTAGCGGCCGCCATGACGGCCGATGAGACGAAGAAAGCCGCCGCGGCATCGGCGCGCGAGACAGCATCACTCTGGGAGTCGCTGCGTAAACTAGAAACTCTCAAGACCCGTGTCGGCGCCGAACTCGCCTACGCCGAAAAGTCGCTTGCTGCCGCAAAGACGGACCAGGCTAAGGCGCATGCTGAGGATCTAAGGCTCAAGGCTGCTACCAAGGCTGAGGAAGTGGGGACCCAGCTCGACACTGCAAGCGCCAACGCGAAATCGAAGCTTGACGCCGCTGCCGGGGTAATGGCCGCTGCCAAGGCGGCCGCTAACAGGAAGGCTGACGTGGCAAAGGCGGCGATCGAGGCGAAGCTCGCGCTCGAACCGGTCTCTGTTTTCATCAGCCGCGCGACTCAGAAGCTATGCGTGAGGCGAAACACGCACAAGCCCTGGGCGGACGGAGGCGAGGTGTTCGATTCGACCATTGAAGTTCCGGTCACGATCCGCGATCCCGGCAAGCCGATCGGCACGCATGTTTTCACGGCGATGGGGCGCAATGATGCGGGCTTGCGATGGACCGTGGTGACGATCGACAATGGGGACGGTGCCAAGGCCGCGCTCGACCGCATAACCATCCCGCAGGATGTGCTTGATCGCATCGCGCCGACTGCTTTGCCGCGATCCTCGATAATCATCTCGGACGAGCCGCTGAACCGCGAGACCAACTATCGAACCGAGTTCATCGTAGTGCTGAACAACCAGCCCCAGGGCGGCCTCGTGACGCGCCGGCCTGCGGCCACAGTCGAGAACGGCAACTGGTGGGGCGACAGCGGCTTCGACTTTTTTCAGGACAATAGGCGGCAGCGCGGCGGCCAATACAATCGTCAGAGGCCACAGGGCTGGTCGTGGTAAGACGCCGCGCACCGCGCGGAGGACGCATGGCCGCTCAGCTCAGGAGCGCCTATTATTATCTCGCTCTTAATACGTCCACTTCTCCTCCGGGTAGCAGAAGGAACTGCCGCAGTTACGAATAGGGTAAGTATATGATATCTCGCAATCTGAGTTTTATGTGGCGCAGGCCGGGAGCCCACCAAAAGTCTTAAATATTTTGTTGGATCAGGGTCCGCTTCCAGATCAATTAGCGGGAGTCGCCACAGATGGCGGTGACATAGCAGCCGTAGCTGAGTACAAAATCCGCAGTGAGCATATGAATTTATTTGAGGATCAGCACCGCTTATACAGGAGCTGACATCAAGCGATAGTCTGGGGAGCGCCCCGACACCTACTCGCTGCACTTCCGCACTCGAAGGTCCTGCGGTCACGGGGCTCGCCCTTACGCTTTCAAGCGCTTGAGGGTGTGCTGCGCATCGCGCTCATCGGCTTGATCGCAACACCGAGGCCCTTGCCAAAAGACGCCGATGTGCTCGTTACCATCGAGGACGGCCTGGACCTGGGTCGGCTCGCAATGGTGGGGCGGCACCTGAAAGGCACGGCGCAGACGAAGAACCTGGGTGCCGATATCTTTCTTGCCGATGTTCGCGGCGATTACACTGGCCGCATTTGCGGCTGGCGTGAATGAAAGTCGCGTGTCCTTTGCCACGCCCAGCATTCTGGCAGGCGAGAGCATCTCAACGACGATCTCCACGTCGTCACACTGTCCCGTGAGTTGATTGCGCCGCCGCCGGTAGAGTTGTGGCCGGAAATCCATCGACGTGTGGCCTTACCTGCGGATGTAGAGGCGTCGCTGCTGGGACCATTGGCCTGCGCCGGTTATTGCGGGAGCGCATAGCAACAACCCGCATGAGCAGGAGCTTTTCAGTTTGTTCGGGCTGCGCAAGCGCATGCTTGGCTGCGGTAGCTGGTAAATGAGATTGCGCACATGAACGACCGGCTTATGAGGAAGAGTTGCCCTGCGGAGAGATGATCTCTGCGGTTGAGACTGGAAGGTGACGAATCGGCTCTGAAAAAACAAGCGGCAAAGTTGGCTTTTTGAGTCCCCGATAGGGGATCAGTAAACCCCCCGCCTTTAGGCGGCAGGATGCGAAGCATCCGGGGATAGAGAAACAAAAAATCTGGCCGAAGGTTACGAAGGATCATGTTTGAGGGATTCTTGATTGCGGTTCCGATATGGCTCGTGATCTCGCGTTCTCGCAGCGGTACAGTCGGCCATACGGCCGACCGATCCGGCTTTGAGCCGTAACCCGAAGCCACCGGCTTTAGCCGGTGGAGCATTCACATCTAATTGCGGGGTTATCCGGGCAGCGGAGAGAGTGAGTCAAATTCGGGTTAGTTCCATTCCGGTAATATTCCGCATTTTCTGTCTGGCCTGCATGGCGGACATGCATTGATTTGCCCAGCGCTGACTCGCGCCGATTTTTCCAATGACCACTCTGCCCCAAACTTGTTGCTCCTCAGACCCACGTTGGGCGAACGGATCGAAGGCCGCGGGCGTGCGTTGAGACGCTTCGCTTCTACCGCCCAAGAGGATCCTGCCGGAGCAACTCCGGCAGTCCGCCGCCCACCGGCGGCCCATGCCTTGCCTGTTTCATCGATTGCTCGTCCGCGGCGGCGCGTTCCTTATCGCCCAGGGCCGCATAAGCAGTGGCGCGGCTTCTGTAATAGCTGGCGTTGCCGTCCGGATTGAGAGTGATTGCCTGGCTGTAATCGGCGATGGCATAGCTGTAGTCTTTTTGCGCGGAGTAGGCGTTGCCGCGATAAAAATACAAATCGGCGGTTTTCGGCGAACGGCGGATTGCTTCGCCGATGTCGGCAATAGCGTGGGCGGTGTCCCGTTTCATCATATAGGCGGTGGCGCGGAAAAAGTAGGCGGGGGCGGAATTGGGATCGAGGCGGAGCGCTTCGGCATAGTCCGCCATGGCGCGGTCCATGTCCTGTTTGTTCGCATAGGCCGCCCCGCGATTAAGAATGGCGCCAACCCTCTGCTTGGCGTTCAGCTGCGGCATAGCCAACACCTTGGTGCAGGCGGCAACTAATGCATCGCCTTCGGACCCGCGATAGCATTTCATAAGTTCCGTTAAGGCAAGCCCCTTGTTGCCAAGCTCGTCCGCCTTGGCTAGATCCGCTTTCGCGCGGCCCGCATCGCCCTGCGCCTCATAGGCCTTTGCCCGGCCGCTGTAAAATCTGGGACTGCCGTCCGGCATGAGCGCAATCGCCTGGCTGTAATCGGCGACGGCGTGGCCCCAATCCTTTTTGAGCAGGTAGGCATCGCCGCGATTGCCAAAAAAGCCGGCAAAATCTGGAGCGATCAGGATGGCCTCTCCGAAATCTGCGATGGCGAGGTCCGGGTCGTTCTTCTCCAGATAGGCGAGCCCGCGCATTTGATAGGAGCCCGCCTTCTGCTGTGGGCTGTCATAGGGGAGCGCCAGGGCTTTCGTGCAGACATCGATGCGCCAGTCGGGTCCCAATTTGGCATCCCTATAGGAACAGTTCGAAATAACCGACCGTTCTTTCCCCCGCTCTTCGATGGCGGTGCGGGCTTCCTCGGCCTTGCGGTTGTCCGCTTCCGCTTTGACCGTTTCGCCCAGAGCCTCCCAGGCTTTGGCGCGCTGGCGGTAGGCGTTGAAGCTTAAGGGATTGATGGAAATGAGCTTGCTGTAGTCCTCGATGGCAGGCCTGTAATCTTGGTTCTTCATATAGGTTTCGGCTCTGGCGTCATAGCTGCCGGCATCGGCGGGATTGAGCCGGATCGCTTCACTGTAGTCGGCGATGGCGCGGTCGGGGTCGCCTTTGGAAATGTACGCTCTGCCGCGGAGGAAAAATGCCGTGGCCATTTCGCGAGGGCTCAGCGAGCCAAGCTCCAGGGCCTTGGTGCAAGCTTCAATGCTGCGGCCGGTCGAAACGCTTACGCCGGCGCAATCTGGAAATTTGCCGAGAAGATCTGCTAGCGCGGGCGCCGTTATGACAGCGAGAATGCAAGCAGCCGCGAAAATCGGTCCCGGAATTTTCATTTTGTCCCCCCTTACCGGCCATTCGCGCAAGAATTCCGGTCCTTGCACCGGAAGAAAGCTAGCCGGCGCTGGCAGCATTTACGAGAGCGTGGCGGAGAAAATATGACCCGCATGCCACGGCAGGATTCCCTGCCACGAGCGGAAGACCCCCTTACCCTAGCTCCGTACCCCGCACGGACCCGTTGGGGAGATGCTGCTGCAAGGTTCTGATCCCGGATAAGCTCCCGGAAGGTGCCAGGGTCGTGGCTGCATCAAGGGCACGGCCGTAGTTGGTGCGGATCATGAGAGGACCTCTTGCTCAGCCACGACGCCGACGGAGCGGAACACGCGGTCGATTTCCTGGCATTGGGTTCCCCTGAAGGCAGCATCTGCCCGTGGAGAGGGCGGCTTAGCCGAGGCCTACGTGGTGAACATCCTCGGCCTCTACAACGCAGGTCCGCTGTGAAAGCACAGGCCTTATCCCATTGTTCCGGCGTAATAAGTTTGCAGCACAAGCTAATGAGGTTGTGCGTGCAATCAATCGCAATTTTACATACACGATTGCCAATTCGATCTTTTAGCGGTTAATTTAAGAAACATAGCTTGTTGCGGACTAAGAATGGCAGGAAAGACTTTCCTCTGGCCCATCGGTCAGATCTTGGGACTGGGGCAATCCACTCCAAGCCGGCGGCGCGCGAGCCTTACGGGCAACACAACTAGGGATACGCATATGCCATTGAACGACTTGGGCCAGCGGCAAAGCCGCAGCCAGCTCATGGCTGAATGCAGGCCCCCTTTGGGGCGGGCATCCCGCGGACAGCCGGCCCTGTCTCCCAAGCTCGCTTTGGCAGAACAGCCCCCTCGCCCGCGAGCCAGCGTGACAACCTGACAATTCATGACGCACAGGGCTTAGGCCCCATGCACGAGTGGCAGCACACAGCGTTTCGCCCAGAAGCGCCCGGACGAATTAAAACAAGGACTTGGTGACCCGATGGCTAGGACGCGCGGCATTTCCACGGCGTTGGCTTCGAAGCTTTTGGCGGCGGCGGTGGCGTTTGCAAGCCTGCTGCCGGCCCCTGAGGCCCAGGCGCAAAAGCTACAAGCCGACCCGAAGGCGAACCAGGCCAACCAGCCAACCATCAACAATAACGGCTCCGGCAAGGCTCCGTCGGTCAACATCGTGAAGCCCAACGCGGGCGGGGTGTCGCACAACATCTACACCGACTTCAACGTGGGCAAGCCCGGCCTGGTGATGAACAACGCCACCCAGGCCGGCCAGTCGCAGCTTCTGGGTCAGCTCGGCGCCAACCCGAACCTCACCTCGGGCCCGGCCAAGCTGATCCTGAACGAGGTCACCGGCGGCAACATTTCCCAGCTTCTGGGCTATATCGAAATCTTTGGCGCCAAGGCCGACTTCATCCTGGCCAACCCGGCGGGTGTGACCTGCAACGGCTGCGGCTTCATCAATACCCCGCGCGCAACCTTCACCACCGGCATGCCGGACTTCAACGCCGACGGTACGCTGAAGGGCTTCAACGTTTCCGGCAGCGGCCAGATCCGCTTCGAGGGGGCGGGCGCGGATATCGCCGGGCTTCAGACCTTCGACGTGGTCTCGCGCTCGATTTTCATGGGCGGGGCCATCGACGACAAGAACCTTCAAGCCGAGGTGGGCCTGTTCGCGGGCTTCAACAGCTTCGACTACGCCTCGCGCTCGGTGGGGGCGATTGCGGGCGACGGCACCACCGCGCCGGCCGTTGGTGTGCAGATGAGCGGGGCGGGCGCCGTCAAGGCGGGGCGGATCGGCGTCACCAGCACCGAAAAGGGCGTTGGCGTCGTGGCCCAGGGCCTTTCGGCGGGCGGCGGCGGCATGATGCTGACTGCGGACGGCAAGCTTCAGGTTGTCAAGGCGCGTTCGCAAGGGGCCATCAGCCTCAAGTCGCAGTCCTCGGATATTCAGATTACGGATAAGGTCTGGTCGCAGGCCTCGCTCAGCCTTTGGGCGGGCGGCAACATCGCCATCCTGAGCCAGGCCTCGGCCGGCGCGCTCGGCAATGTCAGCGTAAACGCGCAGGGCATTACGCTCAGCGCTGGCGCGGTCTTAGGCGCAGGCCTCGACGATCAGGGCAAGTTCACCGGCAACGGCGCCTTGAACCTCTACGCGGCGAACCTGTCCAATGCGGGCACCATCCAGGCCACCGGCGACGTGGCGCTCGGGCTCACGGCGGTGCTGGCCAACCAGGCCTCGGGCACCATTCAGGCGGGCGGGGCGCTTACCGTGACTGTCGGCTCGTTCGAGAACTACGGCAGCACGGACGTAAACGGAGCCCGCGGCACGCTGTCGGGCCAGACCGTGACGGTTAGCGCGGGCGATTTCGCCAATGCGGGCAAGATCCTCGCGAGCCAGGCGCTAACGCTCAACTCGTCCGGCACGCTGGTGAATGTGCTCGGCACCATCCAGGCCGGCGGCACCCTGTCGATTACGGCGGCGGGCAATGTCGAGAACCTGTCGGGCATCGTCCAGGGCCAGACTGTTAGCGTCAACGCCCAGACGATCGAGAGCATCACGCTTTTGAGCCGCAACGGCCAGCTCTATCTGCCGGGCGTGTCCGTGGGCAGCGGCCAAAGCGGCGGCAGCACGCTTGCGGATTTGCAGACGCTGTTCGACAAGGGGAACGGCGCCTTCCTGAACAGCCTCGGCCTGACGCTGGACAGCAGCGCCAGCAGTCAGCCGCAGCAGAGTACCTGGTTCGCCTCGCTCCGGTGGGCGGGGAGCGGTTCCAGCGCCAGCACGGCATTGCAGCAGGCAAGCATTAACGCCACGAGCGGGCTTGCGCTCAATGCGGCCAAGGACATCGTCAACACCGGCGGCAAGCTCAACGCGGGCGGGGACCTCGCACTCAACGCGGGCGGGAGCGTCATCTCCAAAGGCCAGGTTGCGGGCAGCAGCGTTGTGCAGTCTGGGATTAGTGCAGGCGGCAGCATCGCCATCAATGCGGGTGGCGACGCCACGCTGCGGGCGACGGATGTGAAGGCGGGCCAGAATGTGGCGCTCAACGCCCAGGGCCAGGTCACGGTCTCGGCGCTTGAGACGGAGACCAAGACGCAGACTGCTACGAGCAGCTGCGACTGGCTGGGCTTCGCCTGCAAGACTACGAGCACCACGTCCACCAGCGTGACCCAGGCCGCCGCCAGCATCGATGCGGGCGGCTGGATTTCGATCACGTCCAAGACCGGCGCGGTGGTGAACCTCGAGGGCACGATTACGGCAGGCGGCGCCGTCACCGTCAATGCGGCAGGGAATTTCGAGAACCTGTCGGGCGTGGTGAAGGGCCAGGACATCGCCATCAACGCCCAGACCATTGAGAACGTCACGCTCGTGGCCCGCGACGGCCAGCTCGTCCTGCCGCAGGCGGTGGCCGCCCTGCTCGGGGTCGCGGATGCGAGCCAGACTCAAGGCCAGAACCAGACGGTCAAGGTCTTAGGTGTGAGCAGTTGGTGGGGCCTTGCCGGCAATAGCGGCGGCAGCAGCAGCGGCCAGGTCACGGGCTTCCTCGTGGCCGGGCCGGACGGGCTTCCGGCCTCCGGCGCCCATACCGATGTGGCGGCCACGCAGGCGAGTATCACCGCCACGAACGGCGTCACACTCAACGCGTCCAAGGACATCAACAATGTGGGCGGCAAGGTTACCGCCACGGGCGGCGACCTGACCGTCAACGCGGGCGGCAGCACCAACATCCAGGCGCAGGAGGTCTCCACCGTCCGGGACGCCAATAACCTCACCACCACCCATGTGAAGTCCGCGCTCACGGCCGGCGGCAACATCGTCATCAATGCGGGCGGCGATACCACCATTCAGGCCACGGACGTCAAGTCGGGCAAGAACACCACCGTCACCGCGGGCGGCGCGGTGACGCTCTCGGCCGCCCAGGACGAGAAGAAGACCTACTCGTCCTCCAAGAAGTGCGACTGGCTGGGCTTCAGCTGCAAGACCTCGGTGCACAGCACCGACGATAAGACCGTCGTTGCAAGCACGTTCACTTCGGGCGGCTGGATCGAGATCGAGGCCAAGACCGGGGACATCCACGCCACCGCCACCAACGCCAATGCCCAGGGCAGCATCAAGCTGCTCTCGGACCAGGGCAATATCCTGGCCGACGCCGGGGAGAACTACACCTACAACCAGTCCTATACGAAGAAGAGCCAGTGGTGGGGGCTTACCGGCTCGGCTCATGGCAGCACCGACAGCTCGACCACCATCGAGCCCACCTGGGTCTCGGCCGTGAACGACGTCCAGCTCATCGCGCATGCCGACCTGACGCTCAAGGCGGCAACCGTCAAGGCCGGCGGCAGCATCGATATCAGCGCTCAGACAATCACCTTCATCGCGCTGCAGAACACCGTCTACCACTACCAGATGGACGAGAACTGGGGCTTCTTCGCCTCGGCGGGCACCCAGAAGGGCAGCGCCAGCGTCTCGGTGGGCTGGAAGGATGAAAAGACCACAAGCTCCACCCTGGAAGGCCTAGCCCAGGTGACTACCATCGAGGCGGATGGCAACGTCACCATCAACGCCAAGGGCGATATCAACTCAGAAGGCGCCATCGTGGCCGCCTCGGGTAGCGTTACAGCGGCGGCAGGCGGCGACATCAACCTGACGAGCGCCTACGACACCTACACGGCGACGAGCAGCAAGAGCTCCACGCAGATCGGCCTCACGCTGTCGGCCAACGAGAATATCTCAAGCGCCATCGATACCTATGCGAACGCGGGCAAGGACTGGAACGCGGGCCAGGGCAGCGATGCCGCCAAGAATATCACCCGGGCCTCCGAGGCGCTCAAGCTTGTGCAGACCACCGCCAATCTGATCTTCGGGCAGCTCGTCTCGGTCAGCGCCAGCATCGGCTTTTCGCATAGCACCTCGAATTCAAAACTCATCGAGCATTTAGCGCATGCAGGCTATTGGGTGGCGGGCAACGATGTCTCGATCGCCTCCGGCAACAATGTGAACATCCAGGGCACGGTGAGCCAAGCCGGGCGCTGCCTTTCGGTCGCAGCAGCGAACAACCTCACCGTCCAGTCTGCGCTCTCGACCATCGACCAGAAGACGTCTTTCCAATCGGAAAGTGCGAGCGTCGGGGTCTCCTTCGGCGTGGGCCTGACCGGGTTCTCGCTGGCGGGGAACGCGAGCGTCGGTTTCCAGACCGGCAACAGCTCGCTGCACCAGACCACCAATGTTATGTCGCAGCTCTCGGGCGGCACGGTGACGCTGAAGTCGGGCCGCGATACCACGGTGGCCGGCGCCACTGTCTCCGGCGGCACCGTCACCGCGGATGTGGGCCGCAACCTTTCGGTCGAAAGCAGGCAGGATACGCTCACCTCGCGGTCGAGCCAGACCGGCTTCAGCCTGGGCATCGGCATCGGGCTCGGCAGCGTAGCTTTGAATACCCCTGTGGCAGGCGAGGCGCCGATGGTGAGCGCCTTCGGCTATGGCTTCACGCCCAACACCAACATCTTGAGCCAGACCGGCACCATGCTCAGCAATGCCGGCAGCTTCGTCGCCAATGGCGGCCCCTTCGGCAATGCCGGCCCGGGCTCGCTCACCAATATCGGCGGGGACGGCCCGCTCAAGAACACCGGCAGCATCGGCTTCACCTACGCCCGCAGCTCCGAGGACAAGGCCTGGACCAACCAGCAGACTTCCATCGACGGCATCAATGGCCTCACGCTCACGGCCGCCGGCAATACTAATGTGAAGGGCGCCATTCTCGAAAGCAGCGGCGGCGTGCCGCTCACGATCGATACCGGCACGCTTACCTATTCGAACATCAAGGATTACGACAAGACCTCGTCCGTCAGCGCCAGCGTAAACGTGTCGTTCAACCTGGGCAGCTTCGACTGGCAGAAGCCGGCCCCAACCGCAACCAGCGCCTCGCCTGTCATCACGCGGCCGGCACAGCAGCAGGCTGCCGCACAGACGGCTGGCGGCGTGCCGGCCTATGCCACCGGCGCACCTGGCTCCGTGGCCTATAACGGCGACCCCTTCCAGCTATACGGCCGCAATGTGGACTCGCCAGTGACGGCTAATACCGGCCAGCCTACCTACTTCTATAGCGCACCGGTGATATACTCGGGAGCGCAGCTGACCGGCGTTGCGCCCGACATGTCCCAGGGGATGCCCCAGGGATGGGCTGCAGCCCAGGCACCCATTGTTACTCCTGGCGATCAGGTGGCCTCGGCCGGCACCGGATTGCCTTATATCAGCCAGGGCTTGACAGGCGTGCTGTCCACTGTTGGCGCCTCGCGGCCCCTTGCTGCCCCCAGTGCCGCGCCGCTTGTACAGCCATCCATGCTGGCCCAGCTTGGCGGCTATCTGGACAAGGCTGCCCAGTATATGGGCAAATACCCAACCACCATCCAAGCCAGTTACAAGTCCACTGACACTGAACGCTGGACCTACGCCACGATAGGCGCGGGCACCATCAACATTCGCGATCAAGCCAAGCAGGCGGCGCTGGTGAAGGCCGGTGTCACGGGAGCGCTTGCCTCGGTTAACCGGGATTTGACCAAGACGCATAGCGAAACCACCGTCAAGGTGGAGGCCGTCAATGTCTTCGTATCCACCCAATCGCTGCTGACACTTAAAGACTTTTTGAAGAAGTTTACCGATTACCTTATCACGGCGATTGAAGAGGGCAAGATCCCCACAATTGGTGAGGTCAATAAGAAGCAGATCCTCGATTTGCTGAAGCGTAACGGCTTGTCTGCCGATGAGGCCTTGCCATGCTTTACCAGCGCTTCGGCAGCATCTGCATCGACGAATAGCGCCTTCCTGTTCAATCTTCTCTTTACCCCAGCCTATGCTGAGACCTTCAAGGAATGCTATATCCGGTTCAAGGGCTTGGATGCCCTTGTGTACGGGAACGTAAATGTAGCGGTTGAGGATCCGTATATCCGGTACTTCGCGGAGCAAGAAGGCAAAATAGCGTGGGCTAACGCCTCTTCGATCATATACCAGATGAACGCGATCAGCGACAAGCAATCCCCCCTATATACCCAATTGGCCGATGAGCTTACGCAGCAGTTGAGCTTTTTCAAATTGTGCGCGAGCGATGCCGATTGGGCAGCGAATATATCTTCTGATTTGGTGCGAGATCTTCAGCGTTTTGACCAGAATAGCAGCAAATACATCAATACTGCGATACGATTTCAAACTAGCGAACATGCCTTTATGGCGACAAACGGCTTTTTGTCTATTGATCGCAAAGAAGATCTTGTCGCATTAAGCAACAGTAAACCTCGCCTCTACGAGGCATTTGCAAAATCGGATGAAGCGGCGCTGCACGATGTTATCGCCACGGATCTTTATCATAAGTCTTACATACCTGTGAATATTAAAGATGCGATGGTCTACCTAAATAGCTTTGTAACGGCTACTATCGACGATCCAGCTACCAGGAGTCAGGTTATTCGCATGGCTTCTATGGGCTACGGAGAGGAGCTCACTCGGCAGCGTTGGGATAATATGTGCCTTTTTTGCGGGAAGGATGATCCTACACTTTATTATGGCGGAAAGTATTTTGCCGGTAAGAGTTTTGCTTTCGATTTTACCAGCGGTCTAAGCGAGTTTACTGGACTACTAGCGTACACAAACCAGGAACTCCTTCCGAAACTTAACGGGAAGGACCCTGATATTTTAGGCGAACTTCAGGCGGCCTGGACCTCGGTACAGGAGGTTTATAACTATGAGACGAGTCCGGCGGGGCGGAAAGGCGCTGACCTAGGCAAAGCCGGGGACACCTTTAGACTTAACGTGGATATATGGGCTAACGGAGCGGATGAAACATACAGGATAGATCGGTCCACCCCCGTAGCTGGGCCGGATGGCAAAACCATCGCGACGCAGATAGATGGGCAACAGATGGAGATTTGGCGGGATACAAGCAGCGGCCGATTCATCTTCGTCAAACCCGACAGTCAAGAGATCATTATCCCCAATGCCGAACAGAAGCAGGCCATAAGGGTAGCAATAGACACAGCGATCGATTTAGCAGCGGCAGCTGTAATCATAGCTCAGCCGGAACTTACGCCACTTGCGCTCAGATATATGGCCTACGGAGCGGGGATAGGTGAGACGTTTTATCTGGGAGAAAAGGCGTTAAAGTGGGAAGCCCCGACACTTGGTGGAGTAACAAATGCGGGATTCACGGGGATCTATTGGGGCAAAGTAGCCGCAACGAATCCTCTATTCGCACTGTCCGCCGGTTGGACTTCCGTCGCGGAAAGCGGGATAGACCTGCGTGACAGATATCTAGAGCTAACCGCCACAAATGGCTGGAATGACAAAACCAGGTGGGATTTTGGTGTCGATGTTGGCTTTGAGTTCCTTGGCGCCGGGCTCATGGGCTGGGGGACGTATGGTGAACGCGGAGCCATCAAACAGGCTTGGACAGATATAACCACGTTTTCCCCAAAGATATCGGATACGGTTGGGAGCTTTAGCACTGGCGATGTATCGATTAAGTTTGCAAGCACAGGCAGCGACATAAGCCTTCCCCCCTCCGACATAAGGGCGCCTGCCTCTGTCGGCATGGAGCCATCGGTCAAAAGCATAGGGCCGTCTACTGCCGACATCACCATTTCAACGCTTGGCGAGGTCAAACCTACGCTACCGGAAGCAAGGTCATCTGCGAGCGGTGTGCTTGAGAATGGGACGGCGGGTGCGCCAACCGCTGTGGAGCCGTCCACATTGCCGCGGTTCGATCCGTTCCCAGAACCGCTGAAGGTCGCGTCGTTGCCGGAAGCTCCGGTCAGCCCGCTGCCGGAGGCGGTGAGGCCTACATTGCCAGAGGCCATGAAGCCCACATTGCCGGAAGCTTTGGCGGAACCAGTGAAGCCAACATTGCCGGGTGCGCAGACCAGCAAGCTGGCGGAGCTGGGAAGGCCCACGACTGCGGCGGAAACGCCTAGGCTGCCGTCTGCCGTCCCGGAAACCGTTTCGCCGCGGATTCAAGAGCCTGGCCTGCTGTCCGCCGGCGAGCGGGCGGGTGCTTTAGATGCGGTCAAAACCGAACCCGGGCTTGGCGGGCTTGAAGGCAAACCCCTTTCCGAGGCCGCACGGGCGCTGGAGTCAGGCAAAGCGTTTGAGGAGCCAGCGAAAGCGCCAAACGAGCCCGCTAAGGCAGCAGGCGAAGAACCAGGAAAGGCCGGACAAGAGCCTGCCAAAAACGCGGAAGAGCCAGGAACAGCGCCCGGCAAGCCTGGCGGCGCCAACAGGCAGTTCGCGGACGCCAGTGAAGCGCCCAAATGCTCCGGCGGCTCCTGCGGCAACGGCGATAAGTGCTTTATCGCTGGCACCTTGGTGGAAACGAGCGAAGGCTCGAAGCCTATTGAGGAAATCCGTGTTGGCGACCTTGTCCTGGCGCGCGACGAGAGAAAGGGCGCGACCGTTCTTAAGCCGGTCGTGAAACTATACAGGCGTCACAACCAGCCGATCTTCAAGGTGAAGCTCCTTGCGCCAGATGGCGATACTGAGGTGATCGGCGCTACGGCCGAGCATCCCTTCCATGTGCGGGGGCTAGGCTGGGTGGCGGCTGGCAAGCTCGCGCCCGGTGAGATCGTCGACCGGCTCGATGGGGAAGGCGCCCGCGTCGTTTCGGTCCGGCGCGACAAGGAGTTGCAGGACACTTACAACTTTGAAGTGGCCCAAGTTCACTCTTACTTTGTCGGCAATAGCCAGGTCTGGGTGCACAATCACTGTGGCGATACATCGCCAGTTACTTTAGCAGATATGCTAAAGCAACTCGAAGACGGGACAAAGAATACCACAGATCCTTTAGCAGCGAAGCAGGCCAACAAGAGGATTGGCTGGACAAAAGAAATTTTTGAGCAGATACAGCAAGGTGCGAAGAACGCGAATGTGAAAATCGTAGCCGATGCATTCAATTATATAACGTCAAAGAATATATTTTATGACGTGCAAAAGCTTGTAAAGGCTGCCATCAGCCTTGACAAGCTAGGATATGATGTAACCATACTTGGCGAGCGCAACACCCAGTCCGGCGATCTCTTAGTCAGCGGAAATGGTCTAAAAGAGCCAACTGCTTTTCAATCGAAATATCTGGATGAGCCGGGATCTGCCAACCCGAAGACCTTTCAAAACACAGTTCAAAAAGCCATTCAAGACGCCATAGGTCAGGGCAAAGACGCACAGGCCAGGAATCTGGCCGATAACGCGCCCTTCGCACTCATTGACGGCACCGGCACCAAAGGCCGGCTAACTGAGGCGGTATTCAACGATGCATACGACGCGTTCTTACGAAACACCACGGCGGAACGCGGCACCGTGATGGGCATATTGGCCGACGGAACGCGTGTCTTGAGGGAGTTCAGCAAGCCCGCAAGCGAAGTTTCGGAGGCAGGAGTGGGGGAAGGTGCGCCAGAGGGGCGGATGCCGCCTTCGGCCGGGCTGCCAGAGACAGTAGCACCGAAAGGCAATCCCGAAAGCGCCATTCGTAGTAGCGAGCCTGCTTCCGCGCCGGAGGCTATCAAGAGCGCCAAGGAGCAGCCTGAGCCGTCCGTAAAACAAGATCAGGGCAAGTCCGCCTCCAGACCAGAGTCTGTCGAGAACGCAGGGGAGCCGGCCAAAGGCACCCCTGAAGGCAGCCCAAGTAAGCAACTTGGCGACGCCAGCGACGCGCCCAAATGCTCCGGCGGCACTTGCGCCAACGGCGATAGTTGCTTTGTCGCAGGAACTCCCGTCGAGACAAGCGAAGGTCCAAAGCCAATCGAGGATATCCGCGTTGGCGACCTTGTGCAGGCGCGCGACGAAAGGAGAGGCGTGACACGGCTAGAACCGGTCGTGAAGCTATACCGGCGTCACCGCCAGCGGATCTTCGACGTTACGCTGCGTGCGCCTGACGGTTATACCGAAGTCATCGGTGCCACGGCCGAGCATCCATTCCATGTGCGGGGCTTAGGCTGGGTCGCCGCTTCCAAGCTTGTGCCCGGACAGATCGTCGATCAGCTCGACAGCGAAGGCGATCGCGTCGTTTCAGTCGAACGCGAAGAGGAACCCCAGGACACCTACAATTTTGAAGTGGCTCAGCTTCATTCCTACTTTGTGGGCAGCACCCATGCCTGGGTGCATAACGCTTGCGGCAGATTTACAGAGAAGGAGTTTAGAGACCAATTTGGCGCCTCTCCCGCGGAAGTTGGAAAAAACTCGCTCGGCCAGATTATCCGTGCGGTAAACAATGGCAAGGGTGGAGTCGACCATTACGTTGAACACGACGGCAAGCACTACCCTGTGCCCGCCGGCGCCAAACCTGCCAACTTCGAGATTTTGGCAAACGACTACCGGCGCGTCCTTAATGACAACGGCGGCGTGACGCGTATTGAAGGACCGCAAGGGGGTAAGTATGAGCCAGTTGGCTGGAACGATGCGGGCGACCTCGTTTATAGGAGCCAGGGGAGATATTACACTTTCGATGGCGAAAAGTTGGTAGCCGCAAAGCCGGAAACCTTTACGCAAGCATCGATAAACTTTTCCAAAGCTGCCGTTACAGCCAAAGTCGAGGCGGGGGTACTTAAACTCTACGATAATAGTGGCCGCTTGCTCGCGTGGGCTGAGAATGGTACCCTAGTTTATAGCTATAGGGGTTTTGGCGGCGACATTGTCACCGTAGCGAATCGGGCCACGACTGTAATCGGAAAGTTCTTTCAGCACCTAACTGATACCGCTACCGGCACCCGCTACTTCCTTGGGGCCAGCGACCCAGTGGCTGTGGCAAGCTTTCCTGAATCCACGATTTACCGGGGTGTGGATGGAGTGCCCCCAAAGGGCGGAATTAGCTTCTTGGATTTACCCGAGGCCGACTACATGGCTATAATTAATAGAAATATATCGAAGCAAGGCGCATTGTCGGCAAATCGCGGGAAGACGGCCAGGGAGATCGAGGCGCTGGGCTGGGAAAAGGGAAACGAGGAATTCTGGGATAAATATAACCTTCCATATTTGGAAGATGCCTTTAAGAGAGGTGACAATGTAAGGCTTGTTTCGGACCCAAGCGCATATGCCTTCGGCACATACGCCAAGGAGCTTACAGCCATATTGGGCGACAGTGTTAAGGGTACTGTTGGGTTTGCAGAAAAATATGGATATTATTACGATGCGGGCACGAAAACATATATCAAGAAATAGGCCGCCCAGGAGGCAAGAATGAGAGAGAGCGATGCAGAGAATCCTGCGATTTCAGATCAGCTAGCGCTAATTGACCAGTTTTATTCCGATGTGATCATCAAATATAAATTTCACATCTATAAAAGAACAGAGACGGAGATATCATATCAAAATGATTGCTATGAAATGAGATTCTGCTACGATTACAAATATGGTCACATGTTATTTGGTGGCATCGGTATTTTTGTTAAGAGAGATAGCAAGCTTTATTGGCTAAGAGACATAGTGAACGCCATTAGCAAAGACAAGGATTTTTCATTTTCTGGCGCTGTAGAATCTAATAAGTCTATGACTTATTTACAAAGTACCAGGATAGTATGGGATAAATACATAGAGCGGACTTTTGAAAACTGTGCTCCGGCATGGGAGGCTGAGGTCCAGGAGTATATAAAAAGAAATTATCCCGTTTGGTAACCAAGCTCTGGAACAGACCTCGGCTGCTTTGAGCTTTGACTCGGGGATGTGCTGACGATCACGGCGCGGCGGTATTGTGCCCCTGGATTGATCAAACCAAGCGAGCCACGATCGGAGGTTTTTATGCCCGACACCATCACTTATCTCGTGAACATGCCAGGCGCTGAGTTCAATCGCTACCTGAACCCGGCAGATCAGTTGCCTCAAAGCTACTTTGAGGGACGCGCGCCAGGCGACCCAGACTACAGAGAGGGCCGGCTTCAAAATGATGACCGTTTCGTTGGAATCGATCGCACTGGGGTTTGGACCGAGATTTGTCTTCGCATCGGGTACGGAGCGCTGATGGAGCACGAACCATGGGGATCGGAGGAAAATTTTCGAGGCGAAATCCTGGACTGGGAGCGGAAGCTGCGCGAACTGGCGCCGGCAACTGAAATCCACCGCGTTGCCACAAGTTTTTTTCGTCGATGGGAGACGGCGAATGACTCGCCAATCTACGATCATCGGGATATGCGCCGGTTTTTCGACTGGCTGGCCACGCAAGAAGAATCCGAGTTGTACTCGTGTCGCTTGCCGGATGTCTGAAACGGGGGCCAGTCAACAAGACAGCGGAACCGTTGACCAGACGCAAGCACGTGTTGGCTGCGGGGAAAAAGGCTGGCGCCTCAACATCAATTGAACATGACGCTTTGCAGCTTCTGACGGATTGCCCGATGGCTCGGACATCGGCTTGGGGGGGGTGAATCTGCTACCAGAAGGGTGGGACAGGCAAGTTCTACAGCACGGATTTGCGTGAGCGGGCGGCGGTTGAGAACCGCACATCCACACGGGCGGCGCAGCCGCTCTTCTCGATTGGGATCACGGCATCAGGCTGGGCGCGGCTGAGGCGGGCGTCAGCCGAAGTTCGCCCCGCCAAACGAAGCATGCCAAAGTGTCCAGTTCTTAATGTCTATGCGGATTTCATTTTGGGCATTCTTGAAGAGGCCCCCGGTGCCTCCAGCGTAAGCGTCTTGAGAGAGCTACGGC
>PMBZ01000056.1:0-11711 GCA_003153975.1 Hyphomicrobiales bacterium
TGGGGTGAGGGGAGATTCCCTCCATTCAAGGCACTGTCGAAGCGCCTATGCGCCGGTCAGTGGGCGGGAGCCTTCGCGGCCCACGCCTTCATGGCCCCGGCCATCTCCGCCTCGGTTGGATTGCGCATGTGCGTGGCAAACGTCCAGTGATTGCCGAATGGATCGGCCAAGGCGCTGGTGCGGTCGCCCCAGAACATATCGGCGGGGGCGAAAAGCTCCTTCATGCCGGCACCCATCGCGCGCTTATGGGCGGCGTCCACGTCGGGAACGTAGAGATAGAACGACGCATGGCGCTGTTTCGGCCCCGGCATGTTGGGCATTTCGTCCTGCACGAAGATTTTGGAGCTGCCGATCTGCAGGCAGGCGTGCATGATCTTCTTGCCGCCGGGCATGGGCATCTTGCGCAGCACATTGGCGCCGAAAGCCTTTTCGTAGAGCGCGATGGCGGCCTCGCCATCGGGCACGGTCAGGCTCGGCGTGACGGTGTGGAAGCCTTCCGGCATCGCAGCCACGCTGCCAGCCTTGGCCATTGGAGCCGGCTTCGCTGCCGGCCTCTGAGTACCTGGCGCTGCGGTGTGAGGTCTTGGCATGGGTGTTTCCTCCTTAAAGTGGCAGATGCCCCCCAAACCAGCCGGTTTGTGCAATGTGGGGCGCTTGTGCCCAATGTTAACCCCGTGGGAAGGCGCTTGGGCCCACCGCTTCGCGCCTTCCGGGCTGGCGGGCGCCCACGCAATTTTCCGTGACAGCTCTCCAGCCCCTCGCCGCGTTTGACGGCGGCCCGCCGAAAGCCTAGATTTAGAAGGCTTGGGCAGCAAAACGGATGCAATGCAGAGACGCCAGGAATTAAGGGTGCCGCCACTGGAATTGAGGGCCGGAAGTGCTCTTCGGGAGCTTAACGACCGCTACCGGGAGATTTTCCGCAGCATCGTGGAGAGCTATCTTGCCACGGGCGAGCCGGTGGGGTCCCGGAACCTGAGCCGTTATCTGCCCATGACGCTGTCGCCTGCCTCGATCCGCAACGTGATGTCGGACCTGGAGGGCCTGGGCCTGATCTACGCGCCGCACGTGAGTGCCGGCCGCATCCCCACGCACACCGGCTTGCGCCTGTTCGTCGACGGCCTGCTTGAGGTCGGCGATATCGACGATGCCGAGCGCGATAGCCTTGAGCGCCAGCTTCGCAACTATGCCGGCGGCGATCCGGGCGTCAGCGCCGAGGTGCTGGCCCAAGCCAGCGGCATGCTCTCGGGCCTGTCGCGCTGTGCGGGCGTGGTGCTGGCCGAGAAGCAGGTGAGCCGGATCAAGCACATCGAGTTTGTGAGCCTCGATGCCAAGCGCGCGCTCCTGGTGCTGGCGGGCGAGGACGGCAGCGTCGAGAACCGGGTGCTGAACCTGCCCGAAGGCTTGCCGCAGCAGGCGCTGACGGAGGCGACGAACTATCTCAACGCCCGGATACGGGGTGCGACACTGCCCGAGGCGCGCGAACGCGTGGAGACCGAGCTTAAGGCGAGCCAGGCCGAGCTTGACGAACTGACCACGAGGCTCGTCAGGGCGGGCCTTGCCGAATGGGCCGGGGGCAGGGACGACGACAACAAGAGCCTGATCGTGCGCGGCCAGTCCCGGCTCCTGGACGATTTGAAGGCCGTGGAGGATGTCGATCGCATCCGGCTCCTGTTCGAGGATCTCGAATCGAAAAGGGCGCTGCTGCACCTGCTCGACCTTTCCGAAAAGGCCGAGGGCGTGCGTATCTTTATCGGTTCGGAGAACACTCTGTTTTCTCTGTCGGGCTCATCGCTTATCGTGGCGCCCTTCCAGGACCAGAACCGGAAAATCGTAGGCGTTCTCGGGGTGATCGGGCCGACGCGGCTTAATTATGCCCGGATTATCCCCATGGTTGACTATACGGCGAGGCTCGTTAGCCGCGTGCTGGCTTGATTATCGCCGGAAAACCGCCGATATACATCCAAAATCCGGGCCAGCCTGAAGGCTTGGAATCATTTGACAGTAACGGGAACGGCACACGCAGAATGAACGATAAACCGGGCGAGCCCGCGAATTCAGGCGGGCCGGAGCAAGTCGATTCGGCGGTTCAAGCCGCGGAAGCCGCGCTGAACGGTCAAGCGGGGGCTCAGCAACTCGCAGAACTCAAAGCCGAGAACGCCGATCTCCGGGACAAGCTCCTCAGGAATATAGCCGAGATGGAGAACCTGCGGCGGCGCACGGACCGTGAGAGAGCGGATACGGCGAAATACGCCATCTCGGAATTTGCCCGCGATGCCGTGACGATCGGCGACAATCTGAGGCGCGCCATCGAGGCGGCGCAGAAGGAGCCGCTCGACATCAATCCCGCACTTAAGACCCTGCTGGAGGGCGTGGAGGTTACGGAGCGCGACCTTTTCAAGGTTTTGGCGCGGCACGGCATCACGCGCTTCGATCCGCTGGGCGAGAAATTCGATCCGCATGTGCACGAGGCCATGGTCAAGATGGACGTGCCGGGCGCGGCCGCTGACCAAGTCGTGCAGGTTTTGCACGCCGGTTACAAGATCGCGGACCGCGTGCTTAGGCCCGCCGCCGTTATCGTGGCCAAGGGCGGAACGCCCGCGCGGGCCGAGACGCTGCCGGTACCGGCGCCTGCGGACCCCCAGCAGGACCATGCAAGGCCGGCTCACGAGCACGGCGCCGAGGACCCCGAGCACGGCGGCCGGCCGAGAACCTCCAGCATGCACATCAATGTCATGGGCGAGGCCCCCCACGATCCCGATGTACTGCGCGGCCCACGGGGCGCGCCGAGAGGACCTTTCAACCCAGGCCCAGCACCTTTCAATCCTGGTCAGGGACGTGGTGGAAGGGACCGGGCTTGGGGCGAGAAACGCGGGCCTTCTTCGGTGACGCGCCCCATCAGCGAGGACAAAGGCCCGGTCAAGCGGGACGGCATGATGTCCACCTTCGGGAAGCGCGGCGATAAGGACGAGCAGCGGTAGCGGCGCCGGGCGCTGGGCCTCGCGTGGAGCCGCGGCCGTATCGCTTTATGCCTCCCCGGATGCTCATCCCGCTGATCGTCGCCTGCGGCCTCTTCATGGAGAACCTCGACTCGACGGTTCTCTCCACCTCGCTGCCCGCGATTGCCGCCGACCTGCATGTGGCGCCAGTCTCGCTCAAGCTGGCGCTGACCAGCTATCTCCTGAGCCTGGCGGTGTTCATACCCATCAGCGGCTGGGCCGCCGATAAATACGGCGCGCGCACGGTCTTCATGGGCGCGATCGCGGTTTTCACGGGCGGCTCGATGCTTTGCAGCCTCGCGCACAGCCTGCCGGAATTCGTCCTCTACCGCATCGTTCAGGGCCTGGGTGGGGCCATGATGGTGCCTGTCGGCCGGCTCGTCCTTTTAAGAAGCGTGACCAAGTCCGAGATGATCTCCGCGCTGGCTTGGCTCACCGTTCCAGCGCTCCTGGGACCCATGCTAGGCCCCCCGCTCGGCGGCTTCGTCACGACCTACCTGCATTGGCGCTGGATCTTCTACATCAATCTGCCCATGGGCGCGCTGGGCTTGGCGCTTACCTGGAAATTCATCGCCAATATCCGCGAGCCGGACGTGCCGCCGCTCGACAGGAGGGGCTTCGCGCTGTCCAGCCTGGGCCTTTCCGCCTTCGTCTCTGGCTTGGCGATCCTTGGCGAGAACGCAGGCTCGTTTGGCGCCGGTTCCGGGCTGGCGGCGGCGGGTATCGCGATTTGCGCCGCCTATGTCTGGCACGCGAGGCGCACTGAAAACCCGGTGATCGACCTGAGGCTTCTTGAGGTTCAGACGTTCCGGGCGGGCGTGCTGGGCGCTTCGCTCTTCCGCATCGGTGTGGGCGCGGTTCCCTTTCTGCTGCCGCTGATGCTGCAATTGAGCTTCGGTCTGACGCCGTTCCAGTCTGGCCTCTTGACCTTCTCCACCGCCATCGGCGCGCTGGTCATGAAGGCGAGCGCCGCACCCATCATCCGCGCTCTCGGCTTCCGCCGGGTGCTGATCGTGAACGCGCTCGTAAGCACCGCTTTCATGGCGGCGAACGGCTTCTTCACGGCCGCCACGCCGCACGCCCTCATGTTCGCGCTGCTGCTGGCCGGCGGCTTCTTCCGCTCGCTCGAATTCACCGCCATCAACGCGTTGGCCTATGCCGACATCCCGCAGGCCAAAATGAGCCGGGCCACGAGTTTCGCGAGCGTCACGCAGCAAGTGGCGCTGTCGCTGGGCGTGGCCATCGGCGCGCTGATCCTGCAGGCGGCACAAGTCTTGCGAGGCGAGGCGGCTATTTCGCGGGAGGATTTCGCAATCGCCTTCTGGATCGTCGCGGCAATCGGGGTGCTGTCGGTGATCTCGTTCCTGCGCCTGCCGCAAGGGGCGGGGAGGGAGCTTGCGGGGCGGCCAGGGGCGGAAGCCGCGGCGCCGCAATGAGTTGCGTCAGTCAGGGTCCGGCCTTGCCGCTTGCCGCGGATTGAGCGAAGGTCCGGCGCAATTTGGTCCAGAGATGCCTCGGCGGCCCGCCTTTGTCTCCGGGGGACGCGCTCTTGAGTTCGGCCATGAGCGCGAGCGCCTTGGCCTTGTCCAGCTCGTCGCCCAGCATGTCGAAGATGGCGAACGCTTTCATGGCCCAGCCCTCGGCCTCGCCGGGAGAGCCGCTATCCCGGGCCAGCAGGCCGAGCTGGTAGAAGTCCCCGGCCATGCCCGGCTGGCTGCCCAGCACCTCCTCGATGGCGAGGGATTTCTTATACCAGCCCTCGGCTTCTTCAAAATGGCCGCGTTCATGCAGCACCGTGCCTAGCAGGCGGGAGCTTCGGGCTATGCCCGGCTGGTTGTTCAGCGCCTCTTCGGTGGCGACCGATTGCCTAAGCCAGTCCTCGGCCTCGCCGGAACGGCCGCGCAGCTGCGCCACGGCCCCGAGCTGGCGGTAATCTTGGGCCTTGCCCGGCCGGTTGCCCAGTGCCTCATCGATGGAGAGAGATTTTTTGTACCATCCCTCGGCTTCGCTGGGATGGCCGCGATCCTGCGCCAGAAGGCCAAGCTGATAGTAGCTGTGGCCCATGTTGCCCATCGCCTCTTCGATCGCGACGGATTTCCTATACCATCCCTCGGCCTCTTCCTGACGGCCGTGCTCCTGTGCCCCGTGGGCCAGCTGCTGGTAGGTTGCGGCCATTTGCGGCTGGCCGACCAGGGATTCGTGGAGAGCGACGGATTTCTTGTACCATTCCTCCGCCTCGCCAGCTTGGTTGCGAAGCTGCGCCACGGCCCCGAGCTGGTGGTAGCCGAGGGCTTTGTCCAGCGGGTCGTTCAACGCCTCGAAAATCGCAAGAGATTTCCCGGCCCAGGCCTCGGCCTCGTCCAAAACGCCGCGTTCCTGTTCCACCAGGCTGAGCTTGTAATAAGCATCGGCGAGACTTCGATCCGGCTTGCCGCCGCCATCCCGCTCAAGGCTGCCAACGATGCGGTGATAAATGCCATAGGCCTTGCCGAAATCGCCTGCCTGGAACGCGCGATTGCCGTCGCTGGCCATGACGGACAGCCAGAGATCGTGCGCCGGCGTTCCGGCCTCGGGCGCCCGGTACGGCTTGGGCTCGATGGCCCCGATGACGTATTCGCTCCAGGTTTGCGCCTCCGGTACGAGTTCCGCGCTGTCCCAATACTCGTTTAACGTCAGGATCAGCGTTTGCGCCTCGGCGAATAGGTTGCGCTTCAGGGCGGCGGCGAGGAAGGTGCAGAAGCTTGCCCGCAAGGCGCCAATTTGATCGAGCGCGGCGCGGGCTTCCTCCGTCCAGATTTGCCGGCGCAGATGACTGGCGGAATTCGCGGCGGCGCCGATGAGGCTTCCGAGCGCCGCCTCGCGTTCGGGGCCTGCTTCGCCGGGCGCTTCGGTTTGCGTTTGCCATAGGGCGCCAAGATAAGGCGGCAGCGCCGGATGAAGCTGGTAGAGGCCGCCGCCAAGGCTTGTCAGAAGGCCGATATCCGAAAGCCGGCCAAGAAGCGCATCCCAGGCTTGCGGGCTGAAGCCCTGGAACGGCTCTGGAGCATCTTTCATGGCGCCGAGCATGTTTGCCGACACAACCTTCTCGAAGAGAGACAGGATGACGAGGCGCCGCTGATCCTTATCGGCCAAATGGCGGAAGGAATAATAGAGGCTCTCGCCAAGCGATTGGAGACGGCCCTGCGACGCGCCGAATCCGGGTGGCAGCGTGCCCTGCCCCTTCAGCCCTTCCAGCAGCACCGACGCGCACGACTTGGAAAGCAGCGGCAGGATAAGTTTCAGGGTCAGGGGATGACCGCCCAGATGATCGAGCAATGCTTTAAAGGCGCCCGGCTCGGCCGCGCGCCGGGCGTTCGCCTGCGGATGGGGAGCCAGCAGCCGGTTGGCGTATTGCAGCACGTCGCGCTCGCTTAGGCCCCTCACCTCGCAGCGCAGGGCCGTTTCCGGCCCGCCAAGCCAGTCTTCCTTGGAGCGGGAGGTAATGAGCAGCGCGGATTTGCTATTGCGAAGCTCGGCCAGGAACCACAGCAGATCGGCTTGCCCAGCTTCGTCCAAGGGCAGCATGGTCCGGCTCGGGTCGGGCAAGGAGGCCGCGGTTGAGAAATTGTCCCAGATCAGAAGGCAACGATGGTCGCGGAGTATCCGCAACGCTAGCTCCGCGCGCTTTTTCGTGATTTCCGCATCGGGGCAGGCCTTCGCATTGCCGGAGCGGGCCACGATCTCGTTCGCGACCAGATCGAGTCCGAAGGCGGGACGGCCGGGCTCGAAGCTGTGGAAGAACACGAATTGCGGATCGTCGACGCCGCCGGAGACTTGCAGCCAGCGGGCGAAGCCCTTGGCAAGCTCGGTTGTACCCGCGCCGCCCACACCGTGGATGACGGCGAGATGGTGGGTACGGATGGCACGCTCCAGGAGGAAGAACTCCGCATCGCGGCCGAAGAACATATCGCCCTCGGCGGCAAGGCCGCCCGCCGGCAGGCCTTCGGCGGCCCTCGCGGCGTCCAGCACCCTGCCTACCGTCTCTTCGGCCGGGAAGGCTGGCTCCGGCCTCGCCTCGCCTTGCGGCAGGCGCAAGACGGAGCGTGAAAAATGCACAGGCACGAACCAATCTTGCAGCGGTATGCCGCCCCTCAGGCTCGGGCGCAGACGGTTACTCTCCTCCCGCAGCGCCTTGCGTCCGGTGTTGACGGCTTCGGAGACGCTCTTGCCTGCCAGCAGCTCCTCGTAAAACGCCGCCATGAAGCCCGCTGCAGCCACGGCATAGAGGGATTGCCGCATCACCACCACCGAGGCCGCGCCTTCCTGTAGAAGCTCCACCGCCATGGCGGCGCCAGGGCATGGGGCAGCGCCCGGCGGTTGGACGTTCCGGGCTTGGCAGGCGCTGAGGATTACAAGCGGCACATCGCCTTCAGCCAGAGCCGCGGCAAACGCCAGAGCGCTGACCAGGTCCGGCTCGCCGCCGTCGAGTTCGAAGACGGCATGGCTTTGCAAAACCTCTTCCTGTAATTGGAATTGGGGGGGCAGGCTGCCGTCCATCTGTGCAAACACGCCGTATCCATCGAAATGAACGGCATGATAGGGGGCGCCGGCTTCTTTCGCCTCCTTTAGCGCTTTCCTGAACGCCTCGAAGCTTGGAGGCCGCAAAATGGCGATCCTGACCGCGCTCTTAGCCGTTTCCAGGTGCCGCAGCAAAGGCCGTGCGACGGCCGGAAAAGTCCCATCGCCGATGCCTGCCGGCCGGGGTGTCATCATCAGAACCCTGAAGCCGTCGGCTGTGCTGGCGAACTCACGGGCGGTTTCGTTTCCGGGCAGGGTACGGTCGAACGTGTCCACGCGCACCGACAAGGGATTGCGCGCTTCCGGCGCCTTCATCAACTCCCAGGGAAGGGCAAGAAAGCGTGGATCGCTGGAGCGGATCGAAACTTCGACCGGCTTCCGGCCTTCGATCGCAAGCCTGGCCCGGAGATAGGCTTCACTCCGTCTCGGGTGCCCGGCGAAAATGGCATTGTAAAGCGCCTCGCCACAGGCATCCAGGCGTTCCCGGTCCACACGTTCTCCGCGGGCGGCGAACTCTCGCGGGGGAAGGTTCGCATAGTCTTCAAGGTAAAAGCGCAGGTCCTCGAAATCGCCGGCGGTGAGGGGCGAAGCGAAGGGGTACACCGCACCGAATGGCACGGCATCGTCAACGCCGGGAAGACGCAGCAGCACCAGTGTGTTTCCGTCTTCTTCGTGCACAATCAGACGAAGCGTCATGCCGCCTCCGCACTCACGGGTGGAATGAAGACCGCCTCCCGGAACGATAGTCTGTCTCATGTCCTGGGAACAGACTGCGCGATATTAGGAGCTGCGAGTGAATAATTCCTTGCCTCCGGGCGGTTTTGCCGCCGTGCCGGGAACTATTGCTGAAGAGTTAATTTTGCCTGCGGGCCTATGGTGGTTAATGCCGGTTTGGTAAACGGTGCCGCACGGCGCGTTCCACGGGCGCATTTTCGCGAATTTTTCCGCGCTTTTGCCCCGATTCCGCGTTCGCGGAATCCCGTTAAATATAGTTGCAGGTCGCGAATTAACCTTGAATCCGGAGGAAAAGACCCGGTCGCGGCTCCGTAATGCTTCAAAAAGCCATCGTTAAAACAGTGGCTTGCAAAATATTCCACACAATTAAGCTAAAGGTAAGGTGCATCGCCTAGGATTGCGCCATGTCGAAGCCCGCTCTGGCCGGGCGCAAAATGCTCAAGCCACCGGCGGTTTAACCCGCGCGCCGCCGAATTTCAGGAACTCGGCCATGAATTCGCGCAGGCGCGGTTTGCGCGCCTCGATATAGGGCAGGGGCCGCAGCAGTTCGACCGCGGCGATGCCGATGCGGATGGTAAAGCCGCCGTTAACGAGCCCCTCGCCAAGCCGGTGCGAGAGCCGCGCGGTCAGGCCATGCCCGATGAATTGTTGCACGATATCGTCGGTAAACGCGAGCCCGCCCGCGACGGCGAGGTGCCCCGCGATCAGGCGCAGCAGGCGGAGGATGGCGAAGAAGCCGGGCCTGCCGCCATAGATGCCGGCCAGGGCTTTCAGCATGCGGAAGTTCTCGTAAGCCACGAAGGCGATTGGGATAATCGCGGTTGGGCTGAGCGAGGTCACGGTGGCGACGCGGCGGCCGGAGGTGCCGATGGCGGTGCGCGCCAGCCGGTCCAGCGGCAGCAGTAGCTCGCGCTCGGCTAGCGTAAGTATTTGAGTCGCAGCGAGAATATCGCGCTGGTGCCGCTTGAGCCGGGCCAAGCCCTCCGCAAGCTCGCGCCGGTCCTTGAACATCGCCCGCATCCCGGCCGCCGCCGCGCGCGCCTCGCGGACATCCTCGGCGGCAAGCGCTGCCTCCGCCCGCGTGCGCAGGCCCGTGATGGCCGAAAGCCGCAGCAGCGCAGCGAATTCGCGCCCCACGATCATCGCGAAGGCAAGCCCCGCCGCGGCGAACAGGATGGTTGCGGTCCAGCCCAGCCAATCGCTGCGGCCCAGCAGTGACAGCACGGTTTGCTGAACCCAAAGCAACAGCCAGAGGAGGAATAAGCCGCTGATTGCACTACAGAAAATGGCGCCCCAGGCCGTGCGCGGTCCGGATGCGGGCGGCGGCGAGGCCAGCGGCTCCGCGAACGTCGCCGGCTCCGCCGGCGCCTCGATCTTGAGGCCCGGATCGTCCAGGCTGAATGCCGCCGGAGGGCGGTTCTGCGGGGTGCCGCTCATGCCAGTTTGTCGCCGATCAGGAAGTTCAACGCCCGGTCGAGCCGGATATGGGGAAGTACTGCGCCGCGGCCAAACTCGGGCGCGGGCTGCCGGGGCGGCCGGAAGCGGACGAAATGCGCGGGCGCCTGGCCCGAGGCGAGCCATGCCGGCGAGACCGCAAGCTCGGGGTTCTCCGGCAGGTCGCCGGGAAAAATCGCAAGCTCTTCCGTGCCGCCGAACGTCCGCCCGGCCAAGCGCTCGCCGCTCAGGGGCGTTCCAACGATGCAGGGCAGGGTCTCGCCGCCTTGCCGCGCCTGCGCCTCGCGGGTGGCGCGAACGCTCGCGAGCGCGAACGCGCGCACCTCCGCGCCCACGAAGGATGCCCGCTCGATGCTCTTTGCCGCGATCAGGCGCAAAATCGCTTCGAGGCGGTCATGATTGGCCTGGTGCAGATGGTCGGCCTTGGTGGCGGCGAATACGATGCGGTCGATCCGCCGCCCGCCGATCAGCGACAGCCAGCCGTTCTGGCCCTGGCGGAAGCAGCGCAGAATATCCGTGAGCGCCCGTTCCAGGTCGGCCACCGCGTCCGGTCCGGCATTGATCGCGGTCAGCACGTCGGCCAGCACGATCTGCCGGTCCAGCCGCGCGAAATGATCGCGGAAGAACGGCTGCACCACATGCGTTTTGTAGGAACCGTAGCGCCGCGCCATCATCGCCCAAAGGCTTTCGGCGGGCGCTGGCGTGCAGCCCGGCGTCTCCAGCGGGAAAAAGGTGAAGGCCGGCGAGCCCGCAAGATCCCCTGGCATCAGGAAGCGCCCCGGCGGCAGGCTTGAGAGCGACAGCGCTTCCTCCCGGCACTTGCGCAGATATTGCGTGAAAAGCCCGGCACCCTTCTGCGCGGTGTGCTCGTCCTGCGGCCGGCGCGCATCCGCCGTGGCCAGAAAAGCGAGCCAGTCCCGCGCGGCGGAAGCCCGTGCCGTCTCGCGTGCAAGCGCGATCGCCTGCCTGGACCAATCCTCGTAGCTCAAATCCAGAAGCGGCAGGTCGAGCAGCCATTCGCCGGGGTAGTCGACGATATCGAGGTGCATGGTGCCGCTGCCGAGCGCCCGCCAGACCGGCGCGGCGGGCTCGTATTCGATGGTAAGGCGCAGTTCGCCGATCTGGCGCGTGCTCTCCGGCCAATGCGGCTCGCCGGCGGTGAGCTTGGCAAGATTGCTTTCATAGTCGAAGCGCGGCACCGCGTCGTCCGGCTGCGGCTCCAGGTAGACGCGCACGATCCGCCCCCGCGCCAGCGGCTCGAAGAAGGGCAGGGTGTTTCCGGCAAGCAGGTTGTGTACGAGCGAAGTGATGAACACGGTCTTGCCGGAACGCGAAAGTCCGGTTACGCCGAGCCGCACCGATGGCGTCAATACACGCGCCGCCGCATCCTGCGCGCGCGCCCAGGCCTCGGCCGCGGTATTAGAAAAGCGTTCCAGCAAGTCCTGCTCCCGCTCGCCGGGCGAATCCCGGCTGGAGCCGCTTTTAGCAGGTGCGGCGGCGCGTTGAAACACGGCCGGCGTTATTTGATTGGCCCGCGCACCGGAAGCGGCGGCGAACCGGGCTGTTCTCTCGCACGCTTTCGATGCTTAAGGCCAATGGCGGCTTGAGAGGGCCAGTATTATCCTCTGTCCACGAACCTTCACACGAATCGGCTAAGAGGAAGGCTTTGGGGGGGAACGCCATGTGGAATCAAGTATATAATCCGCTGGATAATGCGGTGTTGTCGACGCTTGCCGCCGCGCTGCCGGTGGTGACGCTGCTGGCGCTCATCGCGTCGGGACGCGTGAAGGCGCCTATCGCGGCAATCGTCGCGCTCGCGGTGGCGATTGTGGTTGCGGTCTATGTGTTCACGATGCCGGCCAACTTGGCCCTGCGTGCGAGCGCGCTTGGCGCCGTCACCGGGTTTTTCCCAATCGGCTGGATCATTCTCAACGTCATCTTTCTCTATAGGCTCACCGTCGAGCGCGG
>PMBZ01000056.1:11731-12955 GCA_003153975.1 Hyphomicrobiales bacterium
CCGGCCTGTCGCTGATCGCCAACACCGCGCCGGTGGCTTACGGCGCGCTTGGCACGCCAATCGCCGGACTGGCCAGCGTGACCGGCATCGATCCTTACGTCCTTGGCGCCATGGTGGGCCGGCAGTTGCCGTTCTTCTCTCTGATCGTGCCGTTCTGGCTGGTCTGGGCTTTCGCCGGCTTCCGGGGAATGATCCAGGTCTGGCCCGCGATCCTCGTCTGCGGCGTGACTTTCGCGGTCCCGCAATTTGTGATCTCGAACTTCGTCAATCCCTGGATCGTCGATATCGGCGCGTCGCTGATCTCGATGGCCTGCCTGATCGTTTTCCTGAAAGTCTGGCATCCAAAGGAGATCTGGACATCGCCGGCACTTCGCACGCACGACGCTTCGGCTGCCACCATGCCCGCACCGAAGCCCGCAAGGACCGAAAAGCATACGGCGGGCGAGGTCTGGTATGCGCTGATGCCATGGATCATCGTTTGCGCGGTGCTCCTGGTTTGGGGCTCGGGCTGGTTCAAGGCGCTCATCGATCCCTTGACGACTTGGGCTTATTCCGTCCCCGACCTGGACAAGATGATCGCGAAGGTGCCGCCGGTCGCAGCCAAGGCCACGGCGGAAGCGGCGGTTTTCAAGTTCACCTGGCTCTCCTACACGGGCTCGGGCATGCTGATCGCCGCCTTGCTCTCCGGCCTGCTCATGGGCTTTTCGCCCGTGCGGCTCGTCGTGGTCTACGCCAAGACGATCCGCCTCGTGGCCGCGTCGCTCGTTACCATCTCCGCCATGCTCGCCATCGGGACGCTCACGCGCTACTCGGGCCTCGACGCAACGCTGGGCCTGGCCTTCGCGGGAACGGGCGTGCTTTATCCCTTCTTCGGCACGCTGCTCGGCTGGCTGGGCGTCGCGCTGACGGGCTCGGATACCGCTTCGAACGTGCTGTTCGGCAATCTGCAGAAGATCACCTCCGAGCAACTGGGCTTGTCGCCGGTGCTGATGAGCGCCGCCAACTCGTCGGGCGGCGTCATGGGCAAGATGATCGACGCGCAGTCCATCGTGGTGGCCTCCACCGCGACCAACTGGTTCGGGCATGAAGGCTCGATCCTGCGCTTCGTCTTCTGGCACTCGATCCTGCTCGCGTGCCTGGTCGGTATCCTGGTGATGGTGCAGGCCTACCTGCTCCCTGGGATGATCCTTCATCCCTAAGTGTCTGTCCGAAGAGATATTGAAT
>PMBZ01000248.1:0-12477 GCA_003153975.1 Hyphomicrobiales bacterium
TCCACGCGCTTGAACATGTTGAGGCCGCGCCGCGCGTCGATCAGCGAGAGGTCCTGCGGCGTCGAGACGATCACGGCACCCGCAAGCGGCACCTGCTGGGCCATGGTGAGCTGCGCGTCGCCCGTGCCGGGGGGCATGTCGACGACCATGATGTCCAGCTCGCCCCAGGCCACATCCTTGAGCATCTGCGTAATCGCGGAAATCACCATCGGTCCGCGCCAGATCATGGGCGTCTCCTCGTCCACGAGGAAACCCATCGACATAACCTTCAGTCCGTACTTGTCCACCGGCTTCAGCACATTATCGCCGGTCAGCCCAGGCCGGTCCGTGATCGCGAGCAGGCGCGGCAGCGACGGCCCATAAATGTCGGCATCCAGCATGCCCACGCTGAGGCCGTTCTGCTGGAAGCCCAGCGCAAGGTTCACGGCGGTGGTGGACTTGCCCACGCCGCCTTTGCCCGAGGCCACGGCGATGATGTATTTCACCTGCCCGATGCCGCTTGCCTCGCTATGCGCGTGCTGGGCGGCGCCTTCCTTGGCATCGGCGGTCAGCGTGACGATGGCGTTTGCCACGCCGGGCAGCGCCTTCACCGCATCCTCGGCCGCCTTGCGCACCGGCTCATAGGTGCCGGCCTGCGACTGCGGCACGTTCAGCGCGAAGTACACCTTGTCCTTCGCAATAACGATTTCGGACAAGACACCAGCCGAGACAAGATCGCCGCCGCTTGGTGCCTTTACGGCCTTTAGTGCGTTGAGCACGTTTTCTTTGGTCAGGGAATTCGCCATATATGTGCCAGTGCTGAAGGTTGAGAAGTCAGGTCGGGAATTCAAGCTCGCATTATCTAAGTGCTAGCGCATAAATGCGAAAGGCGGAATATGTGATTTCGTACCATCCGCGGGAAAGATGTGACAGCAGGGTTCGTGACAGGGCCGGGGTAAAGGGAATGGCGGCATACATGGTACGCGTGGCGGGGGTGGTGCTGGCTGGCGGGCTGTCCCGGCGGATGGGCAGCGACAAAACCTTACTGGAGCTTGCAGGCAAGCCCCTGATTCAGCATGCGATCGAGCGGCTGGCGGCGCAATGCGAGCCTTTGGCGATCAACGCGAACCGCGATGCGTCCCGGCTCGCGCGGTTCGGCCTGCCGGTAATCGCCGATGCCACGGACGATTATGCGGGGCCGCTCGCGGGCGTCCTTGCCGGCTTGCGCTGGGCCCAGCAAGCGGCGCCCGATGCGCCCTTCATCATGACGGCGGCATGCGACACCCCATTCTTCCCCGATGACTTGATAATAAAATTCCTCGAAGCGTCCGAGGAGGTTGCCTACCCGGCGATCGTTTTGGCCAAGTCCGGCGGCCAGGTGCAGCCCGTCTTCGGCCTTTGGCCCACAGTCCTTGCCGGCGATTTAGCGGAGGCGCTTGCATCGGGAACGCGCAAAGTCTTGCAATGGGCGCAACAGCATTCGCAACGCATTGTGGAGGTTCCCATGATCAGCCTCGGCGGCAAGCAGGCCGATCCCTTCTTCAATGCCAATACACCGGAACAGCTCGCCGAAGCAGAGGCACTCGCGAGTTGCTTGGCGCCGTTCAAGCCACGCTGAGAGCGTTCAACACCGCAGTTGCGGCCCGCGGCGCGGCGGTTTCGCTTTTTCCAGAGAGCTGAATTCGGGGCCAGCCAGGCACATTTGCGAGTCCAGCGGCCCCGGCTACTGGCGCTAGTGGCGGTGCCGGCGGTGATAGCGGTGGCCGCTGAGCCCAAGTGCGCGGGAAATCGACGGCCCCGCGATAAAGCCGGTGGCAGCGCCAGCCACGGCACCCTGCCAGCCGAAGGCAAGCCCGCCGGCCAGGGCGCCGAGGCCCGCATCCGGCACGCGCTCACGGTCGTTGGCTTGCGCGCTAACGGGCACAAGTGCGGCTGCGACTGCAATACAGGCAAGCAACTTCTTCATATTCCCCCTCCCTCATGACGAGATACAGCATAAAATTAAAGGATTGAGACCTTACTGAGACGTGCCGGCACGGTGCCGCCCCGTTACCGTCTTGTATAAGCCTTATTCACTAAAAAAGATTTCGTGAGTTGAACATTGGGAGCTGCGATGCGGCGTTCGAAATGGCGTTGGCAAAGAGGGGACGGCATCGCGACGGCTCTCCTCGGGGCCCTTGGCGTGGCAAACGCACCCTCCCCTGACGCTCCCCGCCGCCACGGCGCCCTCGTCCCCCCCAGCTCGCATGTGGCCTGCCCCGCATGAAAGTCCTGATCCTCGGCGGCTATGGCGTGTTCGGCGGGCGGCTTGCGCGGCTGCTCTTGCGGGACGGCATCGAAGTTATCGTCGCTGGCCGCGACGCGGGCAAGGCGGCGGCGTTCACCAGCCGGCATGGCGGCAGCCCGCTCTGCATCGATACCTCCAAAGATCTCGCGCCCATCGCGGACGCTGGCCCTGCGCTCGTGGTGGACGCCGCCGGACCGTTCCAATCCTATCGCGGCGATCCCTACCGGCTGGCCTGGTTCTGCATCGCGCATAAAATCAACTACCTCGACTTCTCCGACGATGCCGCCTTCACCACCGGCATCGCCGCGCTCAACGAGGCGGGGGTCCAGGCCGGATGCTTCGCGCTCTCCGGCGTGTCGACGCTGCCCGCGATGTCCGGCGCCGCCGCGCGCGCGCTGAGCGATGGGCTGTCCGGAATCGCGCTCATCGAAACCTCACTCATGCCCGGCAACCGCGCGCCGCGCGGCCGCTCGGTGATCCACTCCATCCTGGCGCAGGCGGGCGAGCCGCTGGCGATGTGGCGCGGCGGCGCATGGCGCGCGTTTCGCGGCTGGGCGGACGCAAAGCGCATGACGTTCGGCCCCGGCCTCGAACGCTGGGCGAGCCTGATCGGCGCGCCGGACCTGACACTGTTCCCGCAGGCCTTTGGCGCCCGCTCGGTGGTGTTCCGCGCGGGGCTGGAGCTTGACATCATGCACTGGGGCCTCGCCCTGCTCGCACGCCTGCGGGCCGCCCGCCTTCTGCCGCGCCTGACCCTGTTCACCGGCCCAATCCTCTGGATGTCGCTCCCGCTCAAGCCGTTCGGCACGGATCGCGGCGGCATGACCGTGGATGTAACCGGCCTCAACAAGGGGGGCAAGCCGGTGCGCCGCCGCTGGGAGGTTGTTGCCACTGGCGGCGACGGCCCGTTCATTCCCGCCATTCCAGCCCGCGCCATCGTCCGCAAGCTCAGCGCCATCCCGCCCGGCGCGCGCCCCTGCCTCTCCGATCTGACGCTGGCCGAAATCGAGGACGCCGCGCGCGGGCTGACCGTGAAGTTCGCCATCTCGGAGGAGGAAGCTCCGGCGCTGTTCGAGCGCGTGCTTCGCGACGGCTGGCAAGCCCTGCCGCCATCCATCCAGCGGCTGCATTCGGTCCACGACCTGGAGAGTTTTTCCGGGCGGGCGCAAGTCACGCGTGGCAAGGGCCCCTTTGCGCGCCTCATGGCCTGGCTCTTCGGCTTTCCGCCGGCCTCGCAAGACATCGCCGTGACCGTCACCAAGACGCGCCAGGGCGAGAGCGAAATCTGGGAGCGGAATTTCGCGGGGCGGATATTCCGGTCGCGCTGGAGCGCTTCGCCCCGGACAGGCTGCGCCAGGGAGCAGCTTTCCGGGATCGCCGTAGAGGCCGGGCTTGAGGCAGCCGGCAGCAGCCTGCATTACAAAATCCGCCGTGGCTGGCTGGCCGGTATCCCCCTCCCCGCTCCGCTGCTGCCCGGCGCCCAAATCCGCGAATATGACGAAGGCGGCGTTTTCCATTTCGACGTTGCGCTGTTCGCTCCGCTGACAGGTGCTCTCATCGTCCGCTATCGCGGGCACGCCGCGCCGGACCGCGATGAGGAACAAGAGTGACGCCGGTGTCTGGCCGTGGTTCCCCATAGCCCGCCTGCTCTCGCCAGTCCCAGGACCCGCAGCCGGACTGGCGCTTGGAGAGGAAGCGATTACTGCCCAAGGTTGCCGTTCGTGGCGCTTCAATCAAGCTCTTGCGCCGTTTCATTCAACACAATGTGTGCCGCCGGACGCTATAATTATTGCCGTCCACTTCGTAAGCTGCGCAATGCGCGAGCTGCGCGGCGACAACGTATAAAGCTATATTTGGGAGGCGACCTTGAACCAGGATCCAAAACACATGGGCAATGTGCTGTTGCTCAGGGCTGCGGCGCTGTGGCTGCTGGCAGCCCTCGTTCTTGCTTGGTGTCTTGTTGGGCTCGACTTTGGCATCCCAGCCTTCAAAGCGGTCTTTCCGGGCAAATTCGTTCGCGTGCTGCAAGCTCATCTCGACTTCCTGGTGATGAGCGCGCTGCTCTTCGGGTTCTACGCGGCAAAGGTGCCGCTGCCCTGGCATGTGCGCTGGGCGATGGCCGTTGGCGCCTTCACGAATTCGAGCCTGTTTTTGGCGCAAGCACTCTTCCCGGTTCTCGAGACTCCAGAGCAGGCACAAGGCTTCCTTGCAGCCATCTTCCCCATCTACCTCATGGCCAGCATCCTCATCACCAGCTACGGCTTCGGCAAAGGCGCGGTCACCGTGCTTAAATCCACGTTCGAAGCTGCGCCGCCCCGCTGAGGGCATCGCTGTCCGGCGCGGGCGGGACGAAGCGGAGGACAAAGCGCAACAAGGGCGCTTGTCCCCTGCTTTGACAAAACAGGCCGAAGCGGTGCAACAATTTTAAATACCTGGGCGGCCAGTATCCGCGCTACCAGCTCCTATTTTCCCGGCTGTCCAAACCGCTGGGTGAGACTGTTCGGGGATTGCTTGCATGCTCTCTTTAAGAAACATCGGCTTGCTGCTTTTTTCGTTTGCGGGCCTGGCGGGGTTAGCCAGCGCCAGCGCGGCGGAGCCCACGCCGGCAGTGACGATCCGGATCGAGAAAAGCGGTGGAGGAATTGGGGTTACGGTATCGTCCGGCGGACGGCGGAAGACATTTGCTTTGGATGCGGCATCCCTACGGGATCTTACGCGCGTTTATACAACCGTGGAATGCCAGGACCCGCGCAATTGCGAGGCGGGCGAACCTTGGAAAACGCCAGCCGAACTTGAGCAGAGCCTGAAGGACCAGGGCG
Source organism: Hyphomicrobiales bacterium (assembly GCA_003153975.1). GTDB lineage: Bacteria > Pseudomonadota > Alphaproteobacteria > Rhizobiales > Rhodomicrobiaceae > Rhodomicrobium. The sequence continues at coordinate 5,086 of PMBZ01000248.1, forward strand.
CGAAATTCTTCGGCCCGATGGCCCAGGAAATCCGCGAAGGCGGCGCAATCGGCTTCAAGGTGGAGCCAAGCCTCCTGCAACTCCCGTTCGACGCGCTTTACTCCGATGGCAAGCCGCTGTTCGTCCAAAAGCCGGTGTTTTTCACCGTGGATGACGCCGCCCACGAAGCGAAGCCCGTCCCGCTCAAAGATGCACGCGGCATTCTCGTGTCCGATGAGACCGCCGACCCGGAACGCGGCGTCTTCGCGGTCTCCAAGCTGTATCCCAAGGCCAAGACCTTCGACATCGCCGAATTCAGCTTCAAGACGCTCGCCGGGCTGGAGCCGCAAGACTTCATCCTCATCAGCGCCCATTCAAGCACCGGCAACGGGCCAGAGGACTACATCGGCATAGCGGACGGCCAAATGCTGACCGCCGCGAACCTGGCCCGGCTCAAGCCTACCCTTGTCTACTTCGACTCCTGCAAGCTCGGCACAAGCCCGGCTTTCCTGACCGCGTTCAAAGAGGCTGGAGCCAAGGTTCTGTTCGCGCCTGCCTTGAGCAACGAAGCCGGTTCCTCCTCAACGCGGACTATTGCTGCTGTTTTCGATAACCTTTCGAAAGGTGCGGACCCTGTTACGGCACTATTCCGCGCGCGCACCGGGCTTTATGAAACCCACCATGCGGATGAATTACCTAAATTGCTCTGGAGAGCATTTCCGTTCCGCGTGTACCTGCTCAACCAATAGTAGACAGGCTTTCTTCTTAATTTAATTTAATATGGTAAATTTGCCGGCCGCCCCCACATGCCAGACATTGCTCATTGTGCCATGGGAGATGGAGTTCGTTTATGGCGGTTCCGGTCCGGCGGGGTGACTCCAGCTATTCGCCGCTGATGATTTTGCTGCTCACGGGGCTGAGCGCGCTTGCGTGGATCTCCACCTATTCCGGCATGCTCCAGCTCATCGCCGCGGGCTCGGGCGATATCGGCACGCCGTCCATGATCGCCATCGGCTTCGCAGTGCTCATGCTTCAGGGCATGATCGTCTATGTTCTCGATGCGATGTTCTCGGGCCAGCTCCGGCTCCTGCTTTATCCGCTCTATATCGCCGGCTACATCGTGCTGGTCTTGATTTCGGTGGCCTTCGCCTTCGGCTTCTACTGGCGTTTCCTGGAGGCGGGCGCGCAAACCACGCAAGCGGCCGGAAGCTCGATTTTCGAGGTGCAGCGTTCGCTGCAAACCGGGCAGAGCCGGCTTGAGCTTTTGCAGAACACCTTCACCGCGATTGCCACGATCTCCGCGCAGAAGGCCGAGACCGAGCGTACGGCGGGCGGCACCTGCCCCTATAGCCGCGCGGGCGACGGGCCGCGCCGGCATTTGCGCGAGACCGATTCCCAACGCTTCCAATTCGCCGACAGCCTGATCGCCACGCGCACCAACGCGGTGAAGGCCGACATCGCCGATCTCAATGCCGACCTACAACGTGTGCTGAAAAAAGACCCGGCAACTATCGACGCTGCCACAGGCACGCGCACCGCCTTCATCGAAGGGCTCGACCGTAAGCTGGGCCTCGTGGTGGCGCGCTTCAACGCGCTGCGCGGCGATCCGCAAATCCGCCAGCTCCGCGACGAGTTCGCCGCCCGTGCCAAGCAGACGAGTTTCCCGGACGAGTTCGGCGGCACCTTCGTCTGCCCGGACGGCCAGCTCAAGATCGCGCTCGAAGGCGTGGTGCGCTCCATCGACGATCTGCCCGAACTGCAAAAGCCGGAGCTTCGCTCCGTGGAGGGCTCGGAGGCCGTGATCGAGGCCTTCCGCCGGCTGTCGAATACGGCCATCGCGCTCGTGGCCCACGGCAAGGCGCCGCCCTCACCCGAGCAGGTCCGCAAGAGCCAGGGTGCCGCCGATCAGCCTGCCGGCCTCGAAGCCGCCTTCACACAGGACAAGGCAGGTCTCTCCGACCGCGACTATATCCCGCTGATGATCGCGATTTTCGTCGATGTGTGTATCCTGCTCGTGTCGGTGAACCGCCCGTTCGGCCCCTTCTTCAACCTGGGCCAGGATTTGAGCCGGGCGCGGCAGCGCGGACCGATGCAAGGCGTGCTCGAAACCTTCTACGGCGTTTTCCAGGACCAGTTCCATCTGGAGCGCAAGGAAACGCCCCCGCCCGGCGAACTAATCGCGCCGCTGCAAGACGTGGTGTTCGATTACAAGGGCGATTACTACGCCGCCGTGCCGCTCGACTTCCGCGAGGAGAATTACGAGAATTGGGCCGCCGCCCGCGCCAATGCGCCGAGCTTCGAATCCTCGCGCGCGCTCGAACGCTCGCGCTACCTCGCGGCTGTATTCGCGGTGCTGGAGAGCAAGAAGCTCGTGCGCTTGCTTGGCGAGGAGAAGAAAGGCCGGTTCGGAATGGGCGGCAGCCTCAACGGCCTGGACGAGGCCACCGTGCGCGCCAAGCTCGATAAGCAGGGCAGCATGTACGCCCAGGCCGACGCCTTCCGCATCTACCGCTTCGAGCGGGGCAAGTGGGCGGAGCTTTTGATCGAGACCGTGGGCAGCGCCGCGGCAACGCAGGAGGCCCAGCGGCGCGGGCGCGAAGGCGGCCGGGAGCTGTTCGCGGGCTGGCTCAAGAGCCGGCAGACCCAAGGCACGCTGCCCAAGCGCAAGGACCGGGATGCGCCCCTGCTTGAGGGCGAGCCGCCCGCCAAGAGGCTGCCGGGCCGCTCGCATAACGAGTAGCTTCACTGCCTGATGCTTCTCCACCGTCACCGCGACGGCTTTAACACCGCGCCGGTTCCGCGGAAATGTGCAGCCGGGAACGCATTAGCCACCATGGGTTCGTTGCGCGCCCTTTACTGCAAAGCAAGGCCGCATTTTCGGACCGTGCGCCCGTGAGCGGCCTAAATACAGGTTAGCGCCAGTTTCATAGATTACCCATCTGCACCGGCCCAATCTCCACACCTGCGGGTGAATCTGACACCTTTGTGGCTGGGGCCAACGGAACGTGGGCTCGATGAAGATAGCTGTTGGAACGTGAGGGGGAAACAAAAATGGCACCACGCGCTTCGACTCTCGAATTCCGCCACGTTTTCGAAACGCAAGTGTGTGACTTGGGAACGGACCAGTATTTAAACAATGAATATTTGAGAACTCTCCTATCGCCATCGATAAAAGTAAATATTAAACGTGACGTACAAAAGCTCAAAGAGGCTATGATACATGCTTGCAAAATATCATCCGTGCCACATCCGCATGTCAAGAAAGTTGTTCTGACCAACAACGCTCTCTTTGGGTTTGCCGGCTCTGAGCTATGGACTTACGATTTCGCCAGATTCTTGTCATCGAGGCGAGTTCAGGTGCTCGTTTATTCCCCTATGTTAGGAAAGGTTTCGGAGAAAATACGCGATGCCGGCATACAGGTAACGTGTGACGCAAAGGAGGTCTTTGACTTTTGTCCAGATATTCTCCACGTCAATCACCACCCTACCACCGGTCAATCCCTCGAAGGGGTACGCCCGGAGACCGCCGTCATAAACATGATCCACGGCATTTTGCCTCGGCCCGAGCTTCCGGGCTACGAACTCATCGATCGATATTGTAGCGTATCGATTGCGACAAAATCCAAGACTCACGCGCTGACCGGGGAAGCCTGGGATGACATTGAAATATTTCCAAATACGTTCGACGATGGACGTTTTCTAAAAGTCCGTACGGAAAGAACGGGAAAAGCATTGCTTTTTTCCTCCAGAGCTCGTCCCTCGCAACGCGAGCAACTTCAGCAAATTCTTGGGCCCTTGGGTTACACCCTGGATCACGTGGGGGAAGGAGGCTTGTTAACGTCCGCTCCCGAAGATCTTCTCGCGCAATACGACCTTGCATTCGCGGTCGGGCGTTCGGCAATCGAGGCCTCTGCCAGCGGCTGTCATGTCGTGTTGTGGGACGCCGGCATTGCCGGCCCCGCGTTAACTCCCAGCAATTTCTGGCTTTTCGCGGCAGCGAACTTCGCCGTCGGGAGCAATGTTCTGCCCTGGATCTCGATTGAAGGCGCCGGAGGCGGGGCCGAGTGGATTCGCGAGCAGACCGCAAAATGCATCGGCGCTGCAGAAACAACGAAAATGACGAGAGCGTATCTTCGCCTTAACGTGCAGGGCAGCAGGCTTCTTGCATTCTACGAGAAAGCCGCTGCCAGAAAACGCAAAGCTATTGGATGTCGCCGATCCTGGCTCATGCAGGCGTGGCAAACGGCAAGATCCCATTTTTTCGCCGGCAACGTTTCGCCATCTTGAGCGCCCTGGCGCCAGCGGAGTTGCCAAATGAACGCACGATAAACGAAGTGCGCGCCCAACGGCTCTCCAGCCGGAAACTTGAGATACCTTAAAGTGTAGCCACACCTTACCGCAACCGCACATAAGCCCTCGCCGGTTTATCCCCGCAATTGCGGCGGGACATGCCCCAGATACGGCCGGCATTTTGCCCCAGAATGCGGCGTTCCTGTCAGGATCAACAATCCGCAGGATGCCCGATGCCGATTCTCGTCAACGCCTACTGCACGCACCGGAATCCGCCCGCCCCCCGGTTTCTGAACGAGCCGGTCAACTGGCGCGGCCGCACCGATCCGGAAATGCAGCCCCATTTGCGTGGCTTCATCGACTACACGCTGAGCCGCGGCGCCCAGCGCATGACCTCTCTCAAATACAGCCTCATGCGCCACATCCAGCGGGTGCATCACCAATTCAGCATGAACATCGAGCACAGCGAGCTGGCGGCATTCGGCCGCTGGGCGCGCGCGGCCAATGCCATCGCCTACTTTCCCGACGGCTCGATCCGGGACTGCCAGACGCGGGTGCTGCTCGATGCGGATGGGCGGACGCAGGAAGGGGCCGCCGTTCCCTATCCCGAGGACGCGCTGGCCCGGAAGGCCTGGAGCACGCGGCGGCTTCACGAACTGGGTGTGCGGGTGCCGGAGCACCTACCGCCGGTCATCGGCGAATTGGAGGTGGAGTTGCGCCCAGCCACCGAGGTGGCGCTCCGGGCGATGTCGCTGTTTGCGGTGGCGCTTTACGCCGAGGGACTTGCGCAGGGCGCCGGACCGTCCATTGCCGAGCTGAACGGCCGCGTGCCGCTGGCCTTCGTCGCTTTGAGCGCCGCCGAAACCGCATTCCTCGCCGCATCGCCCCCGGACAAGAAGCAGCTTCCCGTCTTCAGTTGGCGGTACGAGTCTCTGCTCGTGCTGCAATGGGCGCTGGGGCTGGCGCCGGATCTGCCCCATCCGGGCGACATTTGCGATGTGCCAGCCCTCGCCAAGCGCATGCTCGCCGCCAACCCCGAACGGCTCGTGGCTGGCGCCACATTGCGGCCGGCCCGCGACATACTCGGCGCGCTCGACCTGCACTACCGGCTGCATTGGGCCGTGCGCCAGTCGCGCCTGGACAACCGGCCCGCCCCGGAGGGTATCGAGAGCAGCGTGGTGTACGAGCGGCATTATGCGCTCAACTGGCTGGTCCGCTTCGAGGACGCGGAGTGGGACAAGGTGGACACGCCCACCTGACGCCGGGACGGTCGCGCCCGGCAGCCGGCTGGCAAGATGACGTTTACGGCGGAGCCTGGTAGAGGCATCGTGGTACTTCCGGAAAGCAGAGCCGGGCAGTCAGAGCCAAATTGGAATTGAGTGGAATGGAACTCATCGTCGAGATGTGCTTCGGCTCGCATCTCTATGGCACGGATACGCCGCAATCGGATATCGACCTGAAAAGCGTCTACCTGCCGGAGCCGCGCGATATCCTGCTCCAGCGGGTGAAGGCAACCATCGTCGTCACGCCGCCCAAGCCGCCGGGGCAAAAGAACGCCCCTGGCGAGGTCGACCGCGAAACCTACAGTCTGCAACGCTTTCTGGGGCTCCTCGCGGAAGGGCAGACCATGGCGCTCGACATGCTGTTTGCGCCCGAAAGTGCTATGACCATGCCGCCCGCGCCGCTCTGGCGCGAGATCCAGGCCAATGCACACCGGCTGGTGTCGCGGCGCGCGGCCACGTTTCTCGGCTATTGCCGCCGCCAGGCAAACACTTACGGCGTCAAGGGCTCGCGCGTGGCCGCCACCCGCAAGGCGCTGGGCGTGCTCCAAGAGGCGGAGGCGCGCCTCGGCGGCACCGCCAAACTTGGCGAGGCCGCCGGCGAACTTGAGGCGCTTGCCGCGGCCGAGCACATCGCAATCGTGAGCCTGCCCACGGCAGGCGGGAAGCCGCTCCGCTACCTCGAAGTCTGCGGCCACAAGGCGCCGTTCACCGCATCCATCAAGAACGCGCGCGAAATCGCCGGGCGGCTTCTGGAGGAGTATGGCCACCGCGCGCTGCAAGCCGAGCGCAACGAGGGCGTCGACTGGAAGGCCCTGTCGCATGCCGTGCGCATCGGCCGGGAGGCTGTCGAGCTGTTCAAGACCGGGCGCATCGCCCTGCCGCGCCCGGACGCCCAGCACCTCCTACGCATCAAGCAGGGCGGGCTGCCCTATCACGCGGTGACGGAGGAAATAGAGGGGCTGCTCGCCGAGATCGAGAACGCCGCCGCGGGCTCCAGCCTGCCGGAAGCGCCGGATCTTGAGTTCATCGAGGAGCTGGTCATTCGTGCCTATGCCGGGCGTGTCGCCGGCGCTTGCGGATCGGGCCTCACCGCCTAGCCATTAAGCGCCGGATTCCCTGGCCTGCACGGCACGAGAAGATTGTTCATAGACACCTGCACGGCCTCGTTATTCTGGTTCAGCGCGGTGGTCCGCACCTTGATCGTCCCCTGGCCGGGACGCGACGCCAAGGCGCGGACTTCCAGCACCTCGATTCGAACATGCAGTTCATCCCCCGGCCGGACGGGGCGCGGCCAACGCATTTCTTCAATACCAAGGCCGATAAACCCGCCAACAGGCCTGTCTTCGCTCCCCACGATAAGACGCATGACCAGTGACGCGGTATGAAAACCGCTCGCCGCCAGGCCATTAAAAACGGTGCGCTTTGCCGCTTCCTCGTCGAGATGGAACGGCTGCGGGTCGAATTGGGCGGCGAAGGTCTTGATCTGCTCTGCATCCACCGTCAGCCGTCCGGTGGTAAAGGTTTGGCCGGCCTCGTAGTCTTCGAGATAGCGTTCGTTCACCGCTCCCTCCTTCCATGAAAGAAAAACATTGTGAGCCGGCAGCCAGCTGTTTCCGCGCAGCATTCCAGCGGGCACGAAGCGGCGCGGTAGGCTCTTCGTCGCACCGATGCCCACTGAATAGCGCAGCCAATGTCAGCCGAGTTCAGGATAATCGATGTAGCCCTTCTCTCCGCCGGCATAGAAGGTTGCCGAATCCCAAGCGTTGAGGGGGGCGCCCTCCTTTAGGCGGCGGACAAGATCGGGATTGGCGATGTAATCCTTGCCAAACGCCACGGCGTC
>PMBZ01000248.1:12496-23400 GCA_003153975.1 Hyphomicrobiales bacterium
GGGCCTTGTGTTCACGGGCGCAGATGAAGGCGATCTTGCGTTTGCCAAGCTCGCTTGCGACGTAGGTGAAGGTCGCGGCCGGGTTACTATCGCCCATCGAATGGGCATCTCCCCTCGGCGCCAAGTGCATGCCCACACGCGAAGCACCCCAAACCGAGATGACGGCGTCAGTCACCTCAAGCATCAGCCGGGCACGGTTTTCAATCGAGCCGCCATAAGCGCCGGTCCGCTTATTTGTGCTGTCCTGCAGGAATTGATCCAGCAAATAGCCGTTGGCGCCGTGGATCTCGACCCCGTCAAAGCCCGCCTCAACCGCAAATTCCGCAGCCCGGCGGTAAGCCTCGACGATACCTGGGATCTCGCTGGTTTCAAGCGCGCGCGGAACGGGATAAGGCTGCTCCGGCCGCACGAGGCTTACATTGCCTTTCGCCGCGATTGCGCTCGGTGCAACGGGCAACTCACCGCCGAGAAACATCGGATGCGAAATCCGTCCAGTGTGCCACAATTGCAAAAAGATGCGACCGCCTCTTTCGTGAACGGCACGCGTGGTGAGCTTCCAGCCCTCAGCCTGCTCGCCAGACCAAATGCCGGGGGTTGCCGCATAGCCAGCGCCCATTGGCGTTACTAATGCCGCCTCGGAAATAATGAGACCGGCGCTGGCGCGTTGGGCGTAATATTCGGCCATCAAAGAGTTTGGAATCCGGGTTTCGCCGGCCCGGGCGCGGGTGAGCGGCGCCATGACGATCCGGTTCGGCAGCCTAAGTTCGCCAAGCGTGAAGGCATCGAAAAGAATGCTCATAATTGAACTCCTGTAGAGCGCGTGGGGCGGCGCATCGCTGGTTAATTGTTCAAGAATGTTGAACTTTGGCCTATGTAAGGGCTTACCGCCTAAGAACAAGCCTCTATTCAGATTTCTCCAACGATTCAGCGGGGTGGTGCATCAGCGGATTGCCAAAACTGAAGGATAGTCTGCACCGGCAGCCACCCGCTTGCGGAGGCTGCCGGGGCTTTCGGCAAGCCCGATCTGCCCGGTGTCCGTCACGCCGTCCGTGTCTCGTCCATCCGGAACTGCTTACGGATACTGCTGGCGAACATTCCAGCGGGCACGAAGCGGCGCAGCAGGCTCAGTTTCCCACCGCTGCCCACGGGATAACGCAGCCGGGGCGAGTTCGCGGTCAGCGCCGCATGAATGGCGGCGGCAACCGCGCGCGGGTCAGTCCCGATTTTCATGCTTTGCTGGACAAACTCCATTGCGCGCGCTTTCTGCGCGGCGTAGGCGCTGACGGTCTGGGCTACCGTTCTGCCGTTGTGATCGATGCTCGTCCGCGTGAAGTCCGGCTGCACCAGCACCGCGCGCACGCCAAAATGGCGAACCTCGTGGTCAAGCGTCTCTGTATAGCCCTCGATAGCGTGCTTAGTCGCAACGTATAATCCGGCGTAAGGCGCGGGCATGAAGCCTAGCACCGAACTCAGGTTCACAATCCGGCCATGCCCTTGTTCGCGCATCCCCGGCAGCACAGCGTTGACCGTGCGCAGGACGCCGAAAAAGTTGGTTTCGAACTGCTCACGGGCTTCAGCGAGGCTGGTCTCCTCGATAGCGCCGTTCAGGAGGTAGCCAGCATTATTCACGAGGCCGCCGATGGGGCCGGCCTTGGCGGTAATCGCACGCACGGCCTCGCTGACCGAGGCGTCGTCCGTCACATCGAGCTTGACCAACTCGACACCATCCAGATTGGCCGTGTCTTTGCGCACCGTACCGAACACCCGGAAGCCCTTCTTGGCTAGGTACAGCGCCGTCTCCCGGCCGATGCCCGACGAGACGCCTGTGATCAAAACTGTCTTATTTGCTGTCTTCTTCATCGTCATTCCTTTTGGCTTGGATCGCCTTCATGGTTGGAGAGGGGGACTTCGTTGGGCGCCGGCCGCCTGGAAAGGCCGGCGCCAAGCCCTTACTCAATGGGCCGGACGTATTGCGATAGCTGCGCCTGTACGGCCGCGGGATTGGCCTTGAAACCGGCTGCGGCATTCTTGCTGAGCTGACCGGGGAAGACCTCTTCCTCTCCCGCTTCCAGCGCATCGAGCGCATCCGATGCCACCTCGGACGGCTTGAGCCTGGGCTCCGGAAGACCGGCCCCCATCTCGGTGTCCACCTGCACCGGCAGGACCGCGACGACAAGGGTGCCTTTTGCCTTCAGTTCCGCCCGCACCGTCCTCGTCAGGGCGAGCGCCGCCGACTTTGACGCCGAGTATGTTCCAGCCGCCGGAATCGTCGCCAGCGAGAGGAAGGAAAGAAGGTTGACGATCGCGCCGGAGGAAGAGAACACCGGCGAGTCTTTCATGGCGCGCGTGAGCTGGAGCGGGCCGAAATAGTTCGCCTCCATTTCCTGCCGCGCCCCGTCGAGGCTTGGCGCTGCGATCCCGCCAGTACCAGCCATGAAGCCAGCATTGTTGATGAGGATATTTGCATCGCCAGCCTTCGCGGCGGCGGCGAGAATGCTCGCCGTATCGGCGAGATCCAGATGGATGACCTCCAGCCTGGGATCGTCGGGGAAAGACTGGCTGTTGGCGTTGCGAACCCCGAGATAGACCTTCCCGGCACCGCGCCGGAGGAGTTCATCCACAAAGGCGCGCCCAATGCCGCGGTTTGCACCCGTCAAAAGCACCTTGGCACCTGCAATTTTCATAGCTTCTCTCCTTGGACTTGCGGCAGCCCGCCAATCGAAACGACGGGTTGCCAAACCTCAAGCTGCGTCTTATGATTACAGCTCTAATGATTGCATTGATTACACGCGTAATCAATAGAGTCAAGCGTGGTTCGGAAGGTTCCCGATGAAGGTTTCAAAGGCAGATGCGGCCCGCCATAGGGCGGCCCTGCTGAAGGCGGCGTCCGTTCAGGTCCGCGAGCTTGGATTTGGAGGCATCAACGTCGCGCAGTTGGCGAAAAGCGCCGGACTTACGCATGGCGCTCTGTACAGCCAATTTGGCTCCAAAGACGAATTGGTCTCTGCCGCCTGTTCATCGGCGCTTTCAGAGACAGGGAGCCGCTTGCCGGCTACCCCCCTGCGCGATTTCCTGGCGCGTTACCTTTCTGAGCAGCACCGCGACGATCCAGGACACGGATGCGCCATCGCGGCGCTGGTCTCCGAAGCCGGACGCCAGCCCGGAAATATTCGCTCGGAATTTTGTTCCGGGGTGGGGAGATTTGTTGAAATTCTGGAGGAGAAGTTCGGCCTGGCCGGAATGGACGGGCATGACCGGAGGCAAGCCGCCATATCCACTGTTGCCGCCATAGTGGGAGCGCTCGCAATCAGCCGGGCTATCGTCTCGCAGGACAAGGAGTTGTCGGATGAATTTCTAATTTCTGTGAAAGAATTTCTAGAGGCCAGCACGGAATGAATGCATCATACAGAGATGGAGTTATTACGCGCCGATTTCTGCCTGTTGAGGTTATGCGGTCTTTCGTTCGAAAATATTGAACAGCCGCTGCCTGCACATCGCGACGGATGGAGCCGGAGTGCCTGACGCTAAGTTTCGACCGCCAAGCGCTGCACCGTTGAGCGAAAGAACGCTTCGGCGGCGTTGCGGGCATCGCCGTCAACAGCCGGCGGGCGCTTTTGGAACGCCCCGCGCGCGGCTTCCAATTCATTCTCGATGAACGCCGCCACCGCTTGGGGCAACGGCTCGCAATCGCTTTCGGCTCCCTCAGCTTTGCGCGCGATCAGCTCAGCCACGGCATCGGCCAGACCAGCGGGCGGATCGCATCCGGCAAGCAGCGTGGGCAGTTCCATCGGCGCCACCGCTTCCTCATGAAGTTTGAGCCATCGCAATGCCACCGCCGGCCGCAGGGCGTAGAGGATTTTCTTGCGCGATACCGCCCCATCGGCAGCAAGGCAGGCATCCCGGAAACTCTCTCCCAGATGCAGATAGTGCCGGGCGATGAGGCGGCGGTCCGCGATGCGCCGCGCCAGAGCCAGGAACTCCTCGCGGAATTGTTCCTCGGCCCGGTAAATCACCGGAGACATCAACCACTCGACGATAACCGCGTTGCCGCCCGCCAAGAGCCTGACCGCCTTGGCAAGATCCCAGCCATTGACATCCAGATCGCCCTCGACCGGCGTCTCGATGACATCGCGGCGCTGCCACGGCGACAGGTAATGCGCGAGCGGCCGGACGAACACGAAGCGGCAATCGTAATCGCTGTTGGGCGACGGGAAGCCCCAGGCGCGGCTGCCGCTCTCGATGGCGAGCGGGATCGCAACGCCGTGCTCGCGGGCGATGGCGTCGAGACGCGCATCGATCGCGGCAACCGCGGGTGCCACCATGCCGGGCGGGATGGTGCGAAGGGTCATGAGCCCTACCTTCTGGCTGTGCACGGGAAAAAGCAATGCCGCAAAACGGCCCGCTCAACTTGAAACCTTGTTATAAGCAATTGGGATGCCGGCCCGTCGCCGGCGAACCATGAAGGAGGAGCCCGGCATGAATGCCATCGTCCGCGCAAGCATCGTGGCCGCGGCACTGCTTCCGGCCTGGCTTATGCCGGCGCCATCGCGCGCGGAGCAATGCCGCATCGGCCCCGCCGCCTTCGAGGCGCCCGCCTGCACCGTCAAGGACACCAGCCACCGGGAAGGGCCGGCCCAGTACGCCGAATGGCGGGAGGACGGAATGGTCTACACGGTGCTCGTGATCGCGGCGCGGAAGCGCGATCCTTTCCGGGGCTACCTGGCAAGATGGACGCAGCATCGCAAATGCACCGCCAACGAAATACCCTTCGGCCATGAGGTCCGCTTCGAAGGGGCGGATGGCGGCGGCAAGACCGCCACGCCGCCGCAAATAACCTGGACAGGCGTATGCGCCGCCCCAGGCGCCTACTTCGTCCGCGCCATCGGCCTCAAGCATCGGGTGGTGGAACTGCACGTAAACCGCGTGGCGCGCGATCCGGCCCCGATCGAGACCGCCCTGGCCGCGTTCCTGGACCGGGTGCGCCTGTCTCCCGCGAATTAGCCGATGAAATCCAGCGCTTGACGCCCGCCGTGAACATGGCGCGCGGAATGGCATTTGCCCCAGGCAAACCGTTCCATCCGTGCCGGCCATGCTTAATGGGGGCATGACGAACGCGCCCGCACCGCATTTTTTGCCGCCGCTTTTCCGCCAATCCCTCCCTGTTTTGGGCCAAGCTCCGGGAAGGAGCCTGTTCCGCAATCGCACCTCAACAAAAAAAGCTTGAGCCGCGCCGGAACCGAAAGATTCGCCGCCAAGCGCGGCAAGCGCTTCCTAAACGAAGGGCGCCAGGATATCGCTGCAATTTCCGGTGCTTGACCGTGCTTCTCCACCCGCGAAGCGGCCCTGCCGCCGCATTTGGGTAGCGTTGCCCGCTTGCTACCGCCGCGCCTATTTCGCGGGTATCATCTTTCCAATCCCGCGAGGAAGGACTATATTACCAATCGCTGGTTAGCCAGCTATGGGGATAAACGGATATCGTAATAAACCTTTCGGACCCGGGGGCGGTACCCGGCGCCTCCACCACAAGCCGCCTCGCGAACGCGCGGGACGCCTTGAGATGGGGGCGAAATAGGATCGACGAGGGTGTAAAGGGTACTCTTTCGCACGGCATGGTACCGCCGTATCGGGCCAAAATTATAGTTGCAAACGACAACTATGCTCCGGTTGCTCTCGCTGCGTAATGCGGCGCGACACTGGGAATTGAAGCCCTGATGGCGTAGCTGCTATCAGGCGCGGCCGGCGGGCGCCGGGCAACAGAAGCCCGCCACTTTACATTCTGGGGACGATATTGAGCCGCTGGCTTTGAAACGGAAATGCCTGAAGATTTAATCCGCTACGAGGCTCTCGTCTTGGACGCGCTGCGCGGTGTGGTGCGTGCGGTGCTGCAACGCGTGCTTAAACGCGGCATCCCTGGAGACCACCATTTCTTCATCACCTTCGACACCCGCGCGCCGGGCGCCGGCCTGTCCAAGCGTCTCAGGGAACAATACCCGCACGAGATGACCATCGTGCTGCAGCATCAGTTCTGGGATTTGGCCGTAACCGAGGACCGCTTCGAAGTCCGCCTCTCGTTCAATAACATCCCGGAACGGCTTGTGATCCCTTTCAGTGCGGTCCGCATTTTCCAGGACCCAACCGTGCATTTCGCTCTGGCGTTGCGCCCGCCGGAGGGCCAGGACGGCGAGGAAAGCCTTTCGGGGGACATGAGCATTCTGCCCGCGCCGAAAAACGACCTAACCGGCCTCTTGTCCCCGGCCCTTGAGCCAGAGCCGGAGGAGGAAGAAGCCCCCGCCGCCAAAGCGCCTCTGCCCGAGCCCGAGCCGCACACAACCGGGGCGCGCAAGACTGCCGACGTCGTCAGTCTCGACAAGTTTCGGAAAAAGTAAGCTGTACGCACATTAAGTTGATCTCACAGTATATTGAGATTGCCTGTTTAGCGGGCATACATAAATCCGTGTCATCATCGCAACATATGCGGGAAAAGCGGCCAGAACCCGTCCCATCGGGGCTGACGCGGGGCATATGCTAAGGTATGTTCTCTACGAACACGAAAAGGGCGTTTTCAGGAGCCAGGGGACCGGCTTCGTCGATTCGGCAAATGCCGGCGCCACGTTGGATTGGATAAGGCTCGACATTGGAGGGTTTAGTGTCTCGGCTCATCAAACAATTTGCGATCGCAAGTCTGTTGCTGACGTTCGCCGCACCGGCTGCAAACGCGAATTTTATCGATAGTTTTTTCAGCGACCTTTTCGGCCCGATGGGCGGCGGCGGACGCGAAACCGTCAGGATCAAGCAGGGATCGCATAATCCGGGCGAGATCATCGTGAGCTTTGCCGACCGCCGCTTGTACTACGTCGAATCCAAGGCGACCGCGATCAGCTACCCGATTGCCATCCCGAAGGAAGAGGCCAAGTGGTCCGGCGTGAGCTATGTCAGCCAGAAACGGGAAAATCCGGTCTGGACGCCAACGTCCGACATGCGCAAGGAAAATCCGAAGCTTCCGAATTACGTCGCCGGCGGCGATCCGCGCAACCCGCTGGGCACCCGCGCGCTCTATCTGGGCGACTCCATGTACCGCATCCACGGTACGGACGCGGAGTACCTGATTGGACAGCAAGTCTCCCACGGCTGCATCCGCATGTACAACGCCGATGTTGCCGATCTCTACAGGCGGGCGAAAGTCGGCGCGAAGGTTACGGTTAACTGGAACCACTTCAACCGCATGCAGTAAGCCCGTCTTACAAGCTTACGTAATAAAAAAGGCCGGATAACCCGGCCTTTTTTATTACGCCTGCGGGTCCCGGATAATCCAGAAAACCGCGGTTGCGGCGGCAAAACGCCCGCCATTGTCAAGCCCGGCCACGACAATGCGCACGGCTCACCCGGAGGGTGGTGCCATAAAAAACGCCAGGCACGCTGTTCCAGCTCAAGTTTTCCGGTCCAGTATAAGCTCGGCGGCCGGATTTGGGATAATGCCCGCGGCATTTCCGGGACGACACCCGGCGGACGAACGTCTCAACCGGCTTCAGTACGCCACGGCCTGCCCGTCCTTCCTCGGATCGGAGCCCGCGATATATCCGGCCCCGGTCCTGAGAATTAGCTGCGCGCCGCCAAAGCTATGTGCCCAGTCCGCCCCGTTGGTCAGGACCTCGTGGCCTCGCGCCCGCAGCGCATCGATGGTGGCGGCGCCAATCGCGGGCTCGACGGCGACCGTGCGGCCGGAAAGCACGCGCCAGCGCGGCGCATCGGCCGCGGCTTGCGGATTCTGCCCATGGCGCACCACGCGCAGCGCCATTTGCAGATGCCCCTGCGCCTGCATGACGCCGCCCATCAAACCGTAGGCCATAAGCGGCGCGCCGGAGGCTTCGGTGACGAAACCCGGAATGATCGTGTGAAATGGGCGCTTGCGCGGACCGGCCTCGTTCGCATGGCCCGGCTCAAGCACGAAGCACGCCCCGCGGTTCTGCAAGGAGATGCCGCCCGGCGCCACCGCGCCCGAGCCGAAGCCCATGTAATTCGACTGGATATAGGAAATCATGCGGCCGCCCTCATCTGCCGCCGCCAGATACACCGTGCCGCCAGACTTCGGCGCCCCGAAGGCGGGTGCCCCCGCCGCACGGCGGTCGATCAGCTTGGCACGCGCGGCGAGATAGGCCGGATCGAGCAGCGCCCCGGCCGGCAACGTCATGGACGCTGGGTCGGCCACATATCGATGTACGTCGGCGAAGGCAAGCTTCATGGCCTCGATAGCGGCGTGGATCGTCTCCGGATCGTCCGGCCCGCCGCCCGGATCGCCAAGCGCTTCGACGATCCCCGCCGCCATAAGCGCCGCGATCCCCTGCCCGTTCGGCGGCAGCTCGTGCAAGCGCCGCTCCCCGAAAGCTATCGCCAACGGCTCGTCCCAGTCCGCCCTGTGGGCGGCAAGATCCGCCGCATCCAGCACGGCGCCATGCGCCTTCGCAAACGCCGCGATCCCCTCCGCCAGCGTGCCGCGATAGAAGGCCTCCCCGCCGCTGTCGGCGATAAGCTCAAGGCTATCCGCGATAGCCGGGCATTTGAACAATTCGCCCGCACGCGGAGCCCGTCCACCCGGTAGAAAATGCTCCGCGAATCCCGGCTGCCGCGCCAGCGAAGCGCCATCCCGCTCCCAAAGTGCCGCGATCTTCGGGCTTACGGGAAATCCGTAGCAGGCATAGGCGATGGCGGGAGCAGCCAGAACGCCGAGCGGCAGCGTGCCGAAGCGCCGGGCAAGCGCAACCCACGCCGCCACCACCCCCGGCACGGTCACAGACTCAAGTCCGCGTTCTGGCATGAAGGCCGCCGCCCCGAATCGCTCGCGCGTCCATTTCGCGGGCGAGCGCCCGGACGAGTTCAGCCCGTGCAACTTATCCCCATCCCAAACGATTGCAAAAGCGTCGCCGCCGAGCCCGCAGCCCGTAGGCTCAACCACGGTCAGCGCCATCGCCGCCGCGACGGCGGCATCGATGGCGTTGCCGCCCTGCAATAGCATGCGAAGCCCCGCCTGCGCGGCAAGCGGCTGAGACGCGGCCACGGCGTTGCGCCCCATGACGGCTGAGCGCGACGATGGATAGGAAAGCGCAAAATCGAGCGCAGGCATAGGCTGGACCTTTCAGGCATTGACGCGCCGGACAATCATCCTATCCGCGAGGGGTAAAATACTGGTACAGTTTCTTAGAAAACTGTGCCCATTGCGCACCACCCACTTGGCATCCCTTGTGCCGGCGCTAAATTGAGGCGGCAAATCGGAGCGCTGGCCCGCGCGAACGCGCTTTTCCTGAAATTCCGGAAGGCCCAGCGCTCAGCGATCCTTGCCGGACACACAGCTTAAGAGAACGCACGCCGGTTCAGTAATTTAGGATAGCGGCCGGAACGGTAAGAGGGAGCCGTTTGTTGACCAATGGGGGTTGGTGCGACGGCACGCCGGGGCTACCTCCAGGATACGGGGTAATGTGATGCAAAATGCTGCTCGCGATGGCGGTACGACACGGGTGGTGCTGGCGCAGCCTCGTGGATTTTGCGCGGGCGTGGTCCGCGCTATTTCGATCGTGGAACGCGCATTGGAGAAATACGACGCGACCGTCTTCGTCCGCCACGAGATCGTGCATAACAAGCATGTCGTCGAGGATTTGAAGGCGAAGGGCGCGCGCTTTGTCGACGAGATCGATGAAATTCCGCCGGGCTCCGTCACGATTTTCAGCGCGCATGGCGTGGCGAAGTCGGTGCAAACCGCAGCAAAGGGGCGAAATCTGCCCGTGATCGATGCGACTTGCCCGCTCGTCACCAAGGTTCATCTTCAGGGAAAGCGGTATCTGGCCCAGGGCCGCGTCATCATACTTGTGGGCCATGCGGGCCATCCCGAGGTTGAAGGCACAATGGGGCAAATTCCGGGACCCGTGCATCTCGTCCAGACCGAGGACGACGTGAACGCGCTCCCGGTCGCCCTGGACACGCCCGTCGCCTACGTTACGCAGACGACGCTCAGTATCGACGACACGCGCGGGGTCATCGAGGCGCTCAAGCGCAAATTCAGGGACGTGGTCGGCCCCGAAACCAACGATATCTGTTATGCGACACAGAATCGTCAGACCGCCGTCAGGCAATTGACAAAAATTGCCGAAGTCATCCTGGTCGTGGGGGCCAAGAACAGTTCGAACTCCAACCGTCTGCGCGAGATCGGCGAGGAGGCTGGCGTTCCAAGCTATCTTCTCGCGGATGGCAGCGAACTCTGTCCGGACTGGGTGAAGGGCGCCAAGGTTATCGGCCTTACTGCGGGCGCCTCAGCACCCGAAGCCATGGTGCAAGATGTCATCGAAAGCTTGCGGACCTTGGGTCCGATTGAAGTGACAAATTTACCAGGGGTTCAGGAAAACGTCGAATTCAGACTTCCCCACGAGCTTCACTCCATTTGACTTTAACAGCGATCCGTTTAAGTCGACCCGGATGAACGCTCACACCGTCTAGGTGCAATGTAATTTCTCAAGTTGGAGCACGCATATGGTCTTGCCGTTTTTCCTGGAAAGGCGGATGGGCGCCTATCTTCTCAAACAGAAGCTCTCGGGCCGCAAGCACTATCCCCTGGTCCTGATGCTGGAGCCCCTGTTCCGGTGCAACCTGTCTTGTTCCGGCTGCGGCAAGATCGACTATCCCGATCCAATTCTCAACCGCCGCATGAGCGTGGCCGAATGCCTGGAAGCAGCCGAGGAATGCGGCGCGCCGATGGTTGCCATCCCCGGCGGCGAGCCCCTGATCCACAAGGAAATCGGCGAGATCGTCAAGGGCCTCATCGCTCAAAAGCGGTTCGTCTCGCTTTGCACGAACGCGCTTCTGCTTGAGAAAAAGCTGCACCTCTTCGAACCGTCGCCCTACCTGTTCTTCTCGGTGCA
>PMBZ01000164.1 GCA_003153975.1 Hyphomicrobiales bacterium
CCGGGGAATGTAAACAGGCCTTAGTAAGAACCGGAATGCCGGCCGATGGCTGAGTTGGGGCGGCCATGACCGGCGGAGAATTATCCGCCTCACCTCAGGGATTGTAGATGGCCATCGAAATCGTTGTTCCCACGCTGGGAGAATCCGTTACCGAAGCAACCGTTGGCAAATGGTTCAAGAAGGCGGGCGATGCCGTGAATGCCGACGAGCCCGTGGCCGAGCTTGAGACCGACAAGGTGACGCTTGAGGTTAATGCGCCGGCTGCCGGCGTGCTCGCCCATATCGCCGCGATGGAAGGCGAGACGGTCTCCCCCGGCGCGGTGCTCGGAACCATCGCGGACGGTGTGGTTGCCGCGGCCCCAGCGAAGCCCGCTCCAGCGAGTGCCGCGCAGCAGCCCAAGGCCGCCCCGGTGCAAGCTGTTGCCGCTGCTCAACCCGCGAGAACTGCGCCCGCCCCTGCCGCGCCGCAGGCCACTCAGGCGAAAGCGGCCAACGATACGCTGGCGCCCTCCGTGCGCCGGCTCGCCGGGGAAAGCGGCGTCGATCCAGCGGGCGTCGCGGGCACCGGCAAGGATGGGCGCGTCACCAAGGGCGACATGCTCGCGGTGATCGAGGGTGGGGCATCCAAGCCAGCCGCGCCCTCCGCACCTGCCGCGCCCGCTACGATCGGCTTCCCAGCACCCCAGGTTCCGCGGCCTGCCCAGGTTCGCACGCCGGCCATCGCTTCTGACGAGGGGCGCGAGGAGCGCGTGCGCATGACCAAGCTGCGCCAGACCATCGCGCGCCGCCTCAAGGAGGCGCAGAACAACGCCGCCATGCTTACTACCTTCAACGAGGTGGACATGTCGACGATCATGGCCGTGCGCAACCAATACAAGGACCTGTTCGAGAAGAAGCACGGCGTGAAGCTCGGCTTCATGGGCTTCTTCGTGAAGGCCTGTATCCAGGCGCTCCGAGAGATCCCGAGCGTCAACGCCGAGATCGACGGCCAGGACATCGTCTACAAGAAATACTGCCACATTGGCATCGCGGTTGGCTCCGACCGGGGGCTCGTGGTGCCGGTGGTGCGCGACGCGGACCAAAAGTCCATCGCCCAGGTCGAGAAGGAGATCGCGAGCTTCGGCAAGAAGGCCCGCGACGGCAAGCTCAGCCTCGAAGAGATGCAGGGCGGCACCTTCACGATCTCGAATGGCGGCGTCTACGGCTCGCTGATGTCCACGCCGATCCTGAACGCGCCGCAATCGGGCATCCTCGGCATGCACAAGATCCAGGAGCGGCCCGTCGCGGTGAACGGCAAGATCGAGATCCGGCCGATGATGTACCTGGCGCTGTCCTACGATCACCGCCTCGTCGACGGCAGGGAGGCCGTGACCTTCCTCGTGCGCGTGAAGGAAAGCCTCGAAGATCCGCGGCGGCTTGTGCTCGACCTGTAGGGGGAACCTCACGAAAAGGGGCACCATCCTGGAACTTGTCCGCGCGATCTTGTGTTCTCGACGCGATGGACCGCTCCGTCGAAGGCCGCAATGGAAAGGTTACCGGCAATGATCGAACTTGTACTCACCGTTTGCGCGGCCGCGCATCCGGTTACTTGCGTGGACCAGCGTGTGCTGTTCCAGCAGGACAGTTCGCCCCGGCAATGCACGATGAGTGCCCCGCCGTTCATAGCGCAGTGGGGAGATCGCCATCGCGAGTGGTTCGTTCAGCGCTGGAAATGCCAGTATCCCAAGGGCGAGAAAGAGGTTTAATGCCGCATCTGCCGCCAGCCTCCGGCATTTTGACTCCGATCAAATAGGCGCTTGGCCATCTGGTCTATTTTTACCGCAGCATGCCCGCCGGCGCGGAGATCCGGCATTCCCGCCGGCGTTATGGCGTGCCGGGGCCGGATGTATCGCGTGTGCCGTATGCGCCAGAAGCTCCGGCGAAGGGGTTGAAGGGCCGGGGGAGCGAAGGCGATGAAAGCATACATGATCGGGAGCGGTATCGGCTCTCTGGCGGCTGCGGCATTCATGATCCGGGACGGCGGCGTTCCGGGCAGCGACATCACGATCTTTGAGCGTTTGAGCGTTCTGGGCGGCTGCCTCGACGGTGCCCGGCTTCCGGACGGCGCATACTCGCTCCGCGGCGGCCGGATGCTGACCTTCGACCACTACGAATGCACCTGGGATCTGCTCAGCACGATCCCGTCGCTTGAGCACCCCGGCAAATCGGTCCGCGACGAAACCGAGGAGTTCAACGAGTTGCACAAAGCGCACTCGCGCGCACGCCTCGTCGATAGGAACCGGCACAAGATCGACGTTTCGAAGATGGGCTTCAGCATGGCGGACCGGCTGGAGCTGGTTGCGCTCGCCGAGGCCTCCGAGGAAAAGCTTGGGCTGAGCCCCATCACGGATTGGCTCTCCCCGAAGTTCTTCAAGAATAACTTCTGGTACATGTGGCAGACCACGTTTGCCTTCCAGCCCTGGCACAGCGCCGTCGAGTTCAAGCGCTATCTGCGCCGGTTCATGAACGAGTATCCGCGCATCGAGACGCTCGGCGGGGTGCGCCGCACGGTCTACAATCAGTACGACTCCATCACCCGCCCTGTCGCTGCTTGGCTTGCGGCTCAAGGCGTGCAGTTTGTCAGCGGCACGCAGGTCACGGACATGCAGCTCGCGGACGAGGGCGGCAAGGTCCGCGTCACCGCGCTCGCGATCAAGAAAAGCGGAGGCGAGACCGGGACTGTGCCGGTTGGCGAGGACGATCTCGTCTTCCTGCAAAACGGCTCGATGACCGACGCTTCAAGCCTCGGCTCCATGACCAGCGCACCGCCGCGGCTGACCAAGGCGGACAGCCAGGGTTGGGCACTGTGGGAGAAGATCGTTGAGGGCCGCCCGGAGTTCGGCAACCCCGCCCCCTTCAATTCGAGCATCCCGGAATCCTATTGGGAATCCTTCACCGTGACTTGCAGTACGCCTGTCTTCTTCAACAAGATGCAGGAGTTCTCGGGCAACGAGCCGGGCACCGGGGGGCTCGTGACTTTCAAGGACTCCAACTGGCTGATGTCGGTGGTGCTCTATCGCCAGCCACATTTCGCGGGCCAGCCCAAGGACTTGCAGGTGTTCTGGGGCTACGCGCTGCATCCGGACCGGGTAGGCGATTTTGTCGCCAAGCCGATGTCGGACTGCAACGGGGCGGAGATCCTCACCGAGCTGTGCGGCCATCTCAATTTCGACCTCGGCGTTTTCGATGGCGCTGTCTGCATCCCCTGCCGCATGCCCTACATCACCAGCATGTTCATGCCCCGCGCCAAGACGGACCGTCCGCTGCCGGTGCCCGCGTGCTCGAAGAACCTCGCTTTTGTGAGCCAGTTCGTCGAGATCGCGGACGACGTTGTGTTCACGGTGGAATTTTCCGTGCGTGCCGCGCAAATGGCGGTCTACCAGCTCCTCGGTATCCAGCGGAAGATCCCGCCAGTTACCCGGCACGACAAGTCGATCAAAACGATCGTCGACTCGATTGCGAAGTCCTTTGCCTGACCGGGCAGCCCTGGGCGCAAACCCAGGGCATCCTCTGGCGAAGCTGGGAAACTCAGCTTAGACATAGCTGCTATTGTCCCGGCTACTCCAGCGCCGGTTCCAATGTGCCCAACTGCCGAAGCACAGCGCCAATCACGGCTGCTGAGGTTTCGGCTTGGCCAGCACCTGATTCCTGACACGGGTGACCGTCAGCTCCGTTGGCAGGCCCGGATAGCCCAGAGGCCGGTACACATGCACCCACGTAGCGGTGAAGCTGGTGTGTGTCAGATAGGCCCCCCTCAAGACCGGCATATCCATCCGCATGGTAATCGGGATCGGTATGGCATAGCCGGGCGCGCTCTCCGGAGCCCTGGGTGTGGCAAGAATGGCGGCGCTGTGGACGCTTTGCGCCTGCGCCCCTGGAGACCCAAAGGCCGCGAGCATGCCAAGCGTGCAACCAAGGTAAGCCCTGCGCATGATATTTCCCCTATCGCAAAATGCGAACATGTTCCTTGCAATTTATCGCAAAACCCCCGTCACACTCAAACCAAAAAGGCGAGAGGGAGGAACTGTGCCCGATAACTGGCGCAAACGGCCGCGCGGCGTTCAGCGCTTATGCTCCTCGCGCCATTTCCCGACGGCGGCCAGGGCGTTCTCGATGTGCTTTGCCGCCTCGGGGTCCGTGTAGGCGGAGACGATCTTGCCATCGGGCGAGATCACATAGGACGTGCGGCTCGCCATCGCCCGGCCCTCGAACTTCGCATCGTAGGCCGCGATGACCGAAAGGCTTGGATCGGCGCCCACCGGGAATTTGTCCCGGCACTCCATGCGGGAGAACTCGCGCTGCACCTCGACCGGGTCGGCTGACAGGCCGATCACACTGGCGCCCA
The DNA here is from genome assembly GCA_003153975.1 of Hyphomicrobiales bacterium. Lineage (GTDB taxonomy): Bacteria > Pseudomonadota > Alphaproteobacteria > Rhizobiales > Rhodomicrobiaceae > Rhodomicrobium. The sequence continues at coordinate 4,385 of PMBZ01000164.1, forward strand.
AGGCTTCGAAATTCCCGATATTCTCCGCGAACTCGTGCGCCTCGGCGGTGCAGATTTTCGTAAACGACTTTGGATAAAAGTAGAGCACCACCGGCCCCTTTTTCAGCGCTTCGGCAAGCGCGAATTGGAACTCCCGGCCGCCCTGTGCCGCCTGCACGGTGAAATCCGGCGCCGCATCGCCCGGCTTCAACGCCGCCATCGCGGCTGTGGTGGAAAGTCCCAAGCAAAGACAAAAGGATAACACCCGCGCATTCACAGAGCACATCCTTCCCTTATCCCGTTCCTTCCGCGGCGGCGGCGGCAAGAGCACGCAGTACACCCGGCCCCATTCTACAAGGCAAGGATGCCGAAGGCCCAATCAAAGTGCCTTGATCGCGCAAGCTCCTCGCGGCAGGCGGCCGCCAGATGTTAAGAAAACTTTAGGGATTGCGCGGGCAGCCAAGCCCCCGTAAAGAAAGGCCTAATTGCCGCATTTGTGCAAGCCCAACGGAGTTGCGGATGAAACGCTTGATTTCTCGCGAGTTGCTTGCCGCCATTGGTGTGTGCGTGGCGGCTCTTTGGTTCGCAGCCCTTTACGTAAAGCCCGCGCCGCCGGATCACTTCACGATCACCACCTCGGCCAAGGGCAGCGCCTACTATCAGCTTGCGGAGCGGATCAAGGCGGAGGCAGCAAAGAAGGGCGTCAAGATCGAGATCCGGGAGTCGGGCGCGTCCTCCGAGAATCTCAAGCTGCTCAAGAACCCGGATTCCGGCGTGCAGGCGGGCTTCGTGCAAGGCGGGCTCACCAACAGCATCGAGTCGCCGAGCCTGCATTCGATGGGCCGGCTGATCACCGAGCCGGTCTGGGTCCTCTACCGCGGCACCGAAAAGCTCGACCATCTCACGCAGCTTAAGGGCAAGCGCATCCTGACCGGCCCCGACGGCAGCGGAACCAGCATACCGGCGAGGAAGCTCTTGGCAGCCAACGGCATCACGGCCGAAAATTCCACGCTGATCTCGATGCCGCTCGCCGATTACGCCGCCGCGTTCGAGAAGGGCACCGCCGACGCCGGCTTCCTCGTTCTGGGGACCGAGGACAACCGGCTGCAAGCGCTGATGCAACAGCCCGGCGTGCGCATCATGAACATGCCCCAGGCTGGCGCACTCATTCAGCGCTACCCCTACCTGAGCCCGGTTACGCTGAAGCAAGGCGTGGTGGACTTTGTGCGAAATGTCCCGGAAGAGGATAGTTCGCTGGTCGCGACGAAGGCGGCGCTGCTCGTCCGCGACGACCTGCATTCCGCGCTGGTAACGGTGTTGTCGCAGGCGATCCTCGCCGTGCAGAGCAAACCGGCACTCAAGGACAACGGCGAAGCCAAGTTGTTCACGCTAGGCGTCGAAGCCCTCTCCGACGATCCGGAGTTTACCGTGCCCGACGACGCGCGCCGGGTGTACAAAAACGGCCCGACCTTTTTCCAGCGCGTGCTGCCGTTCTGGGTCGCCACACTGCTCGACCGCGCCTTCATAATGATCCTGCCGCTGATCGGTATCATCCTGCCACTGGCCCGGGTCGTGCCCCTCATCTACAATTGGCGCATGAAGCGCCGCATCCTGAACTGGTACCGCGAACTCAAGAACCTGGAGCACAGTTTGCCCAAGACGGCATCGCTCGACGTTATCGAGCAGCGGGAGCAGGAGCTTGCGCACATCGAGGACGGCGTGCAGAAGATTTCGGTGCCCATCCATCTGTCGGCGGATTTCTACGAGCTGCGCAACCACGTCGAGTTCGTGAAGCGCCGCATCCAGCTATTGCGCGACGGGCAGGCAAAGGCCAGCGGACAGGCGGTGCCGGCGGAATAGGGCACGCGGATAGTTGCGGGGGCAGGTTCCGGCTTGATCGAACCGCGCCCCCCTCACCCTCTCCCTCTGGGAGAAGGGACGCCATCACAATGGCTGCGGCGGGACTCCCTCTCCCATGGGAAGAGGGCTGGGGTGAGGGGAGATTCCCTCCGTTCAAGGCACCATCGAGCGATGCGCCTNNGTCGCCGTTGCCGATGTGCCAGCTCTGGATGCCGTCCCAGATTTCCTGGGCGGTTTCGGCGAAGAAGAACAGCTCGCGGTCCTCCTGGTCGATGACGCCTTCCTCCACCAGGAAATCGAAGTCGATCGCACGCCGCCAGTAGCGTTCGCCAACGAGCACGGCCGGCATCGGCTTGATCTTGCGCGTTTGCACCAGCGTCAGCACTTCGAACAGCTCGTCGAGCGTGCCGAAGCCGCCAGGGAACGCGACCAGCGCCTTGGCGCGCAGGAGGAAGTGCAGCTTGCGTATCGCGAAATAGTGGAAGCTGAAGCAGAGGCCCGGCGTGATATAGGGGTTCGGATATTGCTCGTGCGGCAGCACGATGTTGAGGCCCACCGACTGAACGCCGGCATCGAAGGCGCCACGATTGGCCGCTTCCATGATGCCCGGCCCGCCGCCCGTCATGACGACGCTATCGTAGTTGCCGCTGGTTCTGTTGGCCAGGCTCGCGATCCGGCCGAACTCGCGGGCCACCTCGTAATAGCGGCTGTTTTCAAGGATGCGCTGGGCAACGGCAAGCTTGCGCGCCAGCCCCTTATTGCCGGGATCGGCGGCCGCCTCCGCGGTCAGCACATCCACCTTGCGCTGTGCCGCGCAAGGCTCGCAGATGCGGGTGCTGCCGAACACCACGATGGTGGAACGGACACGGTGTTCCTGGAGAAGCAGCTCGGGCTTGGTGTAATCGACTTGCAGGCGCACGCCGCGCATGCCGTCCGTCGCCAGAAAGTTCACATCCTCGTCGCCGCGCCGGTAGCTGGGGCTGCCCAGAATTGCTTGGACGCGCTCCGGCGCAAACGGATCTTCCTCCTTGGATTTGGGGCATTGCCAGGGCAGCGGCTCGCGCCGTTCCATATGCGGTTTCGGTGGTATGCTCTTTTTCCGGGCCAAGGCCGCCTCCTTAAGTGCCCCACTCTGCCGCTCTCCCCTGGGCGAGAGGAATCCTAAAATCTCCGCTGCGGGTCATTCAAGCGTTCCTTCTCCAATCCGCATCCGCTTGCGAATGCGGACACTCCAAGTTGCAAGCTCGCCAGGGCGAGCTTGCTGGAATAAGGGTGAGGGGGTCTTTCCCGCCGCAACGGTGCAATGCTGTTGGGAGCCTTCCTTAACAAACCGCTCGTTTCGCCTAAGCTCTTATCATGGCAAACCTGACTACGCACTTGCGTCAGCTCGAATTCGCGCCAAGAACAAATGGCGAACGCTACGATTTACAAAGGGTTGGCCGATGGCGCGCAACAAGGTTCAATTCCAGAAAGGCCTCAGTGAGGACGGTTTCGATGCATTGTACGGAACCGAAGAGCAATGTCATGCCAAGCTGGCGAGCCTGCGCTGGCGCAATGGCTTCGAATGCCCGGGATGCGGCCGCCAACGGTACTGCATCGTCAAACGCGGCGAGAGCGGGAACCGCTTTCGCTTCCAGCAAGGTTTCGCTGCGGCTCTGGTTCAAGGCCAGCCATCACCTGATTCAATCGAAGAACGGAATATCCGAGGTGGCCGCGCCAAACGCGGAGATGTGAATATCGGCACCCGCACCTATGGCTCGCCTGTGTCTGACCTTGATTATCGCGGCGCAATTGATTAAAGCTCGCGCCAGTCTCGAGTGGTTGGGAATACCTATTGTGCGCCCGTCCTTGCAACCTCAGGTTAAGTTCGCAAAAATGTGGCCACCCCGCATTTCCGTATTCATGCCTTTGTTAATGCTTCTATTTTTTTGCACGGCCGTGCCAGATATCGCTCGGGCTGCCACTGAAATACGCGTTACAGTTTCGATGCGGGAAGACAGTTTAACCTACGAAATTTTGAAGATTTTTAAAGAGGAGGCAGAGAGGCTGAGTGCCGGCCGTTTGCATATCGAGATATTTCATTCCGCAAAATTGTATAAAACGAGCGAGGTACCGCAGGCTGTCCAATCCGGCGCGGTTGAAACAGGTGCTGCTTGGTTAAGCCAATACATGGATGACGTACCGGCAGCGAGCATCTTCTCTGTGCCCTTTCTGTTCACAAACAAGAAAATGGCGGAAGCGGCTGTCGCACGCGAAAGCGGGATCCGAGGCCCGATAGATCAAAGTATTGCTTCAGCCCGGAATGTCCGCGTCCTCTTCTGGATTCCCTTCTTGTCAGAGACGTTCTTCTCGAAGGGGTACCCAGTCACATCGCCGGAATCGATCGTTGGGAAGAACGTCAGAGTTTTCGGAACCGCTCTTCCCGAATTCGTAAAATTATGCGGCGGCACACCCGTTCAGCTCAATGGGCCGGATCAGTACGCTGCTTTCAAAAACGGACAGGTCAGCGCCGGCATCACAGCTCTTGACGTCTTCTCGTCGAACAAGCTGTGGGAGGTGGTGGACCACGTCAATGTTGCGCGGCCGATCCATGAGGAATGGGTTGTCGTCATGAACGGGCAATTCTGGCAAGGTCTCGATCCCGATGCGCAGCGAATCCTGATGGAGGCTGGACGGACGGCCGAAAAGTCCGCGCGGGAGAAGGTCTGGCAATATGACGAGGACGCCATGAAACTGATTACCAGTCATGGCGTTGATGTGATTCGAATCGGCAGCGAGGATGTCATGGCATGGAAGTCATGCTCTTCTGAATTTGCCGAGACCTACCTTCAGAGGTCGGACAGACTTGGGATGCAAGTGCTGAATGCCTACCGTAAGCTTCTAATTTCCCTTTATTCGGCTGCGTCCAATTAGCGCTAAGGTGCTTGAAACAGCCTGAGCCGGGGGGCGGAGGGCCGGAAAGGGCAGCCGGGCAATCCAGGTTTCTTGGCCGGTCCAGACCATACGGGCAATCTCGTTCGCTAAACGGTCGTATAGTCCTCCCAAAGCGGCGCGGCTGCCAGCATTAGTACCTTCACGATGACAGGCTCGGCAACGGCACAAATTTATAACAGGGTTTCAATTGCATAGCAGTTCGCAGCTTTATTCGGTCCGGTGCGCCAATATCCGTAACCTCCATGGTCACGTCAGGCCGCGTGCCACCAGCCGGTTCAGCCTCGCCGCGAAGGCCGCCGGGTCTTCCGGCAATTCGCCATCCAGGATCTGCGCCTGCTCGAACAAAAACGCGGACAGGTCGTTCACATCGTCCTGGCGCGACGCCGTCTGAGCGCTGGCGATAGCTCTCACCAGCGTGTGGCGGGCATTCAGCTCCAGGATGGGCTTGGGAGCGATCCCGCCCATTTGGCGTGCGAACAGGCGCGACGTCTGGAGATCGGGACCGTGGCCGCCGGCGACCAGGCAGGCAGGGCTGTCCGCGAGGCGCTTCGACGCCCGCACCTCCGATACGCGCTCGCCAAGCGCCGTCTTCACAGCGGCAAGAATGCTCTCAACGCTGACTTCCCCGGGTTTCGGCTCGTCATCAGCCTTCTCTTCAAGCAGCGGTATGAGTCCGAAATCCACTTCGCCCTTGCTCAGCGATTTGAATGGCTTGCCGCCAACATCCAGCGGGACCGCAGTCCAGAACGAGTCGATGGGATCGCTCAGCAGCAAGACCTCGATGCCGCGCGCACGGGCCGCTTCGAGTTTGGGATTGGCTTTCAGCCGCTCCGTGCTATCGCCGAGGAGGTAGTAAATTTCGGTCTGATTTGGCAGGAGGCCGGCCACATAGTCCTTGAGCGTGCGGGCGTTGCCCTTGGTTGTTGCAAAGCGTGTCAGCCCAAGCAGCGCCTCGCGCCGCTCGTGGTCCTCGTAAAGACCTTCCTTGATGACTGGGCCGAAGGCCTCCCAGATTTTCCCGAAGGCCGCGGCGTCCTTTTCCGCAAGGCTTTCCAGCTCGGAAATCACGCGGCCAGTCAGCGCCTTGCGCATCGCCGCCACTTGCGGATTGTTCTGGAGCATCTCGCGCGAGATGTTGAGCGGCAGGTCCTCGCTATCCACGACCCCGGCGATAAACCGCAAATACGCGGGAAGCAGGTTGGCTTCGTCCGAAATGAACACGCGGCGCACGTAAAGCTTCACATGCCCCTTGCGGGCCGGATCGAACAAGTCGAACGGTTGCTGGGAAGGCGCGAACAGCAGCACCGCATAGGACTGCCGGCCCTCCGCCCGGTAATGCAGCGACATCGCCGGTTCGTCGAAAGCGTGCGCGATGGCGCGGTAGGCCTGCGCATAGTCCTCCGGCTTCAGCTCGGACTTCGGCCGCTGCCACAGAGCGCTCGCCGAGTTGATCTGCCCGGATTTGCCCTCCGTCTCCACAAGCTCGATCGGGAACAGGATGTGATCCGAATAGGTCGAGACAACCCGCCGGATCTCGTGCGCTTCGAGATATTTCTTCGCGTCCTCTTTCAGATGCAGCACGATTTCGGTGCCGCGTGGAACCCGTGCCGCCTGCGCCTCGCTTGCCGGCGCAATCTCGAAGCCGCCCCCGCCGGAAGACGTCCAAGCCCACGCCTCTTCCGATCCCGCGTGGCGGCTCACCACCTCGATGCGCCCGGCCACCATGAAGGCCGAATAGAAGCCCACGCCGAATTGGCCGATGAGGCCCACGCCCTCTTTCGCCTCCGAAAGCTTGCTCACAAAGACGCGGGTGCCAGAGCGGGCGATGGTGCCGAGATTGCCGATCAGCTCCTCCCGGTCCATGCCTATGCCGTTGTCCGCGACGGTGAGCGTGCCCGCCGCGCTGTCCGGCGCGATGCGGATCGCAAAGACGGGATCGTCCGCGGTCAGTTCCGGCTTGGCGATGGCCTCGTAGCGCAGCCGGTCGCAGGCGTCCGATGCGTTGGAGATAAGCTCGCGCAGGAAAATATCGGTTTCCGAATAGACGGAGTGCACCATCAACCGGAGCAGTTCGGCGACCTCCGCCTGAAACGAAAACGTCCCCGCGGCGGGTCCCTTCGAGAGGTTATCCGTGTCTGCCATTTCTCTGTCCGGGATTCGAGCTGGAAAATAGGTTGGAAACACACCGGATATAGCAGCCTGGACAGGTCCTGCAAGCGGCAGGATTGCGCACGGACACTGGATAGGCTCGATGGCTAGCCCGCGGGACGCCGTTTCTCGACGGCCGCGGTGAGCTTCGATGCGGCACCAAATTCACCCTCTATAATCTGGCGGCGCTAGATGTGCTGGAAAATTTGCGGCTTGGAGCGGGTGAAGGGAATCGANNTCTACCATTGAGCTACACCCGCGCGTGCACTACATTAGCGATATTGCGGCGGCGCTCAACGAAAAAAGCGACCGTGCGGTTTTCCACCGCTTGTGAATCTGGTCTTGACATTTCCAATTTTGTTTCGGCCCTGAGCGAAAAATGCTTGGCAGGCAGCCCATTCGCATGATAGCTATCAGGCCCCTACTACTGGTCAATCAATTAAGCGGGCAGGAGCGGTTTGTGGATAATCGTCCAGCGGCTGGGCTGCCAGCTTATTACCGGTTAGATGGAGGAGTGTAGCTCNNGGTTCGAGTCCCTCCACTCCTGCCACCACGGGCGGCAGGACATTAGTATAGTCGGGCAATAAAAAGCCTAGAGGCACAACAAGAATTCACAGCGCGAACTATCCCGTCCGCGCCGGTACCGGAAGAAAATGGCAAACACCAGTCCAATCGAATTTCTGCAGCAGGTGCGGGCGGAAGCCTCGAAAGTCGTTTACCCCTCGCGNNCTGGTGACGACCATGATGGTTGTCGCGATGGCTGTGTTCGCCTCTGTGTTTTTTCTTATATCAGACCAGATCATCAGCCGCGTCGTTAGCCTGATTTTAGGCCTTGGGCGGTAGCCCTTTAAATTAAAACTTAACCACAAAGCAGTAAGACTGATGGCAAAACGCTGGTATATCGTTCACGCCTATTCCAACTTCGAAAAAAAGGTGGCGGACGCTATCCGTGAACGTGCGGGGCAGGCGGGCCTCGATGAGTGTTTCGAAGAGATCGTCGTGCCGATGGAAGAGGTGGTCGAAGTCCGGCGCGGCAGGAAGGTTGCGACGGAGCGTAAGTTTTTCCCGGGTTATGTCCTTGTGAAGATGGACATGAACGACCGGGCTTTTTTGCTGATCAAGAATACGCCCAAGGTCACAGGGTTTCTTGGCGCGGATAACAAGCCGCAGCCGATCACGGAGTCCGAGGCGCAGCGTATTCTCAATCAAGTGAAGGAAGGGGTGGAACGGCCGAAGCCGTCCATCAGCTTCGAGGTGGGAGAGCAGGTGCGTGTCGCCGACGGTCCGTTTGCCTCGTTCAACGGGCATGTCGAGGAGGTCGACGAGGAGCGCGCAAGGCTCAAGGTCGCGGTTTCCATCTTCGGCCGGGCAACCCCGGTCGAGCTGGAGTTCGCTCAGGTCGAGAAGATGTAGCGCGGGCTGCGCTTGAGGTCTTGGCCGGGCATTTCGTTGTGGGAGGTTCGCGTTTGCTCGCCAGGCAGGCGCAAGGGAGCCGCACCACATACCTCAACCCCAGGGGCGCTTAGCCCAGAGAGGACAAAATGGCAAAGAAGGTTGCAGGTTACATCAAACTGCAGGTTCCTGCAGGCCAAGCTAATCCGTCGCCGCCCATCGGTCCGGCGCTCGGTCAGCGTGGCCTGAACATCATGCTGTTCTGCAAGGATTTCAACGCGGCCTCCAAAGAGATGGAGCCCGGCTCGCCGGTTCCGGTCGTCATCACCTATTACCAGGACAAGTCCTTCAACTACCAGATGAAGACGCCGCCCGCGTCGCACTTCCTCAAGAAAGCGGCGGGCATCAAGAGTGGCTCGAAGACGCCGGGTCTCGGCTCGGTTGGCACCGTGACCATGGATCAGGTGCGCGAGATCGCCCAGAAGAAGATGAAGGACCTGAACGCGACCAGCCTCGATCAGGCGGCCAAGATCATTGCCGGCTCTGCCCGTTCCATGGGCCTTACGGTGAAGGAGTAAGCGCTATGGAAGGCAAACGGTTACGCGACGCTAAGAAGAGCATCGAGCGCACCAAGCTTTATCCGGTCGAGCAGGCCGTGAAGATGGTGAAGGAGCGTGCCAAGGCGAAGTTCGACGAGACCATCGAGATCGCGATGAATCTCGGCGTCGATCCGAGGCACGCAGATCAGATGGTGCGCGGCGTGTGCGCGCTGCCGAACGGTACTGGCCGCTCGGTTCGCGTCGCGGTGTTCGCGCGCGGAGACAAGGCGGACGAGGCGAAGGCCGCGGGTGCCGACGTTGTGGGCGCCGAAGATCTCCTGGCGCAGGTTCAGGGTGGCAACATTAACTTCGACAAGTGCATCGCCACGCCCGACATGATGCCACTGGTCGGCCGGCTCGGTAAGATCCTGGGTCCGCGCGGCATGATGCCGAACCCGAAGGTCGGTACGGTGACAATGGACGTCGCCGAGGCCATCCGGGGCGCCAAGGGCGGCGCGGTTGAGTTCCGCGTCGAGAAGGCGGGCATCCTGCATGCGGGCATCGGCAAGGCGAGCTTCACCGAGGCTGCGCTGATCGAGAACGTCAAGGCGTTCACGGACGCGGTCAGCAAGGCGAAGCCTACGGGTGCCAAGGGAACCTTCGTGAAGCGCGTTGCCCTAAGCTCCACGATGGGTCCGGGTGTTAAGGTCGAGCCGTCGTCGCTGTCGAGCGGTGGTGCGCATTAGCGCTGTGCCCAGTCCCCGCGCGAGCGGGGGCCGATGCCCGGCCCCGTGGTAACTGGATACCCGCTTTAGCGGGAGTAACGATAGGGTTGGCGATTGCGCCACCTTAAGATTTTCGGACGGTTCGCCGTCCGATTGGCCAAGAGCGGCAACGGTCTTGGCCGCTGTCTTCGGGAAACCGGGGGCAGCCTGTCCAAGATTGCTGGTGCCCGCGGGGTCTCCCCAAAGGCTTAATGTCCGCCAGCATGAGACGGGGAACGGAATGTTAGCGGTCCCGGCTGCCAGCCCAGGCTGGTTGGTGGATCGCGCCGCATCACGCCTCGGGACAGGTTTGAGCTGTCGCTCGCCTTTCACCAGGGTAGCGGCGTGATCGAAGCGGCGGTTCGCGGTTGCGGGCCGTCATAACTGGAGAGAAGCGGTGGATAGAGCTGAAAAAAAGGAGATGGTTGAGACTCTCAACGACATCTTCGCGACAAGCGGCTCTGTCGTGGTGGCGCGCTACAAAGGTATGACCGTAGCGCAGATGAGTGATCTTCGCCGTAAAATGAGCGGCGCGGGTGCTCAGTTCAAAGTCATCAAGAACCGTCTCGCCAAAATTGCACTTGGCACCGCTGCGGACGGCGCGGGTGCGGATCTCTTCCTGGAGCCAACGGGCATTGCGTATTCGCAAGACCTGACGGCAGCAGCGAAAGTTGCGGCTGACTATGCCAAGACCAATGACAAGTTCGTCATTGTCGGTGGCTTGCTCGGCAAGCAGGCGCTGAGCGCGGATGGCGTAAAGGCTTTGGCCGCCATCCCCTCGATGGAAGAGCTTCGTTCCAGGCTGTTGGGCGTGTTGCTTGCACCTGGCTCCAAGTTTGCGCGGCAGCTTAACGCGCCTGCGCAGAGCCTTGCGAGAGTGTTGCAGGCATACAAGGAAAAGCAAGAAGCGGCGTGACGGCTCAAGGCAGAGCCTCCAATCACCAATCGGGTTACAAACATTCTAGAGGTCTAAATGTCTGACAAACTTGAGAAACTTTACAATGAGCTGTCCGGCCTCACTGTGCTGGAAGTCGCCGAGCTTGTGAAGCTCCTGGAAGACAAGTGGGGCGTTTCCGCAGCCGCGGCCGCACCAATGATGATGATGGCCGCCGCCGCCCCGGTTGCCGAGGTCGAGGAGAAGACGGAGTTCGACGTCATTCTCGCCGACGCTGGCGCCCAGAAGATCAATGTCATTAAGGAAGTCCGTGCGATCACGGGCCTTGGCCTGAAAGAGGCGAAGGACTTGGTCGAGGGCGCTCCGAAGGCGATCAAGGAAGCCGTTTCCAAGGCGGAAGCCGAGGAAATCAAGAAGAAGGTCGAGGCGGCAGGCGCCAAGATCGAGATCAAGTAGTTTATCGCAGTGGCGGGGCGCCGCTGCCCCGCCAGCCAGAGCCACCGCGGTACATGCCACGTGCGCGGCTGAGGTCCGAGGCCCTCCACCGGAAAACCGGCGGGGGGCGTCGGCGATAAAGAACAGGGCTTGTAAATTGTTGATGGGACGCCATATCAAGGGGCTTCCCAGAATTTGGCCTTGCTCTCACGCCAAGTCGCGCGCGGCGTGCGGGGTAAGTCGCCGCCAGTAAAAATTAAGGAGATCAAATGGCGCAAACGTTTATCGGCCGTAAACGTATCCGCAAGCGCTTCGGGCACATTGCCGACGCCGCTGAGATGCCAAATTTGATCGAGGTGCAAAAGCAATCCTACGATCAATTTCTTATGGTTCAAGATCCGGTTGGCGGGCGCCCGAATACCGGCTTGCAGGCGGTTTTCGCGTCGATCTTCCCAATAAAGGACTTTTCGGACAAAGCGCAACTCGAATTCGTCCGCTACGATTTCGAACCGCCGAAATATGACGTCGATGAATGCCAGCAGCGAAGCATGACCTACGCGGCGCCGCTGAAAGTGAAGTTACGCCTTATCACCTTCGACGTCAATGAGGAGACGGGCTCGCGCTCCGTCCGCGACATCAAGGAGCAGGACGTCTATATGGGCGACATCCCGTTCATGACGTCGAACGGCACTTTCGTCATCAACGGCACAGAGCGCGTCATCGTTTCCCAGATGCACCGCTCGCCTGGTGTTTTCTTCCATCACGACGGCGGCAAAAGCCACTCGTCCGGCAAGCTCCTGTTCGCCGCGCGCATCATCCCCTATCGCGGCTCCTGNNTCCTGGCTCGACTTCGAGTTCGACGCCAAGGACATCGTCTTTGCGCGCATCGATCGCAAGCGCAAGCTGCCCGCCACGACGCTGCTCTACGCGCTCGCGATGGACAATGAGGAAATCCTCTCCACATTCTACAAGCGCATCGTCTTCAGCGCGACGCCGCAAGGCTGGCGCACACCCTTCGTTGGCGAGCGCATGCGCGGCGTCAAGGCGACGCAGGATATCTACGACGCCGACACAGGCGAGGTTGTCGTCGAGGCGGGCAAGAAGCTCAATGCGCGCACGGTTCGCCAGCTCTCCGAGAAGGTGAAGGCGATCGCTGTCGCCGACGAGGCCCTGCATGGGCGGTATCTGGCCGAGGATATCGTCAACCTGTCCACGGGCGAGATCTACGCCGAGGCTGGCGACGAGATCGACACCAAGGTGCTCGATCGCCTGCGCGCTGCCAATGTGGATGAACTGCCCGTGCTTGACATCGATCATGTCACCACCGGCTCCTTCATCCGCAACACGCTGCACAACGACAAGAACCAGAACGAGCAGGACGCGCTGTTCGACATTTACCGCGTCATGCGTCCGGGCGAGCCCCCGACGGAGGACGCCGCGCGCGGATTGTTCAAGAGCCTGTTCTTCGACGAGGAGCGCTACGATCTTTCGTCGGTCGGCCGCGTGAAGATGAATATCCGGCTCGAAATCGAGCAGTCGGACGAGATGCGCGTCCTGACCAAGGAGGACATCATCCAGGTTATCCGCACGCTCGTCGACTTGCGCGACGGGCGCGGCGAGGTGGACGACATCGACAATCTCGGCAACCGCCGGGTGCGCTCGGTGGGCGAATTGATGGAGAACCAGTACCGGCTGGGCCTCCTGCGCATGGAGCGTGCGATCCGCGACCGTATGTCCACGGCCGATATCGACACGGTGATGCCGCAGGATCTCATCAACGCGAAGCCGGCGAGTGCGGCGGTGCGCGAGTTCTTCGGCTCCTCGCAGCTCAGCCAATTCATGGACCAGACCAACCCTCTGTCCGAGATCACGCACAAGCGGCGCCTGTCGGCACTTGGGCCGGGCGGCCTCACCCGCGAGCGCGCGGGCTTCGAGGTTCGCGACGTCCACCCGACTCATTACGGCCGGATCTGCCCGATCGANNTACGGCTTCATCGAAAGCCCATACCGCCGCGTGACCGACGGCAAGGTCACCGACAAGGTTGTCTACCTCTCCGCGATGGAGGAGGCTCGCCACCATATCGCGCAAGCGAATGTGAAGCTGAACAAGGACAACACTTTCGCCGAAGACCTGGTCATCTGCCGGCATCAGGGCGACGTTTCGCTCGTCCCGAACTCCAAGGCGGATTTCATCGACGTGTCGCCNNACATGCAGCGCCAGGCCGTGCCGCTGTTGCGGGCGGAAGCGCCGTTGGTCGGCACCGGCATGGAAAGCGTGGTTGCACGCGATTCCGGCGCTGCCATCGGTGCCAGGCGCGCGGGCGTCATCGATCAGGTCGACGCGACCCGTATCGTGATCCGCGCCACCGACGAGACTGATCCGTCCAAGTCGGGCGTCGACATCTACAATCTGCGCAAGTTCCAGCGCTCGAACCAGAACACCTGCATCAACCAGAGGCCGCTGGTGCGTGTGGGCGACCGGGTCGAGAAGAGCGACATCATCGCGGACGGCCCTTCGACCGACCTCGGCGATCTGGCGCTCGGCAAGAACGTGCTCGTTGCGTTCATGCCCTGGCAGGGCTACAACTTCGAGGACTCGATCCTGCTCTCCGAGCGCATCGTCTCGACCGACGTCTTCACCTCGATCCATATCGAGGAGTTCGAGGTTTCGGCCCGCGATACAAAGCTCGGGCCGGAGGAAATCACGCG
>PMBZ01000185.1 GCA_003153975.1 Hyphomicrobiales bacterium
TCGATTTCTGCCTGCCGGTCCACCAGGGTGAGATCGATAAGCTCAACGAGTTCCACCCGCTCATTGGGGGTGAGCTTCGCCGCCTCCTCGCTGAGAATTTTGACCCGTTCGTTCATAGGACAAATACGCACCCGCCGTGGTGCGCCGGCAAGGCCGCCGGAAAGTCTTGCCGGAGCTATCCAGCATTGGCGCTGCTCACTCCAGCGCGTACTGTGCGCCGAGCCGGCCCGTTATATGCGCGAGCACGAAATAGGTGCGCCCATTATCCGATGCCAGCCAGAATTGGGCTGACCGCCCGCTCGGATCGGAGCTGCTGATCTCCTGGAGCACCTTTCCCGATTCGTTGAGATACTGTTCGATAGCAGTCTTGAAAGCTTCATCGTCTTGGCAACGGCGTCGCACCCGGTCAAGGAAGTCCAAGTCTTGTTCGGAATAAAGGCCTTGCGGCTGTAAGGCGGAAGTGTCGCCAAGCTCCAACCTGCTCCACAGGGCCAGTAGCAGTTCGGGGTCGATGCACGAGGCGATCTCGCTTATGGTGATATTCCTGCTGGAAGCCTCCGCCTGCGCGGCCGCGTTCCTTTCCGCCGGGGGCGTGGCAGAGCCGTAATCCTCTGGGGCTTGCGCGGCAGGCTCTTGCCTTGGAGGCGAGGATTGGACTTCACCGGGTTGCGGGTCCTGTTCGGCCGCCAGCGAGGCCAGCGTTATCTCGGAAAGCTTTTGCTCATCGGCTGCCCGCGCATTGCTTTCGCCAAGTTTTTCAGCGGCGCTGTCCGGGCCTGCAAAAAAGGCTTCCGCCTGGCTCAGGGCCAGGGCATCGAGGGGGACTTCATCCTTAGGGCTCGTAGCCTCGCTTTCCGCCAGGGCGCTATCCGCAAAATCGCCGCTGGCTGAAGGCGCGGCACGCGCCGCCTGTTTCAACCGTGAGGCAACGCTCAAATAAGAGTCGAGCTTTGCGGTAAGCTTCGCTATGTCCGCCGCAAGTTGGGAGCCGTCAGCGCTGAGATTGTAGGCGCCGTACTGAGCCAAGTCTCTCATGCTATCCGGTAGATCGGCCGCGGAAATGGGCTTCGCGCCGCCGGCATAGACCGGCACGATGGGGATGCCGCGTTTCAGCGCCGCCTCGATCTCGATGCGAACGAGGTCGTCCGGGCTGTCGAGCAGCCGCCGGCCATGCTCATCCGCTTCGGTCAGCCAGCGGTCCCCGATTACCGCGAGCAGCAGCCCGGCGCTCGCCACCTGCTCGTCGAGATAGGTGCGGGGGGACACGCCCGGCGGTATGCCGTGCACGTCCATGAACACAGCGCCGGGGCCGGATTTCGCCTCGAAATGCCGGGCGAGCGGCTCGTAGATCTGCGCCGCGGCCGGACACGGGCTCTGCCGCCGGTAGGAGATGAAAATCTTGCTCATGAATGGCGTGCCGGAAAGCTGACGATTGGATTAAAGGTTTAGCGTGTCTGGAGCATCGATCCAACCGTTATGGCAGGCAACGCGTCACAAAGCGGCAGGTCCGCGAGGCAATACGGGGCGCCGGCTGCTCCGGGCGATCCCGGCACGCCAAGCTCCTTGCCATGAGGCCGAGGGCATCGCCTCAACGGGAGACTTGCGATTTGCGGTGCGCCCAGTCCGTGGAACCACTCCGGCCGGGGACCCATATAACCGGCTGTTCCAGTGGCAAAGATGGATTCCCGCTTTCGCGAGAACGACGCTGCCATTGCCTCCGGTTCCGATTTTTTCGCGTGCGCAATCGAAACCCCAGCATCTTCGTCCGAGGGGGAGCCGGACAGGCTTTGCGCGGAAGCCTGCCGCAGGCGGCGCGACAGGCTCAACTTGAAGTCCGCGAAGCAGGTTTTGCCAAGAACGGCACACCGGCGGCAAGATTATGCTTATTTGACCGTGAATATGCCTCTAGCGTAGAAAAGAGTTCCGGATTCTGCTTATGTAATGGGAGATTTTCCGATCGCAGGGGAGAAAGACATGTCATCGAAAAGCCGTCACCCGGAAACGCTTGCCCTCCACGCCGGCTGGAGGGCCGATCCTAGCACCGGCTCGGTCGCGGTGCCGATCCATCAGACCACATCCTATCAATTCCGCGACACCGAGCATGCCTCGAACCTGTTCGCGCTGAAAGAGCTGGGGAACATCTACACCCGCATCATGAACCCAACGAACGACGTTCTGGAGAAGCGCATCGCCGCAATCGAGGGCGGTGTCGCGGCGCTGGCGGTATCCTCGGGGCAGGCGGCCTCGGCGTTCGCGATCCAGAATATCGCGCGGGCGGGCGACAACATCGTCAGCTCGACCGATCTTTACGGCGGCACCTGGAACCTGTTCGCCAACACGCTGAAGGACCAGGGCATCGAGGTGCGTTTCGTCGATCCGGCGGACCCGGAGAATTTCCGCCGCGCCACGGATGCGCGCACGCGGGCCTATTACGCGGAGACGCTGCCCAATCCGAAGCTTGCGGTGTTCCCCATCGCGGAGGTCGCGGCCATCGGCCGGCCGCTCGGCATCCCGCTGATCGTCGATAATACGGCGGCGCCGCTGCTCGCGCGGCCCTTCGATCATGGCGCCGCCGTGATCGTTTACTCGGCCACCAAATATCTGGGCGGCCACGGCACAACCATCGGCGGCCTGATCGTCGACGGCGGCAATTTCGACTGGGGCGCGCATCCCGAGCGGCAGCCCGCGCTGAACTCGCCCGATCCGAGCTATCACGGCGCGGTCTGGAGCGAGGCGGTGAAGCCGCTTGGGCCTATTGCCTATATCATCAAGGCGCGCGTGACGCTTCTGCGCGACCTGGGCTCGGCGCTGTCGCCCCTCAATGCGTTCCTGATCCTGCAAGGCATCGAGACGCTGCCGCTTCGCATCCAGCGCCATTCCGAAAACGCGCTGGCGGTGGCCGATTACCTCTCCAAGCGCCCGGAGGTTTCGAGGGTCATCCATCCGTCGCTACAGTCCGGCGCGTCGCGCGAGCGGGCGGATAAGTATCTGAAGGGCGGCTATGGCGGCCTCGTCGGCTTCGAGCTTTCGGCCGGCAAGGAAGCAGGGCGGCGCTTTATCGATGCGCTTGAGCTGTTCTACCACGTCGCAAATATCGGCGACGCCCGCAGCCTCGCCATCCATCCCGCCTCGACGACGCATTCGCAGCTTACCCCCGCCGGCCGGATCGCGGCCGGCGTCTCCGAAGGCTACGTGCGCCTCTCGGTGGGGCTTGAGCACATCGGCGACATCGTCGCGGACCTTGAGCGCGGGCTCGCCGCCGCCGGCGCCATCGCGAAAGCGGCTTAGTCTCGACGCCGTGAATTGCTTAGGAAACAGGAGGCCGCTAACATGCTTACCTTATTCGCGAACCGCAAGGAGAAGAAGGTGGAGTCTGCGCCGGATCGCGCCCCTGGCCGGGGCCGCATCTTCAAGTCCATCACCGAGACGATTGGCGACACGCCCATCGTCGAACTCGAAAAAATCGCAAGGGAGCATGGCGTCAAGGCGAACCTGCTCGCCAAGCTCGAATTCTTCAACCCGATTGCCAGCGTGAAGGACCGCATCGGCGTCGCCATGATCGACGCGCTGGAGGCGGCGGGCAAGATCGAGCCCGGCAAAAGCGTGCTGATCGAGCCGACCTCGGGCAATACAGGCATCGCGCTTGCCTTCGTGGCGGCGGCGCGCGGCTACCGGCTGATCCTGGTCATGCCGGAAACCATGTCCATCGAGCGCCGGAAGATGCTGGCGCTGCTCGGCGCCGAGCTTGTGCTGACGCCGGGTGCGCTCGGCATGAAAGGCGCCATCGCCCGGGCGCAGGAACTGCTGGCGGAATTGCCGGGAGCCATCGTTCCGCAGCAATTCGAGAACCCCGCGAACCCGGAAATCCACCGCCGCACGACCGCGGAGGAAATCTGGAACGACACTCAGGGCACCGTCGACGCCGTGGTGTCCGGCATCGGCACGGGCGGCACGATCACGGGCGTCGGCCAGGTGCTCAAGGCGCGCAAGCCGGGGCTCAAGATGATCGCGGTCGAGCCGGAGGAATCGCCGGTGCTGTCGGGCGGGCAGCCTGGGCCGCATAAGATCCAGGGCATTGGCGCCGGTTTCGTGCCTGGCATACTCGACCGGGGCGTGATCGACGAGGTCGTGACGATCAACACCGAGACAGCGCTTCAAACCGCACGCCAGGTGGCGCGGCTGGAGGGCGTGCCGGTGGGTATCTCGTCCGGCGCCGCCATCGCCGCAGCGATCAAGGTTGGCCAGCGGCCCGAGTTCGCCGGCAAGAACATCGTTATCATCATCCCGTCCTTCGCCGAGCGCTACCTTTCGACCGCTCTGTTCGAAGGGCTGTGAGGCAAGGCTGAGCTTCCCCGTATGGTGCAAAAGGCCGCTTCAAGGCGGCCTTTTCAATACGCGGCAGACATTCAGGATCTGGATGGCGGCTGCGGCATAGAGCGCGAAATGCGGAAAAAGGCAAAGGGTTCGATGAGGAAGCGGTAAGAGGGGCAAAACGCCGGGCAGGCTTGCGCAAGCGCATGGGCGCACATATACGGGAAATCTGCCGCCGATTTGGCGTCGTTCCCGCGAAGGCGGGAATCCATTCGGGCAAGAAACGCAGGTTTCGCCTGTGCTTGCCATGGGCTCCCGCCTTCGCGGGAACGACGCTGGAGCTGTACGCGGCCGGCAACCTTGAGGCGATTGAAAAAGTGTCGAAAGAGCCAAGCCCGGCCGATGCGGGCGGCGGCAAGAGCCGGCCGGACCCAGCGCAGGAGCGCAAACAGCGGCTTGCCGAGGCGCTGCGCCGCAACCTCGTTAAGCGCAAAGACAAAAAATCGACAAACCCTGGCGGCAAATCGGCGCCCCGTTAGTTCAAAGCCTTGCGGTGCGGGCGCGCGGCGGTTACAGCTTAGGAAAAGCTCGGCCCGCTCTAAAGGCGGGCGCAAAGCTCCTTAATCCCGGCGGAAAAAATGGACAGAATTCGCATAATTGGCGGCGAGCGCCTCAAGGGCACGATTCCGATAAGCGGAGCCAAGAATGCGGCTCTGCCCCTGATGATCGCAAGCCTGCTCACGCCCGACACGATCACGCTCAAGAACGTACCCAATCTGGCGGATGTGGGCCTGCTCATCCGCATCTTGCGCAACCACGGCACGGATACCGCTTTCGATGGCAAGCGCGCAATCGCGAACGGGCATCAGGGCGACACGCTGCATCTCACCGCCCGCGATATCGTCGATACGACAGCGCCTTACGACTTGGTGCGGCGGATGCGCGCGAGCTTCTGGGTGCTGGGGCCGTTGCTGGCGCGAGAGCACAAGGCGCGCGTCTCGCTGCCGGGCGGCTGCGCCATCGGCACCCGTCCCGTCGACCTGCATCTGGCGGGCCTTCAGGCGCTGGGCGCCGAGATCAGCCTCGATGGCGGCTACGTGGTGGCGAACGCGCCGGGCGGGCTCAAGGGCGGAGTGTTTTCCTTCCCCAAGGTTTCGGTGGGCGCAACGCACAATATCCTGATGGCCGCCACCCTGGCGAAGGGCGAGACGGTTCTCGAAAACGCCGCCTGCGAGCCGGAAGTGGCCGATGTCGCAAGCTGCCTCAACAAGATGGGCGCCAAGATCGAGGGCGCCGGCACGCCCACCATAACGATCCAGGGCGTGAATGAGCTGGAGGGCGCCACGCATACGGTGCTTCCTGACCGGATCGAGACCGGAACCTACGCCATGGCCGTGGCGGCCACCGGCGGCGAGGTCTATCTCGACGGTGCGCGGGCCGACCTTCTGCCCGCCGCTCTCGACGTTTTGCGCGAGGCCGGCGTCGACATCACCGAAACCAACCGGGGCCTCCACGTCGCGCGCAACGGCGCTGCCCTCAAGCCCGTGAACGTTACGACCGCGCCCTATCCGGGTTTTCCGACCGATTTGCAGGCGCAACTCATGGCGTTGATGTGCCGGGCGGGCGGGGTTTCGCAAATCCGCGAGGCGATCTTCGAGAATAGGTTCATGCACGTGCAGGAATTGGCGCGGCTTGGCGCCGACATCAGCGTTTCGGGCGACATGGCGAAGGTCCGCGGCGTTCCGTCGCTGCGCGGCGCCGAGGTGATGGCAACCGACCTGCGCGCCTCGGTTTCCCTAGTCATCGCGGGGCTCGTGGCCGAGGGTGAAACCGTCGTTAACCGTGTTTATCATTTGGATCGCGGATTTGAGCGGCTTGAAGAGAAGCTTGGGTCTTGCGGAGCACGCATTGAACGCCTTCATTCATAAGAGAAATCGAATTACCTTCGAACCTCAATAATGAGGCGTTCGTCATGCGCTCCGAACCGCTCAAACTCGTAGCTCTCGATCAAGACGATCTCAAAATCCTGTCCGCTCACCTGCAAGACGCCGTATTGCGATTGGCCGACATGGTCTACATGCCGGCGGAGCGGCATTTCGCGGCAGTCGTGAACCGCTTCGATTGGCTTGCCGCGGAAAACGGCGATGGCAAGCATTCCGACCTGCGCCGCTGCCGCTGCGCCTTGCGCTTCGACCGGGTGAAGCGGGCGCAGGTGCAAAAAATCCGGCCAAGCGAGCCGTTCGCGGTCGCTGAGCTGCTGGCGATCACCTTCGAGGAGCTGGAAGCGCCCGCCGGATACATCACCCTGCATTTCGCGGGAGGCGGCGGCGTGCGGCTTGAGGTGGAGTGCATCGAGGCCGAACTGCACGATGTGGGCCACGCTTGGCGGGCTTCCACCAGACCGGAACACAAGGTCACGGAATGCGAGACGGTACCGCCGTCCGCGAAAGTCCTCCAGAACACCAAGTAGGATCGTTTCATTGGTACAGTTTCTCCGTTCCTCCGGCCCTGGCTTCGCGGACCAGTTCAAGGCGCTGGTCGAGGCCCGCCGGGATCAGCCGCTCGATGTTCAGGACACGGTGCGCACGATCGTCCGCGCGGTGCGAGAGAAGGGCGACGCCGCGCTGATCGAGTTCACGGCGCGCTTCGACCGGGCCGATTTTGGCAAGGCGGGTTTGCGCATCCCGCCAGAAGAGCTGAGAAAGGCCTATGAAGAGCTTGCCCCGGAGCTGCGGGGAGCGCTGGCGCTTGCCTCGGAGCGCATCGAAAAGCACCATCGCCGCCAACTTCCGCAGGACGAGCGCTATACGGACGCCATCGGCGCGGAGCTTGGCCATCGCTGGACGCCGCTCGACTCAGCCGGTCTTTATGTGCCGGGGGGAAAGGCGAGTTATCCAAGCTCGGTGCTGATGAACGCCATTCCGGCGAAGGTGGCGGGTGTGCCGCGCCTTGTGATGGTGGTGCCGACGCCCGGCGGCGAAGTTAACCCCGCCGTGCTCGCCGCCGCCCATCTCGCGGGCGTGTCCGAAGTCTACCGCATCGGCGGCGCGCAGGCCGTTGCGGCGCTTGCCTATGGCACGCAGACCATCGAGCCCGTGGCCAAGATCGTTGGCCCCGGCAACGCCTACGTGGCGGAGGCCAAGCGCCAGGTATTTGGCTCGGTTGGCATCGACACGATTGCCGGGCCGTCCGAGGTCGTCGTGGTCGCGGACAAGGGGGCGAACCCGGAGTGGCTGGCGGCTGACCTGCTCGCCCAAGCCGAGCATGACGAGGCCGCGCAGTCGATCTTGATCGCCGACGATGCGGCGCTTGCCGATGCAACGGCGCTTGCTGTCGAAAAGCAGATCGCAACGATGGCCCGCGGTGCCATCGCCGGCAAGAGCTGGGCCGATCATGGCGCGATCGTTCTCGTTTCCAATCTGCTGGAAGAGGCGCCGGCCCTGGTCAACGCGCTGGCACCGGAGCATTTGGAGCTGGCCTGCGATGCGGCCGAGGAGATGATCCCCAGCATCCGCAATGCGGGCGCGATCTTCGTCGGCCATCACACGCCCGAGGCTGTGGGCGACTATACGGGCGGCTCCAACCATGTGCTGCCCACGGCCCGCGCCGCGCGCTTCGCTTCCGGCCTTGGCGTTCTCGATTTCATGAAGCGTACATCCATTCTGAAACTCAACGAGGCAAGCCTTGCGGCGCTCGGTGCGGCGACCATGACGCTCGCGGAAGCCGAAGGGCTTGGCGGGCACCGCCATTCCGTTGCGGTGCGCCTCCGCGGTGCGGTATAACCCAGCATTATGACCAAGAAAGATCAGGCGCAACAACCGTCACGGCTCGTGGAGATCGAGTTGGATGAGGCCTCCATGGGGGCCAGTACGCTTGAGGCCGAGCATGAGCGCAAGGTGGCGATCTTCGACCTGCTTGAGGAGAACCGCTTCGAACTCGTAGGCGGACCGGCCGGTCCCTACAAGCTTCGCATCGGCATTGCGGAGCAGCGGCTTGCTTTCTCTGTAACGGCTAGGGACGGGGCGGAGCCCCCGGTGACATTCCTGCTTTCGCTGAAGCCGTTCCGTAAGGTGGTGAAAGACTACTTTCTGGTTTGCGGGAGCTATTTCGAGGCAATCAAAACCGCCCCGCCAAGCCGGATCGAAGCGCTCGACATGGGCCGGCGCGCCCTGCACGACGAAGGCAGCAAGCTCTTGCTCGAACGGCTGCACGGCAAGGTGAGCATGGACGTGCCCACTTCGCGGCGGGTGTTTACCTTGCTCTGCGCGCTGCATTGGAAGGGGTGATCCGCCGGATTGTCTGAGCACACTTCCACCATATCATTCCCGCGAAAGCGCGAATCCATGTATAAACTCTGCTCTAACCTGCGGAAAGATGGGTCCCCGTCTTCGCGGAAACGACGCCAAAGCGGTCGATAATTCCGGCGGTTGGTATTACGGCGATCGATATTATTTCCGGGCGGCGCTCAAGCCAGGGTGATGTTTGCCGACGATCTGCACAAAGCTCGCTTGCGGCCCCTTGTCCCCCTGGGACTCTGTGAAGCGTACTTCTTCTCCCACTTCCAGATCGTCGAAGCGGGTGTCGACGACGCTGTTGCGGTGGAAGTAGATTTCGTGGCCGTCGCTGCTGGCGATGAATCCATAATCCGCTCCCGCATGAATCGACGCGATGACGCCGTGGGGCGGAATTTCGTGCTCTTTCACGTGACCGTCCCGCTTGCGGACGATGTCTTGCAATTGCCGGCGCGCGGCCATGAACGCATCGCGGATTGTCACGTAGACATCCTCATGGGCCCCGGTTGCCGCGGGCTCGCGGTTCACCACGATATCGGCGGCATCGGGGACAGCGAGATGAACCCTGATGTGAAAGATGTCGCCCTTGCGGTGACGGTGCTGCGGCCGCGCGACCACGACGCGCGCACCGATCAGCCGCCCGAAGAACTGCTCCAGCTTGTCGGTTTCTTCCCTGATACGGGCCTCAATGGCGTCAGAATGCCGGATGCCTTCGAAGGCAATTTGAACGGGAACCTGCATTGCAAACCTCGTTGTACGTCCAGGCGGACAATGAAACCGCATTCCGCGCACAAGACTCAAAAAATTTCATTAACGACAGTCAACAGTGCATACAGTACAGACACGCTCAAGGTAAAATCGCTCATTAACGAAACAACAATACATGTAAAGCTACGGTTTATGGTCTATTTAAACTATTATTCCGCAACATTTGACCGTTATCAAAGCATGCGCCGCTATAGTTGCATATTCTGCCACCCGCACAGGCCTTACCTTTGTAAAGGAGTAATTTTATCATGGCCCAAGCCGTATCCAAAGAATCCGCCGCTGCTCAGTCCAAATCCGGCCAGATGCCAGCGCGCTGGAAAGACAGAGACTTTTTGGGGAACCTTCGCGATGAAATCGAACGCGTTTTCGAGGACTTCGACAGAGGCTGGGGGGCGATGCCAATGCGGTGGAAGGGCCTCGGAATGGAACCCTTCCGCAGGGAAGGGCCGGCCTTGGCCATGATGCCATCGGTCGACGTTATCGAGAAGGACGGTATGTTCGAAGTGACCGCCGACCTTCCCGGCGTCGACGAGAAGAATGTCGAGGTCAAACTGTCCGGCGACATCCTGACCATTAAGGGCCAGCGCGAGGAGCGCAAGGAAGAGAAGAAGCAGGACTACTATCTTTGCGAGCGTCAGTTCGGCTCTTTCGAGCGGTCGTTCCAGGTTCCCGAGAACGTGGCAAGCGACAAGATCGACGCCTGCTTCAAGAACGGCGTGCTGACGGTCACTCTTCCGAAGAAACCTGGCGCGGCGAAGGCCGAAAAGAAGATCAGCATCCACCACTAACCGGCGGCCGGCGGCTTGTGGCTGCAGCCATGAGCCGCCTCGCCCCAATGCAATATTTCACGCGGCATGCCCGTCACCCCGCGCATTCCCGCGCCTAGATTCAATAAGTTGAGTTCTTTTGGGAAGGTTACCGGAGAGAGCCGCAGATGAAAACGAGAGACATCCATCGCGCAGAGCCGCGGCACGACCTGATGAAGACGCATCATCAGGAAGAGGAGTTGCACGATCCCTACAAGCCGCGCAAAAAGCCCAACGAGCCTTGTGCCTGCCCGCAATGCGGGGCGATAAACCAGGGCGGGCGCTGGCGCTGGGCATTGGCGAAAGAGAAGCTGGATCACCTAGAAAAGGACCTCTGCCCCGCCTGCCACCGGATCGGCGACAAATTCCCGGCGGGCGAGTTGATCCTGAGCGGCGGCTTCTTTGCCGCGCACAAGCAGGAGATAATCAAGCTTGCGCGCAACACCGAGGAGTTGGAGCTGAAAGAGCACCCGCTACAGCGGATCATGAGCGTGGAGGACGACGCTGGCAAGGTAACCATCAAAACCACCGATATTCACCTGCCGAGGCGGATTGGGCATGCCATTTTCGATGCCTACAAGGGCAGCCTCGATACCCACTACGATAAGGCTGCGTATTTTCTCCGCATGACCTGGAGCCGTTAGCATTAAGGCATCGCTCAGGAATAAGTGAGCCGGATGGCGCAGTTATCTCGGAGCGATGCCCAAGGCAAGGGCACGCCGGTTTCCGGCGCGTAAGGCAGCCCAAGCGCCTCCGCCACGCCGTGGCAGACAAGCTTGCCTACGTGGATGTTCAGCCCGTTCCGGAAGTCCGCGCCGTCGATGGGGGCGCGAGGGAATCCTTTGTCCGCGAGCGCAAGCGCGAGCACGAATGGCCGCGTGGCATTGCCGAGCGCAAACGTGGACGCGCGGGGGATGGCGCCCAGCATGAAGCACGAACAGCGCCTTTGGAAATACCAAGTCTGCTTTGACTGGAACCTATCGCGCCATACGCGAAAAACATGCGCCGCGATAATCTCGCTTTCTCGCGTACCGGCATAAGCGCGGATACGATCTGGGAGCCATGATCGAACGTCTTGCATATGTCGCGGCTCGCACCTGCCCCATGCCCCACGCCCTGTTCAAATTGGCTGAC
This sequence comes from Hyphomicrobiales bacterium, assembly GCA_003153975.1. Classification (GTDB taxonomy): domain Bacteria; phylum Pseudomonadota; class Alphaproteobacteria; order Rhizobiales; family Rhodomicrobiaceae; genus Rhodomicrobium. The sequence continues at coordinate 11,312 of PMBZ01000185.1, forward strand.
CCATGTAGGTAATCAGGATGGCTTATGCACTCGCTGGGCCGGAAGTTCGGTCCAGAGAAGCAATCAGCCGTTCGGCCTCGCCTGCGACGAGGCGGGCCGTCTCTTCCGCAGATGCCGCGACCGCTTGCGTCATGACGGCACCTACATCGAAACATGCGCCCTCGACTGCATAAATCACGATAGTCCGCGGCGCACGGTTAAGCGCCCGGACAAGCTCTATCGCCTCTGCGAGGCCGAAGCCATGGGTGGAGGTGGCGGACAACTCCCGCGGCAATTCTTCGCTTGTCAGATCGATGCGATGGATGCGCCCAGGCGTATCCATCGGCGCAGCGGCATCCACGCAAACGACCGCGTTAAAGCCAGCGAAATCTTCGGCCAGCGCAAGCATATCGCCGCGCCGCACGATAAGCGGTGCGTGGCTTGGCAATTGCCGCTCTAGCTCTTGCGCGACCAGCGAGCCGATTCCGTCGTCGCCGCAATCCGGATTGCCTATGCAGGCCACGAGCACTTCGCGCAGCGCCGCCGGCTCCGTCATGAACGCCGGATCGAGAGCTTAAGGAAGTGCGTGGAGCAAGATATGCATGGGTCGTAATTGCGGATGGCCTGCTCGCAGCGGTGCCGGATCTCATCGTCGGGCCTGTCCACCATGCCGCCTGCCACTGCCGCGAGATCGGACTCGATGCAGGGCTGGTTTTGCGAGGTGGGTGGTACGATGCGGGCGCGGCGGATCGTGCCGTCAGCCTCGAACTCGTAGCGGTGCCAGCAAATACCGCGCGGTGCTTCCGTGCAGCCGAAGCCTGTCCCCTCGCGCGGGGTGAACGCCACCGCCGCAGCCGCGGGCGGCTCGTATTCGCCAATGATCCGCAAAGCCTCCTCGCACGCGTAGGCTGTTTCAACGGCGCGCACGATGATGCTCTTGAAGGGGTTTCTGCACACCGGCCCAAGGCCAGCCTCCGCGGCGAGGCCCTGGATATGTTGGGGCAGGCGGTCGGAGTTCAGCGCATAGCGGGCAAGCGGCCCCACCTGATACGCGCCGCGCTGTTTGACCACGGAGTGCAGCGCGGTCGAATGCTCGACATGGCGCTCCTCAAACTCGCTGTCGTAGTCCGCGATTTCGATGTTTATTCCCCGGTTTGAAACGAGGCGGCCCTCATTCAATGGATATTCGTCCCGATGGCGCAGAGCCACGAACTCGTAGTCCTGCTCAAAATTTGGGAAAGGCAGCCCCGCAGTCCAACGCACAAGCTCTACTGCAATGTCCCTGGCGCGTTTCAGTGTCTCGGTCATCGGCGCCAGCTCGGCGCGCGTTGGCACGCGGTGGAAGCCGCCGGCCTTCACGCTGACCGGGTGGATCTCGCGCCCGCCTAGCACGCGCATCAGCTCATTGCCGGCCTTTTTCAGCGTAAGCGCGTTGCGGACGAGATCGCCGTGATCGCGCGCCATCTGGATCGCGTCCGGGAACCCAAGAAAATCGGGCGCGTGCAGCATCGCCACGTGGAGCGTGTGGCTCGATATCCACTCGCCGCAATAGATGAGCCGCCTCAGCGCACGGAGCTGGCCATCCACGCTTACGCCGAACGCCTGCTCGGCTGCGTGAACCGAGCCCATTTGGTAGGCGATAGGGCAGATGCCGCAAATGCGCGCCACGATGTCGGGCAGCTCGGTGTAGCTCCGGCCGCGCAGGAACGCTTCGAAAAAGCGCGGCGGCTCAAAGATCTTAAGCCGCGCGGAGGTGACGCGCCCGTCCGTGAATTCGAGGTCCAGCGCGCCTTCGCCCTCGACCCGGGCAAGATAATCGACCTTGATCGTCTTAGATGCCATGGGCTTCGCTCTCTTTACGGAAGGCTTCCGCGGCGCAGTTGAAGCTGCGGAAAGACCGGACGATTTCTTGCGGGCTGGCGCCGAGCAGTTCCCATTCGTGGGCAAGCGCCGCCGTGTTGGGCGTTTCCATCGGGCCGAAACAGCCATAGCAGCCGCGCCGGAAGGACGGGCAGATCGCACCGCAGCCTGCATGGGTCGCCGGCCCGAGGCAGGGCGTGCCCTGGACCATCACACAGACTGTATTGCGCCGCTTGCATTCGATGCAGACGCTATACGCCGCGATATTGGGCTTGCGCCCGGCAAGGATTGCGGAGAGCACCTCGATGAGCTGGCCCTTGTCGATGGGGCAGCCGCGCAGCTCTAAATCCACGGGCACGTGCGCCGAGATGGGCGTTGAGGTGGCTAGAGTCTTGATATAGTCCGGCCGCGCGTAGACGGCTGAGATAAACTCGCCCACATCGGCGAAGTTGCGTAGCGCCTGGATGCCTCCCGCAGTCGCGCACGCACCGATGGTGACCAGAAATTTCGATTGCTTGCGCACTTCGAGGATGCGCTCAGCGTCGTGCGCTGTGGTGACAGAGCCTTCGACCAGTGAAAGATCGTAAGGTCCATCCGAGATGGCGCTCGATGCTTCCGGAAAATTGGCGATCTCGACCGCGCCTGCGACCGCGAGCAACTCGTCCTCGCAGTCAAGCAACGACAACTGGCAACCGTCGCAGGAAGCGAACTTCCAGACCGCGAGCCTGGGGCGCGGGCGTGCCGTCATGTCAAATCTCCCGGAGCGCGAAGATGCGCGCGACCTTACTGTAGGGCACGACCGGCCCATCCTTGCAGACGAACTCCGGGCCGAACTGGCAGTGGCCGCACAGCCCGATGGCGCACTTCATGTTGCGCTCCATTGAAAGGTATATCCGCTTTTCACTGACACCCGCGCCGCGCAGGGCATTCATGGAGTATCGCATCATGATCTCCGGCCCGCAGACCATCGCCACGGTGTCATGCGGATCGAAGGCGGTGCGCTTAATCAGCGAGGGCACCACGCCGGCATTGCCATGCCAACTCGCGTCCGCGTGATCGACCGTAACGGTTAGGTCCACATCGAGGCGCTGGCGCCATTGCTCCAACTCGTGCCGGTAGAGGATGTCGCCAGGATTGCGGCAGCCGTAAAGGATCGAGACGCGGCCGTAGCGGTCCCGGTTGGCGAGGATGTGATAGATCGCCGGCCGCAAAGGCGCGAGGCCCAGCCCTCCAGCCACGATGACAACGTCGGAGCCTTCCGCCCCTTCGACTGGCCAAGAAGTACCGAACGGGCCGCGCAAGCCCGCGGCCGCGCCAGCTTCAAGTGCGGACAGCGCCTTGCTTACAGCGCCAACATTGCGCACCGTATGGACGAACGTGCCTTCTTCCGCTGGATCGCCGCTGATGCTGATCGCGGATTCGCCCACGCCGAACGCATAGAGCATGTTGAACTGCCCCGGCTCGAAAGCGGGCCGTTTTCCCGACAGCGGTGCGAGTTCAAGCGTCACCGTGTCCCGCAACTCGCGGGTAACGCGGACGGTCCGGTAAAGCTCCGGCACGAATGGATCGGAAAGCGGCGCCAAGCTCAAGTCAGCCTCTCCCATAAACGTCGATGATTTGCAGCCTCGTGTGGTCGAGCCGTTTCACGAGGATAGAGAGAACGCTCTTCATCATTTCGTAGCCGAGGTTGTGATCGGTATCGCATTTGCCGCGCAGGCATTTCGCGTCCAAGCCGATTGCCCGCGTAAGCGTCGTGGCGCGCGCGTCGAACATCCAGCGATAGGGAGCCACGAGCCACGAAGCGCCTGCAACCTCGCCGTCGGTCAAGGTCTCGAAGACGATGGGTTCCTTGCCGGGCGCTACGATCTCAAGCGCGACCTTGCCCTGCCGGATCAGGAAGAATTCATCCGCAGGGTCGCCTTCGCGGAACAGATATTGCCCGGCGGTAAAGCGGTGGTTGCGCGCACACCCTGCCAGAAGCTGGATGTGCTCCGGGCTGAAAGCGGCAAAGAACGCGTGCTCCTTCAATATTCGATCAAGCCCCTCCATCGCTCTCCTCCTTCACGCATTGGCTTGCCCTGATGGCGGCAGCCTCTTCGGTGATGTCTATGCCCGTGGGGCACCAGGTGATGCACCGGCCGCAGCCGACGCAACCAGGGGTGCCGAATTGATCGATCCAACTCGCGAGCTTGTGGGTCATCCATTGCCGGTAGCGCGCGGCGCCCGAGGTGCGGACCGCGCCGCCGTGGACGTAAGAGAAATCCAGAGTGAAGCAAGAGTCCCACTTCTTCACGTGTGTAGCGCTGAAGCCGTCGAGGCTGGTGTGGTCTTCCACCGTGGTGCAGAAGCAGGTGGGGCAAACCATGGTGCAATTACCGCAGCTAAGGCAGCGGCGAGCGACCTCCTCCCAGCGGGGATGGCTCAGGCTGGCCTGAAGCAACTCCTTGAGGCCATCGGTGTCGAGGTGGCGGCCCATCTGTTTCGCGGTGTTATCGATGATCGCGTCTGCCGCCGCGAGATGGGCGCCGGTGGTGGGTTCGTGGGGCAGCTCCGCGAGCAAGGCGGCGCCGGCCTCGCTGCCAACCTCGGCAAGAAACCGATGCTGTGTGCCGTCCAGAAGCTCGGTTAGGCTCAAATCGAAGCCGGTATCGGCCTTGGGGCCGGACTGCATGGAAACGCAGAAGCAGGTTCCGCCGGCCTGGCTGCAATTCACCGCGACAATAAAAACGTTCGCGCGCCGCGTCGCATAGGCCTCGTCGCGGTATGGCCCCTCGCAAAAAACGCGATCCTGAATCGCGATGGCATCGAGGTCGCAAGCCCGGACGCCGAGGAAAGCGAGCTTCGGGACAGACACCTCCTCGCGCGAGATCGTGAAACCGTCTGGGGTCTTTTGCGCCGACCAAAGCGTTTGAGCCGGTGGATGCAAGAAGCGCTTCCAGGATTGCGGCCCAGCCGCGTAGCCGAAGAAAGCGCCATCTTCCCGCGGCTCCAGCCCGTAGCGCCCTGCATCCTGCCGGTCCCGGAAACCGGCCGGCAAGTCTCCAGAGCTTGCTATTTCGTCATAGACGATAGCGCCATCGCGCACGCGCGGCCCTAGCACCGTATAACCCTGCCGTGCCAGCGCCACGATCAGAGCCTGAAGGGCATCGGACGATAGAACCGCTTTCGAGCCTGCTGTCATGGTGTCTTGCATTCGATAAGCCTTGCGGTGCCGGCTGCCTTGCTAACAGAGACCGCTCGATCTGCATAAAGCCGGATCGCGGCGGCTACGATTTGCAGCCATTTTAGCCCGGGAAACACTTTTTACGTTCTAGAAACAGGCTGTGCCAATATTATGAATTTCGCCTATTCCACCTTGGCCCTCAGATTCCTGATCGCCTTCACGACATTCAGCGATGCCGTTCCGTATTCGCTGGTGCCGCCGAGGACACCTACCGCATCCAACGCTTTCCCGGAGTTTACCTGATCGACAATTTTGCCCGCAGCACGATGAAAGCGTGCGTGCTCCGAGATCAAGGTCTGATATTCTGGCAAGGAAGAGAATTTCTGTTTTGCTTCGCCATCCAGCCATTGACCAAGCGGACAGCGGTGATCGGCACCAATATCGATGGCCTGAATCTTACCGTCGGGATTCTTGATATATGCGGCCAGCCTAACTTTCCAGGCGGCATGCGCCTGAATGGCATCGTCGAAATTCACGCTGCGTCTCCAGTCCAACTTCCAACGTGGCTTAAGACTAGCGATGCAATCTTGTGCCGGCCTTTCTGGAGTCAAAACGGCACGATCCCGCGGAACGAGTGCGGGATCGTGCCTGGAACAGATACCTTGGAACCGTGTTGGCTCGCTTCCCCGCCCGGAAGCGAGTGCTCCTGACTGCGCTTAGTTCGGGTAACCGCGGTAGGGATAGGGAGGCCGGGAGTAGCCTTCGCCAGGGCGGGAATAACCTTCGCCGGGGCGGGGATAGCCTTCGTCGCTATAGTGGCGGTGGGCGGTGCCAAAGCGCTCCACGTTGTAAACGGGGGAACGGTCGGCAAAGGTCATGAGCGCGTGGCTCACGATCTCTCCGCGCCCGTTGAAGCGAAGCAGCACGTTGCCCTGGACGAAATCCCGGTCGATCTTGACGAGGATCGCGGAATTATCCTGCTCGCGGTCCTTGGGATACCTGGACATATAGAAATAGCCCCGGTACTCGCCGAACACGCACGGCTCGCCGTTGTGCAGGCCGAAGACGGTGACGCGAACCCGGCGGCCGGAATCGGGCTTGATCTCGATGCGTACGACCAGGTTGCGCTGCACCTCGACGTTGTTCCAGGTGCCGTAAAAATCGGTTGGCTCACCATAGAGCGGATTGCGGGGCTGCGCTTGAGCGGCGGCGCCGCTCAGCAGCAGAAACACGAAAACTGCGAAAACTCTCATACTGCCCTCTACCCATAACGGAAGTTACCGCCGCGAGTATCGGGCTCAATCTGTAAATTTTTAGTATAGTTGGCGCCTTCGCCAGGATCATGCTTTAAGAATGGCTAATAAGGTTTTACCAGCCGCTCCAGGTAGTCGAGTTCGACTGGGGGGCGCGCGGGCTCGCCCAGCCGCTTGCGCAGTTCGTCGAGGATGCGGCGTGCCTGCTGTACCGTGATCTCGTCGGGCACTTTCACGCTGTCGCCATTGTCGAGAAGCGAGCCGTCCTGCTGCCTGCGCCCCAGCGGATCGCGGTTGGTCTGGTTGTTGCCGTTGCCGTGGCCCGCGGCTCGCGCCATCTCCTCCGCCATGGAGCGGGTGCCCTGCCGCATGGATTCAAGCGCACGCCCTTCCTGGTCGCCGGCCTCGCCCAGATCGTTCTGATTGAGCGCGCCCGACGCCTCGTTCATGGCCTTTTCCGCGTCATTGAGCTTTTGCCGCGCCACGTCGCCGCCTTCCTGGGGCTTCATGGTTGAAAGCAGGTCTTGAAGCTGCTTGCGCACTTCCTCCTGACGCTTCTTGAGGCCGGCCGCGGCCTTGCTGTCTCCGTTGCCGCCTTCCTGCTGCTGGCCCTGCGGACCGTTCTGTCCGCCATCGCCGCCTTGCTGGGCGCGGAAGGTCTTGTCGAGAAGCTGCTGCTGCTGGCGCATGATGTCGGTGAGCCGGTCGAGCTGCTTGAGCTTCTCGGCGTTCTCGGCGCCCTGGGCGTTGCGCTCCTGCGCGCCCGCCTGCACCGATTCCAGGATGTCGCGCAGTTCGTTCAGCATTTGTGCCGCCGCTTCGGGCGAACCTGTCTTGGCGAGGTTCTCGATCCTGCTCAGGAGCTTTTCCAAATCCTGCGGCGAAATGGCCTTGGCGTCCGGCGAAACGGCGGACTGACCGCTCTTACCGGCTCTCTGTTGCTGCATCATCGCTTCCAGATAGCGGTTCAGCGCCTGCCGCAGCTCCGCCATGAGCTTTTGGATTTCCTCCGGGGATGCGCCCCGTTCAAGGGCGTCCTTCAGCCTTTCCTGCGCCGCGCGCAAATCGCGCTCCGTGGCGGAAAGATTGCCATCCTCGATACGGATAGCTGCGTCCCAGAGCTGATCGGCAACGCTTTCAATGTCCTCGGGCGAAAGCCGGGCCCTGAGCCGCCAATATGCCGAGCGCAGGTTCAAATAGATCTCGGAGGGAATGTTTTCGTCCGCGCCTTTGGCCGCCAGCGCGTTGAGGTTGCCCGCGACCCGGAACCTGCCGGCCGGGTCCTCCACGAGCGAGCGCCTCTGCGAGGCAATTTCCCTGGCAAGCGGCTTCACGAACTTGCGCTCGGGCAGGATCACGCCCCGGGCAACGCTATAGCCCTCGTTGCCGGCTTCGTCCTTCGCCATAAGCGTGACCACCACCGGAAGCCCGGCCCAAGGATGCGCGGTGAGGTCGCGATAGGTTTTGGCCTCCGCTGATTTCACGGGTGGCCTTGGCAGCGAGAGCGGGAAGACAGGCGGTTTGCCGATTTGGGGCGAGGCCTGCGTGGCGCCGTTCGGGCCGGCAGTCTGCGTGGGAACGCGCTCGATGCGTACTTCTGCGGCGGAGACGCCGTAATCGTCTTCCACCTTATACTTGAACAGCATCACGCCACGCAGCGACAGCTCGACCGGACCCGTAAAGGAAATCTTGGGCGGCATGTCCGGAACGACGCTCAATACCCAGGTCCGGCTGGCGCCGAAACTGCGGTGAACGGTCAGCGTCGCCGATTTCTCGATCTTCCGGGTGAATTCCGCGTAAGTCCCGCCCGCCTGGCTCGCCGGTTCCAGAAGCCGTGTGCTCTTGTTGTCCTGAAGCGCCACGCTGTAGCTGGCGGCATCGGAACCGTTGATCTTGACGGTGAGCTGCGAGCCCGTGGGCACTGCGATGGGCTCGTTTCCCTTGGATGCCGCATCCGGAAGCGTGAACGGCTCCTTCCTGATATAGGGCGGAGGCGAGATCCAGGCGTCGATGCGGAACCCGGAGCCGGCGGATGCCTCGGGCACGGCGAAGGCGGCACGCAGGCGGGCACCGAGATCGCCCCATCCCCAGCTGCTGGCGGCTGCAAGCAAAAGCACGAGCGCGGCCCGAAGCGCCAAGGGATCGTGCTTGTCGGTGCGCGCGTGCGGAGCGCCAGCTTTCAGCCGCTTGAGAGTTTTCGCGGCGCGCGCCCGGTGCGCTTTCCAAAGCGCTAGCGTTTCTGGCTGGGGTTGTTCCTGCGGCAGCGTGTCGTTAAAGGCGGTAAGCGGCCGGTGCTTAAGCGCGGAGGCTTTTTCAAGCCGGGCGAGCGATGCCTCGCGCGTGGGACTTCGCCAGAACAGGAGCGGCACGAAAGACAGGACGAAGCCTGCGCCGAAAATGCAAAGCAAGCCGAAATGAACGCGCGGCGGGAAAAGCGGCCAGACCTCGAAAACGGATAGGAGAAAGAAAACTCCGGCGACGGCAACGGGCAGCCAGACGCGTGGCCAGAGCTTCTCGAACAGCAGCGTCATGCTCGCCGCACGGACTTTGCGCTCAAGCAGGCGCTCCTCGGAAGAGGAGGCTTGTCTGGCCCCGGATTCGCTCTCTCTCGTGTTCATCTACGCACGTTACCATAGGACATCGGCATCGCAGTCCCAAACTTTCCTGCCTTGCCTAGCTGGGGCCGGGGGGCGCTTTCCGCAAATGCACCGCGTCCCGCAAAGCCAGGCAGGGCCTAATCGCCATAGAGCACTGGCGGTGGCTTCCTGTATCCGGCCAGGAATATCGCGGTGCCGAGCGCAGCCAGGAGCAGGGAAAGCGGCATTGCAAGCAGGGGCGCTAAGATGATGTTCCAAACCCAGGCTGACTCGCCGGTGAGGAAGAAGCTCTCCAGGTTTGCTCCAGTGCTGGGAAAATAGGTCTTCAGATGCGTGGAAACCGACGCAAGCAGCAGGCCTTGGCCGGGCGTGGCCAAGTTGCGCGCACCGTCGAACGCCACAGCGGCGAAAGCGAGGAATAGCAGCGCTTTTCCCAAAATTCGAAGAAAAACCATAACCGTTCCTTGTCTGGCTTCGTCTTCATACCTGCCCCCGCTGCCCCGCGCAAGGTTTGTGGGGTGCTTGCGTTAAGAGCGGCGCCAGGCCATTGACTGCCGTTAAACATACGAGGATTATGAAACCCTGAACCGCGCGCGAGTTGCTATAGTGGTGGCAATACCACGGTTAATCCGGCTAATGCCGTATTAAGCATCTGGCCCCTTTCCATTTTCCGGAGGTCGGTCTTGGCTGTGTCAACCATCCCTATCGCTCAGCCGCTGCAAGGTTTGCGCGTTCTCGTGGTCGAGGACGAGACGCTTGTGGCCATGCTGATCGAGGAATATCTGGCCGATTTCGGTTGCGATATCGTTTTTTCGGGCCGGCGCATCGGCAAAACTCTGCACGCCTTGAAGAACCTCGAAGTGGACGCCGCGGTGCTCGACGTGAATGTCGCGGGTGAAAGCGTCTCTCCCGTTGCCGAGATTCTCGAACAGCAGAAGGTACCGTTCATTTTCGCCAGCGGTTATGGGGTCAAGGGTGTCGATGAGCGCTGGTCCAGCCGGCCCGTGCTGCAAAAGCCGTTCTCGGCAAAAGAGCTGCATACCGCATTAGTCGCCTGCGTCCAGGACGCTTTCTAGCGGCCTGCGGTCATCGGGCGGCGCCGGGCGCGTCCTTTCTTAAGGCAGCCGCTCCACCAGCACGAAATCGCTGTCCGCCGTACCGGAACGTGCCGGCAGCGTGCCGCCCGCGGCCCCCCGTGGGATAGCCGGGCGCCCTTCGCCGCCCGCGACAAGCTTCGGCACTATATCCTGCACGTAGGCGGCAAGTTCCGAAACCTCGATCAGCCCATTGTTGTTGGCGTCTGCCTCATGCAAGGCTTTCAGAAGGGCAAGGGTGAAGACGCCGTGGCCGGGCTTTGCGGTCTCAATGGCGCCCTGGCCCTCCGTTGCCGCTGTGAGAACGGGCCTGCCGGTGGCCTCATGCAACCGGCCGATGGCAGCCTCGGAGGCAGGCAGGTTCATCCGCGAGCGGCCATGGCCGCCGAAGAGCGCGCCGGACTCGCAAGTGTCGAGCAGGATGATCGCCTTCTTCGCCTCGATGCGGTTTGCGATCCAATCCTGCAGGCGGTCCTGGCCGATGGCGCGGGTCTTAAGCGCCTCGGGATCGATCCCGCCCTGGTAATCTTGCGGGATCAGGTAGAAGCGGCCCTCGTGCGAGTAGCCATGTCCCGCCGCAAACAGCACGAACGTGTCGCGCGCGCTAATTCCGGCGGACATTTCGCCCACGATCCGGTCCAGGTTCGCGGGGCTGGCCTCGGCGTCGAGCACCGTTCTGACGTGAACCGCGCTGTAAAGCCTGGAACCGGCGAGCCGCACCTCTTCGGCAAAGGCTTTCGCATCCCCAACCGCAGCCCCCAGTGGCGCGAAATATGACGCCACTTTCGATCCTGGAGGCGCCCAGCCCTTGTCTTCGTATGCGTCGATGCCGATGGCGAGGATATGCAATTGCGGCTTCACGCTGCCGGCGGAGCCGGTGAAAGTGATCGTCGCCTGCCCTGGCGGCGATGCCAGGAGATTGCCCGCGTTATAGGCCACCACCTCTATCGAATTATCGCCGGGATCGAGTGCCAGTTCCCGCTGCACCTCATGGTCCGGCCCAGTACCCGTTGGCGCGCCGGTCACACTAACCGTGATGCCGTTAACGCGCCACTCGACCCGGCCAATGCCCTTGCCGCGATCCTCGATGCGGGCGGAGACAGTCACAAGATCGGTGCTGGATTTGGTGCCGGAGGCCGGCTTGACGATTTCAACGGCGGGAGCCGGCCCGCTATCCATGACCTTGCCGAGGTCCAGAACCGCGGAAGCCTGCCGGACCTCGCCATTGGGATCGCCGGCAAGCACCTCGCGCAGGAGATCGGGGTTGTACAGCGACTGCCAAAGCTGGCCGATGCCGATCGCCCGGTAGCCGCGGACAACCGAGAGGAGACCGGCGGCGTTGGCGGAAGCGGCGAAGAAGCCCTTGTTCGAGATCATGGCCCAACGGCTATCCTTCGCGCTTGCGAAGGTGGCAACGCCGGCGCCCGTTTTCGCATCCCAATAGCGGATGGTGCCGTCCGGGCTGCCGGACATGAGCCAGCGGCCATCCGGGGTGAATGCGTATACGTTATCCTCATGCCCCCGCAGAATGAAGCGCAGTTTTCCGCCGGCCACGTCCCAGACATGGATGCCCGTCTCCCGGCCCAAATCGCCGCTGGAGGTGGCGCGCTGCCCTGGCCCCGCGGCGATCAGCTTTCCATCCGGCGACAGCGCCAGGCTCGCCGTGCCGGCATGGCCTGCCACGAGTTCGCGTTCGAAGGACCTAACGGCTTTGCCCGTCTCGATATCCGTGATGTGGATGCCGGCATCTCCGCTGCCGCAGACCAGAAGCTTCCCATCCGCGGATAGAAGCAGGCTCGTGCAGCGATTGCCGCCTTGAGGCACGCGGTGGATGAGCTGTAAACCGGCGGTATCCCAAACCTCCGCATCCTCCCAGGCAAGCGCTAGACGTGCTCCGTCCTGCGAAAAGGCCGCCGACCGGAGACGATCGCCGCCAGCATCCCGGCCCGATTGCGGCGCCACGAAATTCTGCAGCACCTGTCCCGTGGCGGTATCCAGGAGCCGGGCCTTCTCTCCAATCAAAACAACCTTGCTTCCGTCGGGCGAAATCGTGGCCGACCGGATCGCATCGTCCCCGGTGAGCGGGACTTTTAAAGTCTCGCGCCCGCTGCCGGCATCGAATATATGGAGCGCTTGCGTGGTATGGCCCTTCTGCTCGTCGCCCCTCTTCTCCAACGCAACCGCCTTGCCTTGGGCGGCGGACAGGCCGGAAAAATATACGTCCTCCCCCGCCTCGTAGCCCGTGAAGGCGGGCGTCGCGGCGCCCACGCCCAAGGTTGCGAGCTGCTTGCCGCGTTCCCCGGTTCTCATGAGAGCCAGCGTTTGGCCGTCCGCGCTCAGGAAAACGGTGGGAGCGGCGTGGCCCTGGCTGCCGAGCTGGCGGACGCGTTCTCCAGTCTCCAGCTTGCGGATTTCGATGGCCTCCCCATCGCTAACCGCCGCAAGCTCCATGTCCCGCGAAATGGCGATGACGCTGGCTGAGCCCTTCTCCGGCCAAGGCAATCGCCGCTTGAGCGTGCGCGTTTTTAGATCCCAAACGTCGAGGCCCGCCACGCCGGCGCGTCCCGCGAAGAGGGTGCCGCCAACCGCATGGGCCGTCAGTTCGAGCACGCCCCCATCGGCCGCCTCCTTGGCGCAGGCGGCGGGCGAAATGACCGGGGTTGAGGCCGCCGTCCGGCGGGAGGGGTCCAAAATCCACGCTTCGGCGCTGCATCCGTTCCCGGAATTCCGCGCAAGAACCAGATCGTCGCCAAGATAGCCGGCATAAGACACGTTGGCGGCGGGCAATTTGAACGAGCGGACGGTCTTCAAAGGCGCCAGCGAAAACCATTTGGCTCCGCAAAGGCTGGAAACGCCAATGAGCCGCGAGCCGTCCCCGGAAAGTCCGAGCGCGGCGATGGCGCAATTTCTGCCCTGGTCCTTGCCGAAATTGAACGAGAACAGCTTTCGCCTTGCCGGCAGTTCGAAAGCGGCGATAGTGCCGTCCTGCCCGCCGGTAAAGAGGATCTCCCGCTTCGGATCGATTGCGATGGCCGGAACGCCCGATGCAACCTCGTCCGAAGGCGCCACGGCCTCCATTGTTGCTGTCAGGGCTCCGGTCTCGGGGTCCCAAACCTTGACGGAGCCGTCCTTGTATCCGGCATAGATCGCGCGCCCATCCGGGGCGAACGCCATGGCGGTATTGTAGGCGAAATGTTCGAGCGTCCTGAGCAGCCTGCCAGTCGCTATGTCCCAGACCTCGATGCGCTTTCCGTCCGAGGTCGCAAGCACTCGCTTGTCCGGGGAGAAAAGCGCGTGTCCGGGCTTTTGCGGGGTTCCGATGTTGGGCTGGATGGCGATGCCCGCGGCAGGCGTACCAGCCGTCTGGTTTCCGTTTCCATCGGCGCTACTTGCGGACGCCACCTGCGCTTGAACGAAGCTGCTGGCCAAAGCGATCGCCACAACCAACGCCACCCGCAAACGCATCGCCGCCATCACTCCCCACAAACTGTGCGCAATGCCGCGCTCTATATCACATTTTAGCCAAAGGTTTCTATTGGAAGCGCAATTTTCGACCGTCGGCGAAGCGTGGCCTTTGGCCGCTCTCCGTGCCGTTTGCCGCGACCGGAGCCGGCATGGCAAACGGCACGGGAACGCGTCATTTTGCGCAATAGCCCATGGGCGCCGCGGCAGCATTTCCTGCCGCGGCGCCCATGGGACGATGGGGGCGGCGAAAGGCGCGCGCGCTACTCCTGCCCGGTCTGCGTCTCTGCCTTCAGCTCCTTCTTCGAGAGCTTGCCGATCAGCGTCTTGGGTAGTTCCTCGCGGAATTCGACCTTGGCGGGCATTTCGATCTTCGAGATGCGCGGCGCCAGGAACTCCAGGATTTCCTCGGCAGTGGCGCGATGGCCCGCCCTGAGCTTCACGAACGCCTTCGGCGCCTCGCCGCGATAGGGGTCGGGAACGCCGATCACCGTCACTTCCTCGACGGCCGGGTGCTCGTAGATCGCCTCTTCGATACGGCGCGGATAGACGTTGAAGCCCGAGCAGAGAATGAGGTCCTTGATGCGGTCGACGATGAAGGCAAAGCCTTCGTTGTCCATATACGCGACGTCGCCCGTGCGGAAGAACTCGCCCACGAAGGTGGCCGCCGTTTCCTGGGGCTTCTTCCAATACCCCTTCATCACCTGCGGACCCGCGATGCAAATCTCGCCTTTCTCGCCCTGCGGGACTTCCTTGGCCGGGTCCCCAAGATCGCGCAGCGACATGATCGTGCCGGGCACCGGCAAGCCGATGGAGCCCTCCTTGATGGGGCCGCCCACGGGGTTGATGTGTGTCACCGGCGAGGTTTCGGAGAGCCCGTACCCCTCGACCAGCGCGCAGCCGGAGACCCGCTCGAACTCGCGCTTCACCTCAAGCGGGAGGGGTGCGCCGCCCGATATGCAGAATTTGAAGTGCGACAGGTCGTGGTTCTTGATGTCCGGCGCCTTGGCGAGCGCGTTGAACAAGGTCGGGACGCCAGCCATGATGGTGGGCCTCGTTTCGCCGAACAGCTTCAAGGCTTGTTTAAGCTCGAAGCGCGGCACCATAATCATTTGCCCGCCAATGCTTATGGCGAAATTCATCAGTCCGGTCATGGCGAGGACATGGAAGAAGGGTATGCAGCAAAAAAAGCGTTCCTGGCCGGGAAGCGCCATATCGCCAAACCAAGCATGGCATTGCTGCACATTGATCGAAAGGTTGGCATGCGTGAGCATCGCGCCCTTCGGCGTGCCGGTGGTGCCGCCTGTATACTGGAGAACCGCGATGTCGCCGGTCTCGATGGCGGGAGCGGTGAAGCGGCCGTCATTGTCCTGCAGGTTCAGCGAGGAGACGATGCCTGACCCCGCATGCCAGCCGGCCACCTCGCTCCGCTTGAAAAGGCGGAAAAGCACGCTCTTCACGCCCGGCAGCATGGAAGCGAAGGGAACCACCACGATATGCTTCAAGACGCCCGCATCCAGAAGCGATCTGGCCTTGGGGAAGGTCGCCTTGAGATCGAGCGTGACCATGATCTCGGATTCGGCGTCCTTCGCCTGATGGGTCAGTTCCGGGATCGAATAGAGCGGGTTGAAATTCACGACCGTGCCGCCGGCCTTCAGGATCGCGTAGTAATAGATGACGAAGGCAGGGCAGTTCGGGAACAGCAGCCCGACGCGCGTTCCCTTGCCGACGCCCAGCTTCTGCAGGCCCTTGGCCGCGTAGTTCACCTGTTGCGCCAGCTCCGCATAAGTCATCGTCTGGCCGAAAAAGCTAGTCGCGGGCCGGGCACCGAAGCTGGCCGCCGCGGCGTCGAGCAAGGCCGGCAGCGGGGTAGGTGTAAATTGCTGAAACCAGTCCACATTCGCGGGATAGGACTTCAGCCACAGATAGGGTGCCGCCGCCCCGTTTACCGCAATTTTGCTGTCACCCTGGGCCTCAAGATGGCTTTCCATCGCACCACACCCTTTGCGCTATTGGGAGTTTCCGTTGCCGCTCAGCACTATACAGACCTCCATTGTATGCTGGAAGGCGTTTATGCGAACTTTCGGACGCTACGAAAGGCCGGCACCGGGGCGCGGCTTCAGCGCAATCTCCGGGCATTTGCCGTGAAAGGTGGGCAACCCTCCCGCGACAGCGTCTTCGCTGGACTTGAGTTAAGTTTGCCGCTATCCCCTTCGCCACGCGCCCGCTCGAATACAGCCGGGCAGCATACAAGTTTCAGCTTGCGCGCCCGGATCGGCGCAGGGAGCCTGCAATGGATGACGTAGCAGAAAAGATCATTGTCATATTGCGTAAGAACATGCGTGACCAAAGCAAGGAAGTTACGCTCGACACGAAGCTTACAGACCTTGAGATCGAATCTTTGGACCTCGCCGTGATCGTTTTCGATATCGAGGATACGTTCGGCATTCAAATTCCTTATAACGCCAACGAGGAAGTTCAGGATTTCGCGACCGTCGGCTCGGTCGTGGAGCGGGTAAAGGCTGTCCTTGCTGGCTCCCAAGCATCCAACCCGGCCTAGAAGCGCCGCCTTAGGACACGATATGGCACAAAACGGTAAGGGGCGCCGCGTCGCCATTACTGGAATGGGCGTGGTTTCGCCTATCGGTACCGGCAAAGAGAAATTTTGGGCGGCGATCAAGCAGGGCGAATGCGGCGTGGGGCCGATCCAAGGCTTCCCGCTGCAGGATCTGTATATTACCATCGGGGGCGAAGTCCGCGATTTCGATCCCAAAATCCATTGCAAATCCAAAGCCGTTTCCTTGGCCGACCGCTATTCGCAATACGCGGCGGCCGC
>PMBZ01000209.1 GCA_003153975.1 Hyphomicrobiales bacterium
GTTACGACAAAACAGATGCGTGCTTCAGCGGTTTTATCAATATCGTCGTATCATTCATCTGGCTCCGGTGAATGTAAACAGGCCCTAGCCTCGCTGGACGGATTTTTTATGCGAAAGCCGGCATGATCGATGCACCGCCAGCCGCACAGGCAGACGACCCGCGAAAGACGGCCCTCCAGAACGCCCTTCAGTCCGCCTTCGCACCCATCCGGCAAATCTTGCCCGCCATTCCCCGCTGGGACGTGCGCGAATTCATCAGCGAAGCTTATGAGAATTGCATGGAATACGCTTGCTCGGAAAGCCTGAGATCGTCGCTCGGCCTTCCGGAGCCAGCCGTCGACAATCTGGCGATGGATGCCGGACTGGCCCGCATCGCAAGCGCTCCAGCTGCTTTCTTTGCACTTGCTCTGGAGCGCTACCGATCGCTTTGGACGGTATATCAGGTGAGCCACCCCGATGCCGCTCCCGTATTCAATGCAGTCTTGAAAGAACACCGGCTGCCGTTTCGGGAAGACTTGCATGAACTGGACGCAGCAGCCCATCCATCCTTGATAGCCCTGTTTGTCCGGCCAGGCGTTCTCGCCGCCGGAGCGATAACCTTCCTATTTGCGGTGCTGGGCTTTCTCGCTGCCCTACATAACAACCTGAGCAGCTGGCTGGCAGGGGCGTCCCTTGCTTCACTCGCCGTGCACGCTTCCTTGTTGTTTACCGCCCTCGTTGGCCTAGGCATCCGGCGCTACACCTTCGGGATGTGGCCGCTCCTGATGGCCGCGCTCGTCCTTGGCGCGGCTTGGGCATTCTTCATTGCTTTGGAATACAGGCAGGCCCTTTTTCAGCGCCGGCCGCTGCCTGAAATGTGACATCGTGGAGTATATTTGCCATGAAGCGAACAGAGCATATTCAAACCGCTTTACCGCATACCGCCTCGACATCGGAGAAGGAAAGCGCTTGTCCTGTCATTGCCGTGCTAATTCCCTGCTACAATGAGGAAGTAACCATCGGCAAAGTGGTGAGCGATTTCCGCGGCGCCTTACCTTGCGCGGACATTTACGTCTACGACAATAATTCCAAGGATCGCACGGCCGCGATTGCCCGCACGGCAGGCGCGATCGTCCGCAACGAGACGCAGCAGGGCAAAGGCAACGTGATGCGCCGCATGTTCGCGGACATCGACGCCGATGTATACGTGCTTGCCGATGGTGACGATACCTACGACGCTGCTTCCGCGCCGAACCTCATAAACGAGCTTCTGCAAAACAATCTCGACATGGTGAACGGCCTGAGGCAGGCACAGGGAAAAGAGGCGTACCGCCTGGGGCATCGCGCCGGGAATATGCTTCTAACGGGGACGGTCCGGAAGTTGTTCGGAGACCGTTTCCTCGACATGCTATCGGGCTACCGCGTCTTTTCGCGCCGTTTCGTGAAAAGCTTTCCGGCGATAGCGGCCGGTTTCGAAATCGAGACGGAGTTGACCATCCATGCGCTGGAGCTGCGCATGCCCACAGCCGAAATCGCTACCCCCTACAAGGGCAGGCCGGAAGGATCGGCAAGCAAACTTCGAACCTTTCACGACGGTTTCCGAATCCTGCGAACCATAGCCGTGCTCCTGAAACGGGAGCGCCCGCTTTCGTTGTTTGGATCGGCATGCGTTCTCCTCGCCACCGCAGCCATCGTTTTGGCTGCTCCCCTTATAAGCACCTATTTCGAGACGGGACTGGTCCCGCGCTTTCCAACCGCCATCCTTGCCAGCGGGCTTATGCTTCTAGGCTTCCTAAGCCTTGCCTGCGGGCTGATCCTCGACACGGTTACTCATGGCCGCCGGGAGATGAAGTGGCTGGCCTATTTGCAGCATCCGGCGTGCAGAGCGGATGGCTGGCCAACGCCTTTCGACTTACCGGCCGCGCCTTTCGCAAGCCGTGCAATCCTCGCGCCCCAAAGCGTCCCGGCGGCGGCGTTGGCAGTTGAACGCCTTCCAAACGAGGCCGGAATGAATGTGGCGGAGCTGGCATGAGTAAGGTGATAGACGCCAAATATTATGAAGCGGCCGCCGAAGACTCTCTTGCTTCTCAATTAGTAATCAAGGCCCGGAATCGCATTTATGCCGATTTCATGAAGTTGTGCCGTCCTGACCCCAGCGAGACCATTCTCGATGTCGGCGTTTCCGATGTCGTCAACGACGCCGCAAATGTGCTTGAACGCTCCTATCCTTATCCAAAACAAATTACCGCGGTGGGACTCGGCAGGGCCGAGGAGTTCAAACACGCTTTTCCGGGTATCGGATACAAACAGATCGAATCCGGCGAGCGGCTTCCATTTCCTGACAAGCATTTCAGCATTGCAACGTCGAATGCCGTCCTGGAGCATGTGGGCACGAAATCCGCGCAGAGGGAATTCGTCTCGGAGTTGATGCGCGTAAGCAGGCGCGTCTTCATAACCGTGCCAAACCGTTTTTTTCCCGTCGAGCACCATACAGCGATACCGATCCTTCATTGGACCGATTTCACGTTCAAGCTCGGGTGCATCGTCTTCGGCAAACGGGACTGGGCACGGCAGAAGAATTTGATTCTTATATCGAAGCGCCGGCTTCGGGAAGCTTGCCCGCCCGGAAGCCCGATGGACATTGGCTCGACCGGAATTCTGCTCGGACCGTTCAGCTCGAATTTGTACTTATCCGTGCAGCAAAATCCGGCATGAAACCATGACCTATCTACTGCGTCCTGGGAGTGGAGCGGATTGTCGATAGGTGGAAGTCAGTGTACCGCCCGCGCTTTGAAGAAGGTGTAACAAAAGACGCCATCCTCTTCCGCCGCGCGGTACAGGTCCGCGATCCCCCGGTCGAACTCGCCGGCGCTTATCAGACCGGCAACGAGCGCGGGCTCGCGGACGGCCTCGACCATCGCAGTGAAGGTCAGCCGCGTGAATCCCTCCATCCGCTCAGGCTTGCTCGCATCGGCATAGACCATGCGCGGCGAGACCTGTACGCCCTCGAAGCCCGCCTCTCCGAGCAGCGGATAAAGCCGCCGCCCGATCGCCGCATCCCCGCCCGCCCTGGCCTGGAGCGTAACCAGGCATTCGATGGCCTTGCGGGCGTGCCCGCTGTCAGGGTGGAAATAGGCGGAGCCGTGATCGCCTTCGATGACCGTGATGGTGCCGCCGGGCTTGAGCACGCCGCGCAACGCTTCAAGCGCATCGGCGGGCCGGGCGAGGTGCTCAAGCACGAAACAGACGAACACGTGATCGAAGGAGCGGGGCGCAAACGGCAGCTCGAAAATGTCCGCCCGGCTGAACGTCACGTTCGAAAGGTCAGCGGATTCCACCGCCTTACGCGCCGCTGCCAGAGACGCTTCGGAAATATCCACGGAGGTAATGCACGCCCCTGGGCTCTTCGATGCCAGCGTTACGGTCTGGGCGCCGATGCCGCATCCTGCTTCGAGGACTGAGGAGCCCTCCGGGTAAGCCGTATCCGAATGCAAGAGTTCCGTAAGCGTCCGCGCCTGATCTTGCAGCCGCTGCGCCTCTCTCTCGCCGTACCCGTGAACGTAGTGCGCCGTCATTTGCTGCCCTTTCGAAACTGCACAACGCGCATTACCCCCCAACCTTCTCCCACAGGGAGAGGGGGTCCGGCCGCGCCCGATAAGAAGGCGTTCCCTCTCCCATTGGGAGAGGGACAGGGTGAGGGGTTGTGCCCTATGATTAAGCCGCGCTGTCCGCATCCCGAGGATGATCCAGGAGGGTTCTCCAAGTCTTGAAGGAAATTGCGGATCAGGCGCGGGCGGCCACGTATCGTGCAGGCGTCACGCCGAAATGGCGCACGAAGGCGCGCGTCATATGGCTTTGGTCGGCGAAGCCTGAGCCATGCGCGGCGCCGGCCGGCGTCTCGCCTGCCAGCAGCAACTGCCTCGCCAGCCGCACGCGGCGCTGCACGAGATAGGCGTGCGGCGTCGCCCCAAACTCGCGGGCGAAGGTTCGCACGAGCTGGAACCGGCCGATGCCGCACAATGCCGCCAGCTCCGCCAGCGTGACCGGCGAAGCGGGATCGTCATCGATCCGCTCCTTCGCTTTTGCAACTGCCGGCGGGTTGCCGCGCGGCCCCGCTGGAGAGTTACGAATTTGCAGAAGCGGAACGGCGAGACGGACCAGATACTCCTCCGCCGCAAGCGCATCGCCTTCGACGGCCGCGTGCTGGTAGAGGCCCAGAACGAGCGCGGCCACCCTGGGATCGTTCAGGCTTGGCGCCTTGAATTCGGCCCCGGCCGGAATTCCGCCAAGCATTCCGCGGTTCAGGCAGGACGGATCGAAATAGAGCATGCGCCAGCGGCGGACGCAGCCGCCAAGCGGAATGCCGTCGTGCATCTCGCCGGGGTTGACGGTGATGACGCTGCCCGCAAACGACTCCACCGGCCCCACGCCACTCCACGACGCTTGCGCGCCCGAAAGCAGGGCGCCGATGCCGTATTGATCGTGGCAATGGCGCGGAAAGGCGCGGCCGGATTCGAATTCCATCGCGTCGATGGGGAAGTATCGGCTTGACGTACCATGACAAATAAGTTAGATGAATCCGGTGACAGGCCGGCGCATGAAGTGGAAGATGAAATCGAGGTAACCCCTGCCATGATAGAGGCGGGGGTAAGCGTTATTTGGAGCGAGCTTGTTGGTTCTGAGCTTGGCCCTTATTTTTTCGACGAGCGTCTAGCGGTTCGGGTCTATCGGGCAATGGTTGAAGCGGGTTCGCTTTCTCACCCGGAAGGCAGTTAACAATGTAGGCGTTTAGGTTGCTTGCATGTGTTGCGAATGCAACGGCCTTTGCGCGATAACGCTTGAGTTCATCTAAGAGCTTTTTATTCGCCAACCGCTCTTTCAGCCTGGTTGCTGAGCCATTTCCTCTAAACCAGCGCGGGATAAACTCAACTTGCTCAGAAAGAAGAATAGATACAGGTGAGTGAAGGATATTGTCGCGGTCTCGGCCGAATTTATCTATGCTTTCCACTAACCAACTAATCTCAGATAGGATTTCATCATCCGGCTCGAAGACCGAGGATGCAGCAGCGAGCAGCATCAGTCGCGCAGTTCGATCATGAGGCACTGCATACCAGACGGCTTGAGAAGCGTCTGTTTTGCTTCTTACTAGGTTGCAGAAGATACTACACAGAACCTCATGCAGATGGTTCCATTCGCGAGTGAAGAAGCCAATTTCGATGGCATAGGGGACAAATGCAGTGTCGTACAATTCGTCCGGCTTCTCAATTAAGGCTTGCCCAACTGCGGTGGCAGTTGAGTGACCTTCAGCGGAACCAGCAGCTTCAACTACTTTTTTAGTCATGTGTCTTTCCTTTCGTAAAACTGAACGAAAGGAAGCGCCCGGCTTGAACTCGGACACGAACAAACGCATTATACAGGGGCAATTGGGCTCAGCCGGGCGCTTCCCGTTGAGCACGAGGGGTAGCTGCATTGGAAGTGCAGCTACCCCAGATCTGTCACAATTCGCACTTTGAGTCGAATCTGAATCATGCCCGAACAGCCAGAGCTTCCCGATATCGAAGAAGGGGACGAGCAGCGCCGAGATGCGATGCTCTTGAAGGCGCTCAAGACGCCGCCGCGTCCCCGTAAGGCGAAGAAGGGTGCTACTCCGAAGCCCGCTTCTTCCTCCGCCGGGAAGAAGCGCGGGCCTTCTGCTTAGGCGTTCGCGGTTTTGTTAGGCTGGGAATAAAGTAGCCGCTTACCTTTGGCGCCTTTGAGAAGAATTTCGGCGCGCATTGCATCATCGATGCCCAAAGCAATGCGGTTATTCCACTTGAAGGCCGCTTCATCGATATAGCGCTGCAGGTGGTGCTCGCTGACGGCATGATAGGTGCCGTACATCCCGCGCTTTACGAGAGCGTGGAAACTCTCTGCGGTGTTGATGTGGACGAAGCCGCCGAGCCTGACATATTCGTCCTGCGAGTGGTTCACGCTCATGTGGCCGGCGAACTTCTTGCCTACCGTGATGTAGACCTTGGCGGTATCGGTCATGAGATAGGACGCCTTGTCCACGTTGGCGGACAGGTGCCCCTTGACGTTTTTGGCCGTGACGTTCGGAACATGCTTCGCGCGGACTTCGCCATCACGCTCCACAAGAGTTACGACCGGGTGCTTCTTCGGTTCTGGCTTGCCGTTGTGGACATTCTTTTTCTTGCCGCCAACATAGGTTTCGTCGCTCTCGACTACCTTGTTGCCGCCGCCAATCGGGCCGGATTTCGGATTGGCAATCGTGCATTCGCGAAGACGATGAAACAGAAACCAAGCGGTCTCGTAACCGATGTCCATCATCCTTTCGAGCTGCTTGGCACTCATGCCTTTCTTGGATGAAGCCATCAGTTGAGCCGCCAGCACCCACTTCGCCAATTGGATGTGGCTGCGCTCCATGACGGTGCCAACGGTTACAGAAAACGGCTTGCGGCAGTCCTTGCACTTGTAGACGCCGGGGCGGGTGCTCTTGCCCTGCAATTTCGTAATGCGGTCGCCGCCTATCTCGCAAAACGGGCATACGGGACCATTCGGCCAGAGCAAGTTTTCGAGGTGCTCGCGGGCTGCATTATCATCGTTGTAAATCGGGTTCGTAATGTCGAGTTTCTTGGCCATGACGCCGTTTTCCCTAAGCTATTGAAGTCACAATAGCCTAGAAAGAATGGTACGTCAAGCCGATAATTCCCCGTCGATGCCCGGGATTCTGGACAGGTGTAGCTTTACGCGATGGGTTGGTGCGGACAATTATAAGCCTCGCGGCGTCGACGATCTGCCAGAAGATCGTATCTTCATGGCTAAGCGTTGAGCCCGCTTATACCGGACCCGATGGATTTTCACACGTTATTTGCGGGAGGAATCGAAGCAGCTACATGGAAGGGGCATGATTCGTTTGCCGGGGCGCTGTCGTAGCGGCGATGGTCAGCGGAACCGGAAAGGAATGACGTAAGTTCGCAGCTTCTCGGACATGCTTTGCGGCGGAGGCGGGAAAACTGCTTTGCGCACAGCATCTTGCGCAGCCTCGTCCAGGCCGGCGCTACCGCTGGGCGATACGATGTCCAAGCGCGCGATCTTGCCGTCGATGCCCAGCACGAAGGCGAGAGTGACTTGGCCTTTTTGTCCTTTGCCCTTCGGTACACTCTTGGATAGAGCCATGCTGACTTCACGCCCGAATTTCTCGATTTCGCCAGAGCTTGCGCCGGAAGCCACGGGCTGAGCTTCCATTTGCGCCATGGCCGGACCGGCGGATGCCGTCTTGACCTCTTTGGGTTTTTCCTCCGGTGGCGCTTCCTGCGGCGGCACCGGCGCCGCCTCTTCGGAAACCGGCGGCCGCTGGTTTTCCTGAACGGTGGCTTTCTCCGTTTTGGAAGCCTCCTGCGCTTCTTCCACAGCCGTGACCTCCGGGATGCCGATCGACGTGGCGATGCTGACCTGGATGCTCATGGCTTCCATATTTCCGCTTTGCCCGACGGCTGCCGGTTCGTCCCAGCCGGTCAGCGCCAGAATGGCCAAAGCATGCACAGCAGCCGAAAGGCCTACGAAGACCGGCAATAATCGGCGTGCCCCGATGGGTTCGCTTCTGGCACGCACGTGTCCAGCATGTTCAGATGTGGCTGTCATCCGGCCAGCGGCCTCTTCGATATATGGTATGTTATATTGTAACACATCCGCCACACCTGTTTCAGAATTGCCCATTCGCCTTCAGCTACGGCTTCCCTGATCGCTAACCAAATGTAACATTATAACATAGCGTAATCAAGGAGTGCGTAACGATGTTCTGCGTTAGAGTGCCCGCAGCGGCGCTGCTATTTATACAATTGGTTTTATCGTCTGCTCAGGCTCAAACACAGCTTCCAACCATTGTGGTGACAACACCAAGCCCGGTGCAGCCGAAAAAGCAGTCCGCATCCCGTCCAAACGATGCAGGCCCAGCAAACCGGGGTACAGCTGAGGACCAGGCTCCGCAAGCGCCTGACAGCGCCGCCGGTGTTTCCCTTTCCATTCCGGCCGATCCGTCCTTCTACTCCGTCACGGTGGTAACGCCCCAAGAAATGCTGAGGCAGCCGGCCGATACACTGGGGCAGGCGCTGGAAAACAAGCCGGGCCTCGCGACAACCTCCTTCGCGCCTGGCGCCAGCCGTCCCGTTATCCGCGGCTTGACTGGTTTCCGCGTCAGCACCCAGGAAAACGGCCTCAGCACAGGCGATGTAGCTTCGCTTAGCGACGATCACGGCGTGCCCATCGACCCGCTGGCGGCTGGGCAAGTAGAGGTGGTGCGCGGTCCGGCCACGCTGCGTTACGGCTCGCAGGCCATCGGCGGCGTGGTCAATGCCACCAACAACCGCATCCCGGACAGCGTTCCGCTCAACGGCGTCCGCGTCGAGACGCGCGGCGGCGTCAGCTCGGCGGACGGCGGCCGCAACGGCGCCTTTTCGACCGACGCGGGTTCGGGCAATTTCGTGCTCCATGCCGATGCCTTCGACCGTAGCGCGGAAGACTACCAAACGCCGCATGGCAAGCAGGAGAACACTAGCTTGCACACCTACGGCAATTCCATCGGCGGCTCTTATGTGGGCAGCAAAGGGTTTTTCGGCGTCGCCTATTCGACCTTCGACAGCACCTATTACATCCCCGGCATCGAAGCTGCCGACAGGAAGAACCATATCGTGCTGAACCAGGAACGCCTTTCCAGCAAGGGCGAATGGCGCCTGGAAAATTCCGGCATTGAGACCATCCGCACCTGGTTCGGCGTCACCGATTACAAGCACAGCGAAATAGACAGCCTGCCTGTCGAGAACATTGGCTCGACCTTCAAGAACCAGCAGTATGAGGGCCGCATCGAGGTTCAGCATAGCCCCGTCAATACCGGCTTGGGTGAGTTGCGCGGCGCCGTTGGCGCACAGGGGAGCAATCGCGTGCTATCGGCCGGCGGCGCCGACGGCGACCTGCTTCCCGAGGCCAAGACGCAAAACGGTGCAGGCTACATCTTCGAGGAACTGCAGGTGACGAAGCCGCTGCGCTTGCAAGCCGCCGCGCGCGTTGAAAATTCGGACGTGAACGGTAAGCAAGCGCCAAACGATCCAAGCGTTCCCCTCGCAAGCATTAGCCCCGAGCACAAGAGCTTCCTGCCCACCAGCTACAGCGCCGGGTTCCTCTACGAACTTCCGAAAAACGTGGTGCTTCGCTTTACGGCCCAGCATGTGGAACGCGCACCCGACGCTACGGAGCTGTTCTATAAGGGGCCGCACGACGCCACGGGGACGTTCGAAATCGGCAATCCGGATTTGACCATCGAGCGCGCCAACACATACGAAGTGGGGCTGAAGCGCGGCACGGGCGATTTCCGTTTCGACCTCTCCGCTTATCATACGGATTTCAACAATTTCATCTACAAGCAGTTCACCGGAAATAAGTGCCAGGACACGGCTTCCACCTGTGAAGCCGCCAACGCCGCCAACGCAACCTGGTTCGACCAGATCCTCTATTCGCAGCGCAACGCAACGTTCGTTGGCGCCGAGGCGATAGCGGAATACGACATCGCCAAGGTGTGGCATGGCGTCTGGGGTGTTCAGGGGCAATACGATTTCGTGCGCGCAACTTTCGAGGATGGCAGCTATGTGCCGAAGATTCCGCCTCACCGGCTCGGCGGCGGCGTCTATTACTACGACAACAGCCTTCTGGCGCGGCTGACGCTGCTGCACGCCTTCGATCAAAAAGAATTTGCCGCCTTCGATACGCCGACGGCAGGTTATAACCTGCTGAACGCGGAGATCAGCTACACGATGAAGCTGGACAAGCTGGCTGGCTTGTCCCAGGAGATGACCGTCGGGCTGCGCGGTGAAAACCTGCTGAACGACGACATTCGCAACGCCGTTTCCTACAAGAAGGACGAAGTGCTGGCGCCGGGCCGGAGTGTCCGGCTGTCCGGGAGCTTCAAGCTCAACTAGCGGTGGGGGATCGGTGCATAATCGGCATCTTGCGCATTCGAATCCCCGGCGGGTCCGATGGCTGCCTGAAAGCGGAAACAGGCAAGCCATCTCTTTCCGGAACCCGGTACCCCGGCATCTCCGCCAGCCGCCGCGGCCGCCAGAATCGCCCGCCCCGCTCAAGGCTGGCGCCGGTATTTTTCGCGGATGCCGGCAACCCAGCGTGTATTCTTGTCGAGCCATTTCTTTTCAAGCCGGGCAAGCCGCCCGGAGGCGTGCCAATCCAAAACCACTTTCGACAAAATTCTGGCAAGCGGTCCTGGGCCGTCTTCCAGCCTCAACGCAATTCCCCAAGGCAGGGGGTCTATGGCGGTGAATTCGACGTAATTGTAATCTTTCCATGTGTCCGGCGCATGTTTCCTTAACGCCAGCAATGCCGCGTCGTCATAGGCGAAGACAGTGCAACGCCCTTGCTGCAAGCCCTGTCCGGCTTCTGGAATGGTGTCGAAGGCCACAAGCTCTCTTTGAACGTAGACTCTTTGCAGTTCTTCGTTGGCGACGTTGCCCTTGACCGCGCAGACCGCTTTGCCTTTCAGATCGTCCTCGCTCCGTATCCCAGAGCCAGGGGCTGCCAGGCCGCCGATGCCGGCTGCGTAATAGGCCGGACTGACGAAGCTGACGGCTTTGCTCCGTTCTTCCGTGATGGCCATGGTCGCAATGATGAGGTCGACCTTGCGTTCCTCAAGCATCTGAATGCGGTTCGCCGGCGTTACGGGCTCAAGCCGCAGTTTGACACCAAGGCGCGCGGCGATATCGGCGGCAAGGTCCGGCTCTATGCCTATGATCCGGCCGTCCTTGTCCCTGAAGCCGTAGGGCCGGTAATCGGCCTTCGTGCCGGCAACGATTTCACCTCTCGCGATGATATCGGCGAGGGTTCCAGCCGCCGCCGGACCGGCCAGCAGCACGAAGACGAGCACAGCCGCGAACATCGGCACTCGCACCACCCCTGTCACTCCCGGCCTCCGCTCCCTGGGCGCTATCGCTTCCATCCGCACTGCCGGACAATTCTGTGGGCATCCCGGTTAAGCGAATGCCGCATCTGGACGCCAAAAGTGTTGGGATCTGTGGGTTTCCGCGCTTTCAGAGCTATTTAAGTACAATCGCAGGCGGGAGATTAACGGAATTTCCTGCAGGCACGTTTGCCCGCGCTGTTACCACGTCCGACCCACTGCGCCCCAGGGAACCGGGCACCAAACGCTAGCCGCCGTTTAGCGCGCGAGAGCTTTCAACTCCGCGTGGGCTGACACGAACCACCAGCGCCCGGCGGCATCATCGCACTTTCCGGCGGCCTGCTTGAACCAGGATGCCGCTTCCTCGGGCTTATGTTGCAGCAAATTCAACGCCCCGATGAAGTAGCGGGACTGGCAGCCGGCTTGGGGCTCGTCCAGCGCCAAGAGCGCATCCGGGCTCACCTTTCCGAGATACAGCTCGACCGCCGCAAAGTAGAAGCTGCCGGTGGTAAGCCGCGCCGCATCGGCCTGGAGCCCGGCGAGCACGTCCTCGCCCGCCCGCGCCTTGGCCAAGTAGCGGTGGATCGCGGAAACCGGGTCGTCCGGCTGCGCTTCCAGCGCGCGCGCCAAGTCCGCGGCGGCGCCGGCGAAATCGTGGCTGTGGTAGAGGATGAAGCCCCGCGCCTGATAGGCGTCCCGGCTTGGCTCCATGCTCACCGCGCGATTGGCGTCCGCGATGGCGGCGTTCAGGTCCTCCTTAAGGAAGTATAAAAGCGCCCGGTCGATATACCAGTGCGCGTTGTCCGGCTTAAGCCCAAGCGCCTCGTTGAAATCGAGGAGCGAGCGTTCGTATTCGCCGGCCAGTTCAAAGACCAAGCCCCGCCGGTGATAGATGAAGGCGCGATTGTCCGGCTCCTTTTCCTGGGCGAGCCAGGCCGTGCAGCCTTTCAAGCCAACGGTGCCGGTGCCTTGCTTGCAGTCGTCCCAGTCTTCGGCCGGCGCCGCACCCGCCCCGGCGGCGAGGAAAAGGGCAATCGCGCACGCGATAATTCTGACCAGCATGCAAATCCCTCGAAGAAGCGGAGAGAATACCTCTATTCCAGCTATTTGCCGCACCCAAGGCGGCAAGTCGTATCAGGTCCGTCAATAGCTTCGTATTGCGGGCATGGAGTCCCCCCCTCACTCTGTCTCTCTCCCCGAGGGGAGAGAGGACGCCCGAACATCCGCTGCAGACAATTCGAGGGTCCCTTCTCCCCTCGGGGAGAAGGGCAGGATGAGGAGGGGCTTTGCCAACCGTCAATTGGCCGGGCGCTAAAGCCCGCACCATTGGGCGATGGCCTTCGTATAGATCGCCTCGCCCTGCTCGACGCGGGAAACCAGGCAATATTCGTCGGTCTGGTGCGCCTGCACCGGCTCGCCGGGACCGAGGATCACGGCTGGCGGGTTGCCCATGCCGGGTTTCAATGCGCCGGCGTCGGTGAAGTAGGTTGCGCCTCCGATCGGGCCGTCTTCCCCGGTCACCGACTGCACGATCTCCGTCAGATCCACGATCCAGGGATGGCTGGGATCGGTCCAAACCGGGGCGGAGGTGCCCATGACCTCAAACGTCACCTCGCCCGCCGCCGCCTTCTCGAAGCGCTCCATGAGCCGGGCCGGGTCGGAACCGGGCACCAGCCGGACATCGATGCCGAAGCGCGCTTCGTCCGGCACCGAGTTGGTGTTAAGCCCGCCATGCAGCCATCCTACGTTAAGCGTTGGCCGCCCGAGGGCTGGATGCCCATCGTGGGTAAAGTCGAGATTGGCCAGAGCCAGCACCGCGCGCGCGGCTTTGTAAACAGCGTTCACGCCCTGCTCCGGCATGGAGCCGTGCGCGGTAACGCCCTTGGCCGTAGCTTCGAGCCAAAGGTTACCCTTATGGCCGCCCAGCAGCCGGTTCGCGGTGGGCTCGCCCACAATAAGAGCGCCGGCTGGCGGGAGCATGCCCCGGCCCCGCATCAGCTCGGCCCCGACACAGCCCAGTTCCTCCCCTGCGGTAATCACCAGCACGACGCCGGGCGTGCCGCCAAGCCTGGGCGCGAGCTTCACCGCCGCGGAGACGAACGCCGCCACGCCGGATTTCATATCGCTGCTGCCGCGCCCGTAGAGTTTGCCGTCCGCAATCGCGCCGCCGAATGCCTCGACGCTCCAGGGCAGCGCGCCAAGCGGCACCACGTCCACGTGCCCGGTGAAGGCCAGCGGCAGCTTGCCGCCGCCGCCGCCGATGCGCGCGATGAGGTTCTCGCGGTTATCGCCCATCCCGATGTACTGCGTCTCGAAGCCGGCGGCTTCGAGAATGGGGCCGAGATGGCGCGCGCAAAGCGCCTCGTTGCCGGGCGGGTTGATGGTGTCGAAACGGATAAGCTCTTGGGTAAGGGTAATGGGTGAGATCATGGAATGCTCTGAGGGGAAAAGGCCCCCTCACCTTGCCCCTCTCCCCAAGGGGAGAGGGAACGCGGTTTCAACGGGCACAGCCCGCCCCCTTCTCCCCTTGGGGAGAGGGCTGGGGTGAGGGGGTCTTCGATTAGCCTAACTCTTTCAGGTCCTTAAAGTAGTCGAGCGCCTCCGGATTTGCCAGGGCCTCTTTGTTCTTAACCTCGCGGCCATGCACGATATCGCGCACGGCGATCTCGGTTATCTTGCCCGACTTGGTGCGCGGGATGCCGGCAACCTGCAGGATGAGGCCTGGAACGTGCCGCGGGCTGGCGCCGTCGCGGATCTTCGCCTTGATCTTCTGGCGCAAGCCGTCGTCGAGGGTGAGCCCCTCGGCCAGCACCACGAACAGCACCACGCGCACATCGTTGTCCCAATCCTGGCCGATGACGATGGCTTCCTCGACCTCGCCGAGCTGCTCCACCTGGCGGTAAATCTCCGCCGTACCGATGCGCACGCCGCCCGGATTGAGCGTGGTGTCGGAGCGGCCCTGCATGACCATGCCGCCATGCTCCGTCCACTCGGCGAAGTCGCCGTGGTGCCAGACGCCCGGAAAGCGCTCGAAATAGGCGGCTCGATACCGCGCGCCATCCGGATCGTTCAGGAACCCGACCGGCATCGCGGTGAAGGGCTTGGTGCAGACCAGCTCGCCCTTGCCTGACGCCATGCGGCGGCCCGCGTCGTCGAAGACATCGACGGCCATGCCGAGGCCCGGCCCCTGGATCTCTCCGCGCCAGACCGGCGACAGCGGGTTGCCCAGCACAAAGCAGGAGCAGAGGTCGGTTCCGCCCGCGATGGAGGCCAGATGCACATCCGGCTTGATGGCTTCGTAGACGAAATCGAAACTTTCGGGCGCCAGCGGCGAGCCGGTGGAGGCGATCATCCGCACTGACGAAAGCTTGTGCGTATCGCGCGGACGCAGGCCCGCCTTTTTGACGGAGTCGATCCACTTGGCGGAGGTGCCGAAGACGCCGATCTGGGCCTCGTCCGCGTAATCGAACAGCACGTTGCCATCCGGGAAGAAGGGCGAGCCATCGTAGAGCACAAGCGTTGCGCCGCTGGCGAGCCCGGCCGTGAGCCAGTTCCACATCATCCAGCCGAGCGTGGTGAAATAGAAAAGCCGGTCGCCCTCGTGCACATCGCAATGGAGCTGGTGCTCCTTCATGAGCTGGATCAGCACGCCGCCCGCGGAGTGTACGATGCACTTTGGAATGCCGGTGGTGCCGGACGAAAAGAGAATGAAGACGGGGTGCGAAAAGGGCAGCCGCGTGAATTCGACAGGCTTCGCCTCGAAGGCGCCGAGCGCTTCCGGCCAGGATCGCGCCTTGGCGGACCGCTTGAGAACCGCTTCGGGCTCGCCCAGATAGGGCACGATCAGCGCGTGCTCGATGCTTGGGATCTTTTCGATAATTTCCACAACCTTGCCGCCGGTTGGGATGGCCTTGCCATTATAATAATAGCCGTCGCAGGCGATCAACAGCTTCGGCCCGATCTGCCCGAAGCGGTCGAGGACACCGCCCACGCCGAAATCCGGTGAAGCGCTCGACCAGATGGCGCCGAGCGAGGAGGCCGCGAGGAAGGCAACAATGGCTTCGGGCATGTTGGGCATGAGCGCCGCGACCCGGTCGCCCTCGCCGATCCCGCGCGCGCGCATGGCCTGCTGTGCCTGGCTGACCGCCGCCCGCAAGCCGGCCCAGCTCACCGTTTCCCGGCGTTCGTTCTCGCCCCGGAAGATCAGGGCCGGGCTGTCGCCGCTCTTGCGCAGAAGGTTCTCGGCGTAGTTGAGCCGGGCGCCTTCGAAAAATTTGGCATCCTGGAAATGCTCGCCCGGCCTGAAAACCGGCCCATTTCCGCGCTCTCCAATGACACCCAGGAAATCCCAGGCCTTCGACCAGAAGGCTTCGGTCTCGCGGATGGAGAAGGCATGAAGATCGGCGTATGCCGTACAACCGGCCCCGAAAGCGGAGTTGACCTCCGCCATGAACCGTGCCATCGACGAACGGTTCGCGGCCTGCGCAGAAGCCGGCCAGAGTGGCATGGTTTTCATGTGTACGCTCCCGAGTCCAGACTCGCCACCGCCAAAAAAACCTTTTAAACCTTAACGATCACCTATCCGGGCGATGTGGCATGGCCTGTGCTAGAGATTTTTGACGGCTCCGGCGCCGATGTCCACCCAGGATTTGCTGGAACATGCACAAACTCGCTTCAAAATTGCGATACGCGCTGAAATGGCTTATTCGCGGCACGGCCGGTTTCGGCCTGATCGCCGTGATGTTCGCGGCGGCGCTTCCCTTCCTGGTCGAGGACCGGGCGGTCAGAGACCGCCTCGTTCAAAGCCTATCCCAGTGGAGCGGAGGGCCGGTGTCCATCCATGGGCCGCTTCGCATCAAGAGCTTCACCTCGCTTTCGATCGAAGCCAATGGCGTGCGCTTCGAGGCGACGCCGCGGCTTGCCCCTGTGGGCCGGATCGACGCGAAGTCCGTGACCGCCATTCTCAGGGTGCCGTCGCTGCTTCGCGGACGGATCGAGTTCAAGAAGGTTGCCGTCGAGGCGCCCCAGCTCGTCTTGAACCGGCACGCAGCTCCATCCAAGCCGGATCGTTATTCCGGGCTCGAAGTAGCCGGCACGGCCGCGGCTTTCGCGGAGTTGAGCCGCTTCGGCCAGCTTGAGCTGAGAAACTGCACGTTCGTTGCCGCGAGTGGCGAGCGCCGCGCCTATTCCCGCGTCAGTGCCGGGACGATTGGCGTCACCCGCAGCCCGGACTCATCCGGCTTCACGCTTTATCTCAGAGACCAGGGCCTCGAAGCATCGTTCCGGGGCGACCTGAGCCATGCCGGGGCCATGGCGATCGGGGCGATCCAGCTCAAGGCAGCTCCCGGGCACCCTGCCGCGGAAAAGATCGTGG
Source organism: Hyphomicrobiales bacterium (assembly GCA_003153975.1). Lineage (GTDB taxonomy): Bacteria > Pseudomonadota > Alphaproteobacteria > Rhizobiales > Rhodomicrobiaceae > Rhodomicrobium. The sequence continues at coordinate 16,311 of PMBZ01000209.1, forward strand.
CCGCCATCGCACCCTGGGAAAAAGGCCACGGCATCTCCATTGCGGGGGACTTGACGTGGGCCGGCGGGCGCCTGAGCCTGGATGGAGCCGCGATAGGTTTCGACGGCCGCAGCGCGAAAGGAGCGCTCATAATCGCCACGCGGCACGGGCGGGCGCTCACCGAAGGCACGCTTGCCTACGACACGATTGAATGGATGCCCGCCGGGGCGGACGGCGGAAGTGCCGGCACCAGCGTCACCGGCGCGCTCCGGGCGTTGATCCGGGCCGGCCTGGGCGGTGCCGGGCGCGCGGATTTCGACATGCGGATATCCGCCGAGCACCTTCGCGCCGGCATATACGAGGCAGGGCCTCTCGCCTTGGCGCTCACCTCGCGGGCGGACCTCCTCAGCATCGACATCGCGGAGTTGTCCATCTTCGGCGGCAAGATCGCAGGCAGGCTGGATTACGATACCCGGCACCCCAACACGCTATCGGTCAGCGCAAGCGGAAGCCGCCTCGATTCGGAGGCGCTTGCCGGTGCCGCTGCATGGCCGATCGCGGTCAGCGGGCCGATGTCTCTTCGCCTCGCGCTGGAAATGCCCTTCAAGGACGCGCCGCTCGCTCCAGAAGCCAAGGCAGCCACAGGCAGCTTCGACCTAGCATTTCCGGCCGGCGGAACGCTCGATGGCGAGGTGGCGAAGCGTTTGAGCGAGGCGTTCGGGCATGGAAAGGCTCCTTGGGAGCTGAACTCCGGTTCGTTTCCGTTCACCGCAGCCTCGATGGAGGGGACGATCACGCCCGCCGCGGTGGCGCTTAAGCTCGACGGCGAAGCGTCGGGCAACCGTATCGCGGGGGCACTGCGCATCGCCAGGCCAGGCGGCCAAATCGCAGGCAAGCTTACGGTCAGACCCGAGGAAGATGCGAGTGAAATGGCGCCGGTTTCGTCTGGGGCCGCGCCGGCTTCTTCCAGCATCGGGCTTTCGGGCACCGTGGCGGCTCTGAATTTTTCGGCCCTCGGCAGCGCCAGTCTTTCGAATTGAGACGCGCCTCCCGCCTTTGGGGAGAACAGGTTAAAATTGCCTGCCATAGCTAATTCCAGCATAGGGCCGCAGGACATCCTCGCCGGTTGCCTGCGACAGGCCGGCCGACAACGACAGATCGTTCGAGCCGTAGCGTAGATTGAGAAGGGCTCCGCCGCGGAAAAATGTCTTGCAAGCGCCGAAGGCCCTTCCCTCCTTGTAATCGCCGGCCAGCGTAAAATTGGCCTCCGCTCCCGCGCCAATCCTGAGCCCCCCGTCGCCCCGGTAGAATTCATAGGCGGACCGGGAGTAAATCCACGCCGACTGATCCGGCTGCACCCAAGTCATGTCGAGCGAGGCCCACATGCGTTCACTCACCGGCCAATAGGCCTGGAGTGCCGCCGCAGCGCCCCAAACCTTATCCTGCGTGACCATGCTGACGTAAAAAATTTCTCTTCTGCTCGTTTCCACCTCATAGGCGGCGCCTGCATAGAGCTTGATCGTGCCCCGTCCGTAGTTGAACTGGTAGCCGGCCATGAGGTTGCTTACATTCTTTAGATCGGCGGCCATGAACTTGCTGGAGAACAGAGGGGCGTTCGTCTCGCCATAGAGGTCGGCGATACCGTCGAGCTTGAGCCGGAAGCCGGGCTGGGTTACGGGGCTGAAAACACCCCAAATGAGAGACGAGGTGAGGTTACCTGTGCGCCCGTCGTAGTTTGCGCCGGTGTAAACCTCGATGCGGGGCTGCGGCGCATCGATCCCATCCGCCAGGCAAGCCACGTTTGCCGGCGCTGCCACGGCAAAGGCAGCGAGCGTCATCCCGATTTGGCCACGCATTACACGAACTCGACAAAGCCATACACTCAACAGCTTAATGCTATTGCACTCTGGATCGATCCCTCGCTTTTTCATCGAATTGTCACATGTCTTTTTCGTGAAGACATAAACCGGCCTGTCACAGAAATGTCTGCTTGACACTTAAGTGTGAGCGCGGCAAGCGGGAAAAGCTTTTTGGGTTGGCGGGATATGCGGCGCGTCTTTTTGTTGGGATGGATGATGGCGCTGGCGGCGGCGCTCGGCTCTTGCGCGCCGTTCGTGGCCAATCACGACTCCGAGGTTCAGTTCAGAACCGTGAGAACCCCGTCGGGGCCACTGAAGCTGGCCGTGATCGAAAGCGGGCAGGGCCGCCCGATCCTTCTCCTGCACGGTTTCGCCACGTCGAGTTACACCTGGCATGCGATCCTGCCGGAGCTTTCCAAGAACCACCGCGTTATAGCCATCGATCTGCGCGGCTTCGGCGCGTCGGATAAGCCCCTGGACGACCGCTACTCCATCCAGGACCAGACCGAAGCCGTCCAAGCCTTCATCGAGCAGGAGAACCTTCGCGACCTGACCGTGATCGGACACTCCTATGGCGGTGGCATCACGCTCACCCTGGCGCTCAACGCCGCGCAGGAAAAGAAGCCGCGCATCCGCAACATCGTGCTGATCGACACCATCGCCTACCGGCAGCCGATCCCGATTTTCTTCAAGCTCCTGCAGATCCCGATGGTGGGCGATATCGGCATGACGCTGGTGCCGCCGGAGATCCAGGCCGGGCAGGGCTTGCGGCTTGCCTATTACGACCAGGACAAAATCTCGGGGCAAGACGTCGCCGAGTACGCGAACACGCTTTACTCATCCGCCGCCAAGCACGCTTTGACGAAAACCATCGAGCAATTGATCCCGGAAAATATCGACGAGATCGCGCTTCGCTATAAGACCATCAAGCTGCCCACGCTTATTGTCTGGTGCCAACAGGATAAGGTCGTGCCCGTGGTTTTGGGCTTGCGGCTTCATGAGGAAATGCGCTCCTCCGAGTTGGCGCTTTTCACGCATTGCGGCCACATGCCCCAAGAAGAAAAGCCGGAAGACACAGTTGCCGCGATCCAAGCATTCCTGAAGCGTAACGCAAGCTAGACCGCGAATCGGCCGCGCCGAACTGCGACGCGCAGCCTTTGCCAACCCTCCGATTCCACATCAAGACTTGAGCGCCCGGCCGCTGGAAGGCGGAAAAAGGCGGGCGCGGCGGCTTTTACTCGAAATTCGCGCGCGGACGTTGCGGCGGGGCTTGACGCCCACCGATACCCATGCTATCCCATAAATGCCCGTTCGGAAGGGGGCGATTCGGAGGGAGTTAAAGGCTTTTGTCGCGCACGGCCACTGCGCACAGGGTTTCTCCCTCCGATCCATTCCGGATTTTTGGGGGAATGCCGATTTATGCACAGCTTTATCACACTTTTATAGCTCTAACATTGACGATGCGCTCGAATTTGTAGGTTTTCCCGCTCTGGGATTTTATGGGTAAAATTGGGGTCGTGGTTGAAGGTTAGAGGAAACTGCGGTGCGCGGCCGTCCGTGTACTTAGTTGGCGGAAGCGTAGGCTTGGGAGATGGATGAATTTGCCTCGCGCTTTGAAAGCAAGATCGATCCACGGGGGCGTGTCGCCATCCCGGCTCCATTTCGCGCGGTTCTTGCCCAGGAGGGCGCCGATGACATTCACTGCTACCCGCACCTGGACTGCAACACGATCGAGGCTGGCGGTACGCGTCTGGTCGAGGAGATTAAAGGCATTGTCGGGCGGCAGCCCACGGGGTCCGCACTTCGCGAAGCCCTTGAGCTGGTCTATTTCGGCGAATGCGAGAAGCTCAAAGTGGACCCGGACGGACGGACCATTTTGCCCAAGCGGCTCCGCGAGCATGCTGGAATCACGGACACGGCGGTTTTCGTTGGCTTTGGCAACAAGTTTCAGATCTGGGAGCCAGGAGCTTATGAAAAGTTTCGCGAAAGCGCGCGCGAACAGGCGCTTGCGCTTCGCAAAGGGCTCGGCGCGGGGAGCCGCTGATGAAGCGGCGCAAACGAGGGGGCCAACAGGAAGTGACGGACAGGGGAAGGCCGCTAGAGGGCCAGCCTTCCATTTGCGAACCTGTCCGTCACATCCCTGTGCTCCTTCAGCAAGTGCTGAGAGCGCTCACGCCTGCGGGGGCGGAACGCTTCATTGACGGCACATACGGTGCGGGGGGCTATGCCCGCGCAATCCTCGATGCGGCGGATTGCAGCGTGCTGGCCCTCGACCGCGATCCCGCGGCCATTGCGGCTGGCCGCGGGATCGAACCTTCCTATGGCGGGCGGCTCAAGCTGATCGAAACGCCGTTCTCGCTTATGGAGGAGGCGGCGCAGTCCGCCGGCTGGGACCGGGTGGATGGCGTCGTGCTCGATCTCGGCGTCTCCTCCATGCAACTCGACGAGGCGGAGCGCGGCTTCTCCTTTATGCGCGACGGGCCGCTCGACATGCGCATGTCGGGGACGGGGCCAAGCGCGGCCGATGTGGTCAATACCTTCGAGAAGGAAGAGATCGCGAACATCCTGTTCGGGCTCGGCGAGGAGCGGCGTTCGCGGGCTATTGCGGCGGCGATTGTCAAAGACCGGGCGGCGGCGCCGTTCGAACGTACGGGGCAGCTTGGCGGTCTGGTGGAGCGCGTGCTGGGGCGCAAGCCGGGCGAGGCGAAGCATCCCGCGACACGCACTTTCCAGGCGCTGCGCCTCTATGTGAACGACGAGTTGGGCGAGCTTCAGCGCGCGCTCGCCGCCGCCGAACGCATTTTGAAGCCGGGTGGGCGGCTTGCGGTGGTAAGCTTCCACTCCCTCGAAGACCGCATCGTAAAGACCTTTCTGGCAGAGCGCTCGGGCCGGCGGGCGCATGCCTCGCGCTATCTCCCTGCCGTGCCGGAAGGCCCAGCGCCAACCTTCGAACTCAAGGACCGCCACGGTATCGAGCCTTCGGAGGCGGAGACCGCCGCCAACCCGCGTGCACGCTCGGCGCGGCTGCGCTGGGCCGTGCGGACGGACGCGGCGACTCGGGATTGATGCCAGCCGTTAGAGATTTCGACACGTCTTCCGGAGATTCTCCAAGCTAGTCCGCAGATCAGGCCACTAGGACCGCGGCCCCGCCGGGCTCAGGCTATCGTCCAGCTCGATAACATCGAGCGCGGTATCGCCCAAGAGGTGCCCGCCCTTGTCGCGCTTGGCGGCCAGATATTTCGCGTTATGGGCAGTCTGCCGCGCCAGCACGCGGTGGGTCGAGACCACATCCAGCCCCGCCTCGCGAAGGGCCGCCACCTTGCGCGGGTTGTTGGTCATGAGCCGCACCGAGGTAAAGCCGAGCAGCTTCAGCATCCCGGCCGCGAAGTCGAAGCGGCGCTGATCCTGACCGAAGCCCAAAAGCTCGTCGGCGTCGTAGGTATCGAAGCCCTCCTCCTGCAGGCAATAGGCGCGCATCTTGTTGGCGATGCCGTTGCCGCGCCCCTCCTGGTCCAGATAGAGCACGATGCCGCCGCCTTGTTCGCTCATGGCCCGCACGGTGCCCCGGAGCTGGTCGCCGCAATCGCATTTGAGGCTGCCGAACAGGTCGCCGGTCAGGCAGGCTGAGTGGATGCGCACGAGCACCGGCCGGCCGGGTGGGGGCGAGCCAACAATGACCGCGATCTGATCGCGGAAGCCGTCGCCGCCGCGGAAGATGACGAATTCGCACGTTCCGGCGCCCTCAAGCGGAACGCGGGTGCGGGCAACGATTTTGAGCGAGCGTGCCTCCCGGTCGCGGAAGTCCAGGATGTCGCCCGCGCCGGCGGAAAGGATGGAGGCGCGCTCAAGATCGCCGGCGTTCGCATCCGCCACGGCCACGGCTGGCAGCAGGAGCGAGAGGTTGGCAAGCGCCAGTGCCGCGAGTTCTGCCCGGCTCGGTGCCGCGAGGACGGGACGGTAGGGGCTGGCGCCGTTGAGCGTGCCTTCGTGGCGGTGGCCGATGGTCTCCTCGATGGCTTCGAGGGTCAGGGGATGCAGGTGCACGGCGGCGGCGGCATCGTTCCACGCCTGGGCCGAGCGCGCCTTCTCTCCTGGAATGATGAGCCGTGCGTTGCGCCCAGCCCCTTGCAGGAACGCGACCTGCCTTTCGGTCAGCCCCTCGGCGGGAAAGGCAAGGATAAGCAGTTCCCCCGACCGGATGGCCACGGGCCTTGCGGCGCGGAACTCCGATAGTGCGCGCTCGACGGCAATCTGATGGGCATCTCCACAACAATTCAAGGGCATCTGACTTCCATGGGCCTTTCCTGGCGGGCTCCCAAAAGCTTGGGAAAAACTGCCGTGCGGCTGCAAACTGTCCCGCAACCATCATATAAGCGCGATAAGGCAAAGGTGGAACGCATTTCACGTGCCTTCCGCCCGTAGTTGAGCGCTAAGGTAGCGCTATTCATGGCGAATTGGGAGAGGACATATGATTTCAGCGCCGATATTGCGCAGGCGTAGCGTTTTGGGGCTTGCCGCCGGCGTGGCGATGCTGCCCGCATTGACGCCCGCGCGTGCGGCCGGGGCCGGTTGCGCCGGCTGGCTTACGATCTTGACCGTCGGCGGGCTTGTTGGCGCGCCGAACCGGGGGGCTTTGGACCCCGATCGCGACCGGCTGCTCAACCACAACAACGCCGCCTTCCAAAAGGCGCGGCAATTCACCGCGAACGAGTTGGCGGGCATGCCCCGGAAAACCGTGACGGCGAGCGTGTACGGCCACGACATGACCGCCGGCGGGCCGTTGCTGCACGAGGTTCTGGCGGTTGCTGCTCCAGATGCCACGGCGAAAACCGCGCGGCTGTCCGCGCTCGACGGCTATGCCGCCGATCTCACGCTTGCCGACGTGGAAAGCCAGCAGTGGATCCTCGCGATGGAAGAGAATGGCCAGGGTTTCGCCATCGGCCAGTTCGGCCCCCTCTACGCGATGCGCCAACTGGGGCCGGACGAGAAGAAAACCGAGGAAGAGGAGGCGAAGTGGGTGCATTCGCTTTATTACATCGAGCTGGCGGCTTGACAATCGGGTGAAGCCCGGCCATAGGCCCCGTCATTGCGACGGCGAGCGGAGCGCGGCCGGAAGCAATCCAGGTGCCGCGCCACCGTACGGGGCCTGTGGCCTCTCGCGATGACGTTTCCATTTGCCGCTTCGCGGTTGCTGGGATTTGACGGAGGCGGCAGTGACGAAATCGGTGCTGGGGATTATCGGCGGCTCGGGGCTTTACGATCTGCCAGGGCTTGAGAACAAGCGAGAGGCGGCAGTTTCCTCGCCCTGGGGCGAGCCATCCTCCGCAGTGCATCTGGGCGAGATCGGGGGCCTTCCGATCGCATTCATTCCCCGCCACGGAGCAGGGCACGTCTATCCGCCCTCGGCGATCGATTACCGGGCCAATATCGACGTGCTGAAGCGGGTAGGCGTGACCGATCTGATTTCGATCTCGGCCTGCGGCTCCCTGCGCGAGGACCTGCCGCCCGGCACCTTCGTCATCGTCGATCAGTTCGTCGACCGCACCTTTGCCCGCGAGAAGAGCTTCTTCGGCAAGGGCTGCGTGGCGCATGTGGCGCTGGCCGATCCTGTCAGCCCCAGGCTCGCGGACCGGCTGGAGGCGGCGGCCAAGGCGGAGAACATCCCGCATTCGCGTGGCGGCACCTATATCGTCATGGAGGGGCCGCAATTTTCGACGCGGGCGGAATCCTTCCTCTACCGTTCGTGGGGGTGCAGCGTGATCGGCATGACGAACATGCCCGAGGCGAAGCTCGCCCGCGAAGCGGAGCTTTGCTACGCGACCGTGGCCATGGTGACGGATTTCGACTGCTGGCACGACGACCACACCGACGTGGACATTGCCGATATCCTGCGGGTGATGAAGGAAAACTCGGAGAAGGCCGGCCGGCTTGTGGCGCGGCTAGCGGCGGATTTCCCGCACGGGCATGAGCCTTGCCCGCTTGGTTCCGACCGGGCGCTGGAGCACGCAATCATCACCGCCCCCGAAGCGCGCGACCCCGCACTTCTGGCAAAGCTCGACGCCATCGCCGGCCGCGTACTGAACCGCCGGTAGGATTTCCACAGGATAGGCCTCCCTTCATCCTGTCCTTCTTCCAATGGAAGAAGGGCTGGGCAGAGCGCCGTTCTTATGGTTCTGACCGCCCCGCCATATCTGTCAGGCTCATTTCAGGGGGCGGCCCCCGGCCTCCCGGCGATCGCAAGCGCAGGCTGCGGCATTTCGCCGCACGCCGGCGCGAGCTTGTCTGCTTGCAGTGTGTAATCGCGAAAAAGTAAGCCTCGAAAATACCCGGCCAATCCCCTGGGGCTTTCCGAAAAGGAGAGGTGAGTTTGGCTGGGCCTTGTGCGCTAAGGAGTAGGGATGGGTTTCCGGCGTTGGGTAGGCTGGCTAGCGGTCGCAGGGATTTTGCTGCATGCCGCCACCATTGCGCGCCACAACGTCGTTCGCTTTCACGCAATCCCCGCAGAGCTGGCCGCACTGGCAGGCTTCGATCAAGGCATCATCTGTCACGTTGACAGCGAGGCAGGCGCTAACGGCTCCGATCAGGGGCTCCCCAGCAAAGATCAGGACAGAACATCCAAGCCATGTCCGATCTGCCTAGGCCTCGCCTCTGCCCATGCCCTGACTGCAAGCGATGCCGCGGTGCTACGTATTCCGCAGGCCTTCTTCGTAGCGCACGTTGCTTTCCCGAAACTTGAGCTGCTACCTGCGGCCAGATATTCCCTTCCCCTCACACGCGGTCCTCCAAGCGCTGCCTGACCGGCCGCCTTATCCGCCGTGACGCGCGTTGGCCCGCTGAGCCTTGCGCGCCGCAGAGCAGTATGTCCGAGGGATCGTTTTCATGTCGAAACATATCGTGGCGGTGCTGGGATGCACCGTAGCCGCGGGGCTGTACGCCTTGCCGGCAATCGCGCAATCGTCCGCGCAAAACCTGCCGAACGTCGAAGTGCAGCAGAAGAAGCAAAAACCCGCCAAGGCCAAAAGGCCCGTGCAAAGTCCGGCGCCGGCGGAGGCTGGGCAGCATGCCCATCGCGAGGACGGTGTTGGCACACAAGGGCTGGCCCGCCCGCTTTCGGACACGGTGCTCTCCGGCCATGAGCTGGCTGCGGAGCACCCCGCCGAAAAGGACGTAGCCTCTTTGCTGGCCGCCGCCCCCGGCGTGGCCGTCTATCAGGGCGGTGGCGTTTCCGGCTTGCCCGTCATGAACGGCTTGAACGACGAGCGCGTGAAGATCATGGTGAACGGCGCGGCGGTCACGTCGGCCTGCGCCAACCACATGAACCCGCCGCTCTCCTATATGGACCCTGCCATGGTTGGCAAGGTCGAGGTGGTTTCGGGCGTGACGCCGGTCAGCAAGGGAGGCGACAGCCTCGCCGGCAGCGTGTTCATCGAGCCGCCAGCCCCCCGCTTCGCCGTTCACGATGGCGAGGTGCGGACCGCGGGCGCCATCTCCTCCTTCTATAACAGCAACAACAATGCCTTCGGCGTCTCCGGCAATGCAGAGGTGGCGAACCAGAACCTTTCGGTGAAATACGAGGGTGCGTGGTCCAAGGCCGGAGATTACCACCGCGGCAACAACGGTGCGGTGGTGCGCTCGACCGATTGGGAGGCGGAGAACCACGCTATTACGCTCTCCGCGCGCAACGGCAGCGACCTGTTCACCGCCCATGCGGCGATCCAGGTCATCCCCTATCAAGGCTTCGTCAACCAGCGCATGGACATGGGCGACAGCCATCAAAGCGTTCCCGGCAATAGGGGCGAGGAAGCCGATCTGCGCTACAAGGGCCATTCCGGCACAACCCAGATCGACGCCAACGCCTACTACCACCATGTCGCCCACTACATGAACTTCCTGACCGACAAAGTGCCGGCAGGCAGCACGCCAACGACCGGCATGCCCATGTTCACGGACGGCGAGGACTTCGGCTATGGCCTCAAGCTTGAGTTCCTTGCCTCGCGCCAGGACAAGATCCGCGTGGGCAACGAGTTCCACGGCCAGACCTACAACGAGTGGTGGCCGCCGGTCGGCATGATGTATCCAGGCATGTGCTGCGGCACGTTCTGGAACATCAAGGACGGCAGCCGCAATGTGCTCAGCACCTTCGCCGAATGGGAGCGGAAATGGACACGGCAGTGGAGCACATTGGTTGGCGTGCGCAACGACACCGTGTGGATGGATACGGGCGATGTAGTGGGCTACAGCAACGTCACCGCGGCACAGTATCCCTTCGTCCGCTACGGAACCGACGCCAACGACTTTAACGGCCGGCCGCACGCCAAGACCGATGTCAACTTCGACGCAACGGCGCTCGCGCGTTACGAAGCGGACGCCAATTCGGCTTTCGAATTCGGCTATTCGCGCAAAACGCGCTCGCCCGACCTTTACGAGCGTTATGCTTGGTCCCACGGCTACATGGCGTCCAGCATGATCGGCTGGTTCGGCGATGCCAACGGCTATGTGGGCAACCTCGACCTGAAGCCCGAGACCGCCAATACGGCGGCCGTCACGGCGGCATGGCACGGCGACCGGCAAAGCCCCTGGGAGTTTAAGGTCACGCCTTATTACACCTACGTCCAGGACTATATCGACGTGAACTACCTTGCCACGATGATGTCGAGCCCGGCCAGAGTCCTGCAATTTGCCAACCACGACGCGGAACTGTACGGCGTCAACATTTCCGGCAGCGCGCAGCTCCTGCAAAGTGCGGACTTCGGCACGGTCAGCCTGGCAGGCGTGGCGGGCTATGTGCATGGCCGGCGGATGGATACGGGCGGCAGCCTCTACCACATGATGCCGTTCAACGCGCGGGTGGCCATCGAGGACAAGGTTAGCCTTTACGGCGGCGTCTGGACGAACGCGATCGAGGTTCAAGGCGTTGAAGCCAAGAGCGATGTCGACACGCTGCGCATAGAGCCAACAACACCCGCCTATGCGCTCGTCAATCTGCGCTCGTCCTACGAGTTCGGCAATATCCGGCTGGACGCCGGCATCACCAACCTGTTCGACCAGCTCTACTACTCGCCCCTCGGCGGCATCGACTACGCCGACTACAAGGCGAAGACGCAGAGCGATCTGCACACCCCGGTGGCGGGCATGGGCAGGTCGTTCAACCTCGGCCTGACCGTAAAGTTCTAAAGGCCTCTCCCGGAGGAAAAGCCGCGTGCCCGCGCGGCTTTTCCTCAACTCGCGGCAGAGCGGGCCTGACGGCACGTCTCCCGTCACGTCCTGGCGATCCTGTACCAATGGAATTGCCCATGCCCCCGCCCCTCTAGCTCCAGCTCCAGCACCCGGATCGCGGGTTAATAAACCGTTCCCACCGCCTGCGTCCCTATTATAGTGGCTCTGTTCAACTTGTGCGTAG
>PMBZ01000109.1 GCA_003153975.1 Hyphomicrobiales bacterium
CAAGGCGGCCTACACCGTATGCTTACTGAGGACATGCCTTTCACTCAGTTTGTGCTGACAAACCGCCTGAAGCGGGTGCGGCAAAAGCTAACCAATCCGAGCCTCGCGGCCGTGCCCATCAGCGCCATCGCTTTCGCAACCGGATTTGGCGACCTGTCCTATTTCAACCGTGTGTTCCGGCGTCAATTCGGCGCGACCCCGTCCGAAATCCGCTCAAGCGCAGCCGGCGGCAAGAGCGAAACGGACGAATCCTGAGGCAGGTGCCGTCAGCGTGCGGGCGCGAGCCCTGGGAAGCCGAGTGCGGAGGAACGCGCGCAATACGATACATGCAACAGCCATGCTTGTCGCAAACCGCGCCTGCCTATAAGGCACGCCGGATGTGCCGGGACTTCCGGCGGCCGTCATAAAAAGCAGGCTTTGCAAGGCATCAGGGCTGTGCCAACCGTCTCCGCAAGGCTCTTCCGAGCGCCATGAGCGGGAAATATTGGCGGTAGAGGTCCCAGCGCAGCATGAAGGCGCGCGACAGCTCGGGGCCCTGCATGAGGCGCTTGGAAAGCTCTGTGTCTTGCTGCTTGCTCGCCTGACTTGCGCGGGCATGCTCTGGCCCGGCCTGCGCACCGGCCACCAGCGTTGGCCGCGCTCGGAACGCCCTCCCCAGCGCCATGAGCGGGAAATAATGCCGGTACATGCCATAGCGCAGCATGAAGGCACGCGATAGCTCGGGGCCTTGCATGAGGCGCTTGGACAGCTCTGGATCGCCGAGTTTGATCGTCTGACCGACGCCGTAGCCAGGGAAGCCTGTGCCGGTGTATTCGGGCTCATCCCAGGTGCCGGCCGTCTGCCGCTCAACCAGAAACGCGCAGCCGCGCTCTATGGCCTCCGCGTCCTGCGGGCGGTTGGCGGCGAGCAGCGCCATCAGCGCCCAGGCTGTCTGCGAGGCGGTCGTAGTGCCGCGGCCAGCATCGCCGGCGTTCATGTAGGACGCGCAGCTTTCGCCCCAGCCGCCATCTTCCTGCCGATGCGCAACCAGCCAATCGCAGGCGCGGCCGATATAGGCTTGCGTCATGTCCTCGCCGATGGCCGCCAGCGCCGGCAGCACCGCGGCAGTGCCGTAGACGTAATTCACGCCCCAGCGGCCGAACCATGCGCCGCCCGGCTCCTGTTCGCGCCGGAGCCAATCGAGCGCGCGGACCATGGAGGGGTGATCGCGCGAGATGCCGAGCTTCCCGAACGCCTCGACGACATGCGCCGTCACGTCGGCGGAGGGCGGATCGAGCGCCTCGCCGAAGTCGCAGAAGGGGATCTTGGTCAGGAGCTTCTTGTCGTTGTCCTTGTCGAAGGCGCCCCAGCCGCCGCCCTGGCTTTGCATGGCGATCAGCCAATCGACGCCAAGCCGGATCGCCTCCTCGATGCCCTTCGCCTTCCATTCCGGATCGTTGCGGAACGGCGCCAGCGCGATGAGCGCAACGGCGGTGTCGTCGGTGTCGGGATAGGCATTGTTCGCGTATTCGAACGCCCAGCCGCCTGGCTTCACGTGGGGCAGCTTCACCGACCAGTCGCCCGGAACGCGCACCTGCCGGTCGAGCAGCCATTGCGCCGCCGCCCCGGCCTCCTTGGGATACTCTTCCAAAAGCCCCGCGTCGTCGAAGGCGAGCAGCGCCAGCATCGTATCCCAGACGGGGCTGTTGGTGGCCTGGATGAAGGTCCCCTCGCCCTCGTCGACGCGCCAGCCTGGATCGTTGAGCGCGTCGAGCCCCTTGGCCAGCACCGGATGGGTGAGCGCGTAGCCTTCGACATGCAGTGCCATCAGGCTGTAAATCCATGGCGGCTGGATGCCACCCCAGGCGCCATCGGCATCCTGGTGCTTGACGATCCATTCGAGCGTGTGCCGGATGGCCGCGCCGCGCCACAGCCCCACGCCGAGCGCGTGCCCGGTCTCTTGCAAGGCGTGCAGCACCTTGTCGGCACCGCGGAAGAAGGCGTCCCATGCGCCCGCGCCAACCTTCTTGGGCAGTTCGTAGCCAAATGCCTCGCGCCCGCCGGGGAACAGCGCGTCGAGCCGGTTTTCAGGCGGCAGGGGGCGGCTCGGCCGGCGCGCCGAAAGGACCGCGATCGGCATCAGCGTCGCGCGCGCCCATTGCGCGAAATTATAGATCGAAAACGGGAACCACAGCGGGAACCAGATCACTTCCGGCGGCAGGTTGGGCGTCTTCTCCCAGGGCCATTCGCCGATCAGTGCGAGCCAATAGCGGGTGAAGACGCGGACATTGCGCAAGCCGCCCTTCGATTCGATCCATTCGCGCGCCTTGACGAGCGCGGGCTCGTCGTCGCGATGGCCTAGCGACCGCAGCGCCGCATAGGCTTCCACCGTCGTGTTGATGTCGCCATTCGGCGCGCCGTAATAGATCTGCCAGGCACCATCCGGCCGCTGCGTCTGCAACAACGCGTTGCCCAGCCGCCGGCGCAGGGGGTGATCGTCGAGCCCCAGGAACCACAGCGCGAGGCACCATTGCGCCTCCATGCAGGAGTTGCTCTCGGCGCGCCCCACCCAATGGCCGTCGGGCTTCTGCCGCTCGATGAGCCAGCCGGCTGCCGCCCGCATCGTGGACTGCATCGCCTGGCGGAAATTGTGGGTGCCGGCAGGGCCAGCCACCGTGGCATCCGCCGTGAAGCTCTGCGCTGGGGAATAGTCGTTTGCCATTGCTGTCAGTTGCCCATGGTCTCGATTCAGTTGCGCGCGAACAAGCAAACCATGCTCGTTAAGGTCAAGGGCTGGCGGAGCTATTCCGGCTTTTTCAAGGCGCGGCTGTGTTTTCTCCCCGCGGATGTGCAACAGTTTTTAAACAATTGCCGCTGTACGCGTACCCTCTCCCCTTGTGGGAGAGGGTGGCCGCGAAGCGGCCGGGTGAGGGGTAAGCCGCCCCCGCCAGCGGGCGGGAGATTAAAGGCCGCGCGCCCAGGCGGGGCGCAGCTTCGCCGTCTCAGGCGAAGCGATGGCCGCGCGCAGCTGCTCCAGGAGGCGAGGCTTGTCGGCCCCGAGGGTGCCCCTGAGCACCAGCCAGTTCGAGGCATGATCGCTGCGGAATACGGTCCGTTTCAGCTCCAGCGCGGAGATGAACGCCTCCATCTCCTGCATCAGCCCCAGCACGCCGGGCGGCTCCCAGCCGGGAAAACCGCCGCGCAGCCGCTCCTCGCCCTTGGGAAAGCTTACCACGAGGGTTGCCAGATATTCGGGCTGCGTGGCGTTCATCAGCGCCGCGGAGTTCGCCGCGTGCTGTGCCGAGAGCGCCTGCCCGCCCAGCCCGTTGAGGATCATCACGGAGCGCTTGATCCCGGCTTCGCCCAGCTTTTGCAGCGCATCGCGCGCGCTCTCGAAGGTCTCGCCCTTATTAACCCGCGCAAGCACCTCATCGTCGCCCGACTCCACGCCCACATAGACGATCGAGAGGCCCAGCGCCGCCAGTTCCTTCAGCTCCTCCACGGATTTGTTGCGCACGTTGCGCGGCAGGCAATAGCTCGACACGCGCCGCACTGCGGGCATTTCGCGGCGGATGGCCTCAAGCACGGGCACGAGGCGGCGCATCGAAAGCGTCATCGCGTCGCCGTCCGCCAGGAATACGCGCCGGACTTCTCCGCCAAACGCCGCCCCGCAAGCCCGGATGCTCTCCAGCACCTCCTCCTGCTCGCGCGGCCGGAAACGCTTTTGAGGCGCGGTGTACATCTCGCAGAAGGTGCAGCGGTTCCACGAGCAGCCGTCCGTCAGCGGCAGGATCAGCGACTCCGCCTCGCTCGGCGGCCGGAAGACGGGTTCGACATAGCGGATGGGGTCTGTGTGCATGGGGGCGCGGCCGTTGGCTGGATCGAACGTCTCAATATTTCGCAAACGCCACCCCGCTCCGCAAGATGCGAATTTCCGCCTCGCCACCCCACCGCGAGCATGTTATGACGCGGCCATGACCTCCCGCGCCAAACATGGCTGGCTTATTACCCTTCGTCACATCGCCGGGACGGACGCCTAATCTTGCACTTTCCTCCGACCGGCTCGTGACGATGGCGAGGCGGTTGGCAGTTTGCGGACATCCTCGAATAATGCACGGGCCACGCATTGGTAATGCCATGGCTCTACATGTCCCGTCCGCCGTCTCCGCCTCCCGGCGCAGAGGCGGTTATATCCTTGCCGCAACCGGCGCCATCCTGTTCTCCATGAAGGCGATTCTGGTGAAGCTCGCTTACGGACAGGGAAGCGTTCCGCAAGCCGATGCGATCACGCTGCTGGCGCTGCGCATGGCGTTTTCGCTGCCCTTCTACGCGGTCGTCGGCATCATGGGCTTGCGTGCCCACACCGCGCGGGGCCTGCCGCTGCCGTCAGGGCGTCTGGCGATCGAGACCGTGCTCGTGGGCTTTCTGGGCTATTACCTCTCCAGCTATCTGGACTTCGCCGGGCTGCAATATCTCTCGGCGCAGCTTGAGCGGCTGATCCTGATGACCTATCCGGTGTTCGTGGCGCTGCTCGGCGCGGCGTTCTTCGGCGCGCGGCTGACCTTGTGCGGCCTTGCCGCGCTGTTCGTCGCCTATAGCGGCATCGTCTTCATTTTTGCCGAGGGCGCCACGGCCAAGGGCGGCAACGTGGCGCTGGGCGCCTTTCTCGTGTTCTGCGCGTCGTTCACCTACGCCCTCTACCAATTGATCGCACGGCCGCTCGTGGCGGCCATCGGCACGCGCCTCTTTACCAGCATTGCCATGCTCGCGGCCTGCGCCGGCGTGATGCTGCACTACGCGGCCACAAACAGCCTCAACCAGCTTGTCCAGGCATCGCCGCGCGTGCTCGGGCTGTCGGCGGTCATGGCCATCGCCTCGACGGTGCTGCCGTCGTTCATGATTAGCGCGGCGCTGGAGCGGGTGGGCGCGCAGGCGGTTTCCATGATCGGAACCGTCAGCCCGGTTGCAACCATCGTCATGGCGATGGCGTTTCTCGATGAGCCGTTCACTGCCGCCGACGCGGCCGGCACGGCGCTCGTCATCGCGGGCATCGGGCTGTTCACATACCAGGACGCGAGACGGCATTGAGACTGGCGCTTTGCCCGCCGGTTGCTTGGCCGGCTGTGAGCCTCGATGTAATGCAAAATTAACTCCTGCACCGCCGGCCCCGTTTCGAGGGCTGGAGGGGTGTCTTTCGATTTGGCTGCGATAGTAGTGGCGGGCAGCGCGAAGCTGGTTGTCGGGAACACAAGCTTCTCGCCGGTTTCCAGATCGGAAAAACGCACGCGCCGCGGGGCTTTACTCCAGTTGAAGCCGGACTCCAGATAGTGCGCCTTATGCGGATCTCCGCGTAAGGCGCACCTGCGCCGGAAATTTTGCGCCATCGCCGCCAACGGCCCGGCGCTTCGGAAGCGCCGGAGCGCATCCGAAAACGCGGAAGCAGGATACATCACTCTGAGGCTGCGCCCTCGGGTGCTACCGTTACAGTCACTTTTTGCACGGATGATTGTATCGTTTTATGATCGGTGCCGGCCCAGGAGACGCGGAGTTCCGTGTTCCCCGGCTGCGCGGGAAGATCGAACAGGAACAAATATCTATTTGCGCCAAGGCGGACGAGTTGCTCCTGCGACGGCATTAAGACCGTATCGCCCGCTTCCACGTGCAGATGTACCCCCACCGCATGATGGCCCATCGTCGATTTACCGAGATCGGCAGGGGTCTCGAAAACGATAGCAAGCCGGCCGCCGACGATATCGCCATTTCCGGGCATCAGAATCTTGAGCGGCGCAAGCACTGCGGGAGCCGAGGCGGCGTGGTGGTGAACCGCGCCGGCGTCGCCGTGATTCATGTGCTCATGTTGGGCGAATGCAGCCGGGGCAAGAAGCGTGGCGGCAATCGTACAAGCCGCTACAGTAGCGGCATGGCGCTTGAAATATGTTCTCATGGCGTTTCCTTTCCTTTCATTTTCTTCTTTGCGAAGTTCGGCTAGACGGTCCTAATGCACGTGGTCGTCGGGAGGCGGTTTGATCCTGGGCTCGCGGTTGAGGCGTTCCGCTTGCTGGCGCACGCGCTCCAAGGATTGCCATCCTTCCGGTTCGTCTTCCGGGATCCAGCGGGCGCGGATATAGCCGAACCTGTCGATCAAAAACTCCATCTGCCGGCGCGGCATGCCAAGGCTGTTGCCATCGCCGCGGTTGGCGATGGTGCGCGACAGCAATTCATAAGCCCTTCCGATTTCCCGGGCATTGCTCCGGATACGGATTAAGCGCTTATCGTCTGGCAAGCTGGAATCTTCGGAGACAACGAGAACTTCGACCCGGCTTGCGCGGAGGGCCTCCCTCGTCCGCGCCAACTCCCGGATGCGCTCCACGCCGCCTTCCGCCGCTGGGGGCGAGAACACGAGAAGCACATTAACGCGGTCGCGAAAGTTTTTGAGTTCCAGGGGTTCTCCTCCCTCTCCCTCGAAATAGAAGTTGGGCGCGCCAAGCCAGGGCTTTCCCCCGGCGATATCCGGCGTCAGGATGCGCGCCTGGAAGCCTTCCGAGAAAGCCCGCAGAAAATTGACGACATCCCAACGGTCTTGTCCGGTCAGTTCCGCACTGAAGGCTGGCATGCCGCTCTGGAGTATGCCGCGGGTCAGCCACCAGAACATGTCTCCGGCGGTGTGCAGCGCGGTGTGCGGTTCGGTCAAGTTGGCGGGACGCACCTTCAACGAGCTTGCGGTGGACCCGTCGCCCAAGCCGCCATTTCCATGGCACGTAGTGCAGTATCGCTGGAAGCGATCCATGCCTTCCGCGATTGAAACGGTGAGATAGGGAACGGTTGAACGTGCATAAGTATCTGGAAAAGCGGGAACGCACAGCGACCAAATCCCCGCGCCTGCGCCGGCAAGGAAAACGGCGGCAACGCCCGCTCCAAGAAATCCGCGAAGGCGCCTCCTGAAATAGAGAGCCGCGGCCAGAGCGGCCACCGCGGCGCCGAAGCCCGTTTCCGCGAGGATCTGGCCGTTTCCCGCGGACCAGGTCGCGGCCCACGAAATCCGGACAGGCAGCCACCAATAGGGCGCATCGTGCGCCGCTGGCGTCGTCTGCGAAAGCATGCCTGCCAGCACAAGAATGCCACCCGCGAGGGCGCTCTCCACGGCAACCAGCCGCGCCGCTGCCGAATATAGCCCCCGGGATGCGGAGCCGCTCCCCATGATGGGGAGAAACTGCTGCCGGACCTTATAGGCCACCGCCAGCACAGCAATCAGCAGTACCACCTTCAGGCATAAAAGAAGGCCGTAGGCTGTGCCGAGGAAATCGCCTTGCGTCGTTGTGAAGTTCATGGCCAAGGTAACGCCGGTTGCAATAACGGCGCCGATGCAGACAGTTGCGAGGAAAGAGAATCTGCGCGCCGCACGGGCTGCGTACCGGAAAGTCCCCGATCCCGCCGGGGCGCTGGCGGCCGTCAACGCAAGCGCAGTCCAGGCCGGCAGCCCGCCGGCCCAGGAAGCCATCGCCAGCATATGGACAATGTATGCAGGCATAAGGTAGCTGGCTTGATCGTCCCCCGCGGCGTGGCTGGCAAATGCCCCGAGAATGGGTGCAATGGCCGCCAGAAGCAGCGTGACGGCCAAGGCCGCCGCCGATCCCTTCTTGAAGTACGCAACGGCGATCGCCGCTAGCAGCATGAGCAGCGCGGCCGCAAGGCGCAGGGTCGCCACCAAGCCTACCCGCGTGCCAAGCGCGAAATCCCCAAGCCGGTCTGGCTGGACCAAAATCTCGGGAAGAGTTATGCCCGCGATCAAGCTGGCCTCAGTCAGCCCGGCCGCCATCAAGGCGGCCGCGTATCCCGCCGCCAGCCAGGGTAGCGCCGCGACGATCCGCCGGCGCCAGCGCAAGGAACACGGGTCTTCGGCCGGCCCGGCCAGGAACAAGAAAATTATTCCACCGAACGATCCTGCGTGGGTTGCGTATCCGGCAGCCTTCGCCATCCCGGCGAGGAACGCAATCATGGCCCTGCGCGATCCCCCTGGATCGTGAACTGATAGCCATAATCGACCGTATGACCGTCTTTCGACAGCACGCGATACCGCACTGTGTAGACGCCGGCGCTAAGCCCCGGCATGCCCGCCTCCAGGCACTGCGGGCTTTCGCCGGGCTTCAACTCGCCAACCGCTACCGCCGCCCCTTTCGCACCCTCGACCTTGATCGACGAGAATTTGAGTTCGACGGCTTCATTGAAGCACAGCGTGACCCGCTCCGGCGAACGCGATACCACCGCGCGGCTCCCTGGGACGGACTTGACCAGAGCCGCATGCGCGAACACGTCACCCGGCGCCACGAGAAGCACCGCTAAGGCAAACAAAGTCTTCCGCAACTTGCCTTCCTCCCTTGGCAATAGGGCTGGCCAATAAAAACTATACCTCGCAGCTTATCGTCGCTATGTGTGGCAACGGCCGCGCCTGTCCTTCAGAGCGGTACATGGCTCTGTAGATCGGTTACAGTCTTGGCTCTACGACTTGGAAAGAGGGCAAACCGTGCCCCCTTTTCGATTACACTGCGGCGGACTGTTTGCTCAGCGATACGTTCTTGTTTATGCTTGTGCTCGCTGTAAAGCTGTGCATCGCTCGCCGACGATGGCTCGCTAGTCCGCCAGGACCCAGCGCATGAAATAAAAAGCGCCGACGGCGGCCACTACAGTGACAACCAACCCAACTGGCGTGCTCGCCAGATTCACTAATTCGAGTATAGCACCCATTGTTTCTCTCCCTGCTTGCTGCTTGTGTTTAACTATATAGTTACGATTAACGATAGTGCGATGGATTAATCTCCGGAATTATCCCTCCTGGTTGCATGGTCCGGCTGGAAACCGATCCTGGAAATAAGCTTAAGCCCAGACATCAAGGCTCCTTCTCAATGCGACAAGGCTGAGTACATAAGCGAGAGCAAGGCCCCGCGAGTGAAAGGACCCCCGCGCCAGCGCTCCGCGATAGACGTAGGCACAAATGAGGAAGTGCCAGACCAGAAGCGGAAAGAGCAGGGACGTGCCTAGATTGGCGACCGGCACCGCGGCTTGGAGCAAAAGCTGCAGGATGAAGCGGCTGCAATCGACCACGGCTCCGGCGGCAGCCAGCGCGGAAAGCGTCTGCATGACGCGAGACGGATAGCCTGCAAACGAGAGCGCCACCGTAGTCAGCACCACCAGCAGGAGGACAGCAATGAAACCGGCCAGCAAGGAGACATCCGTTCCGTGGCCGAGCGAAGCCAATCCGAATTCGCTGAGTCCATAAAGCGAAAGGCTTGTTAAAAGGAAGGGAGTCGAGGCTGGCAGCGATTGCGCCCCCGCTTCCAGGCGCAGCAGGCTGTAAAGCGCCTGTCCTGTTTGCCGTACCCCAACAAGCATCTTCTATCTTCCCCGGTGAGAGTACACTCAAACCAAACTCACGGAGTAGGTAGAGCAACCTTCGTGCCAAGCGGGCTCAACCGCTGCCGAAGGCTTGCCAGGGACTTCGAGAATCTCACCTGGACTGCGTTGACCTTTATCAAATCCGCCCCCATCCGCCTCATGCCCGGAAAACATCGTAATCCGATATGAACCCGGTGGACGGACCCTGACCTGTACAGAAATGAAACAGTGACCTGTTCTGAAACAATACAGTTGGCGGTATTTGATACAGTATTGGCAGGGCAGTTCGCCCCCACGCGCGGCATCGCGGTTCGCTGCTGCGGCTTTGACAAAAGTCAACGCAATCCGGGCGAGATTTTCGAAGTCCCTGCCAAGTCTTCTTGAGATTTTCGATTTGGCACAGCTCTTGCGGTTAACCCTCTCGGCTTAGAGCCGGTGCGGTACCCAAGGCCTCGCGAAGGGGACGGTATAAGCGCCAATAACAACATCGATTGGAAGGAGTCAACGCATGAGCACCGTGAGCGGAAGCCTTGCGGATACCGAACACCGGGATGCCGCGGAACAAGGCGGAGGAAGCAAACTCGGCGCCGATGTTTTCGACTGGAAAATAATCTGGGTGCCGTTCGTGGCCATGTTCGCGTTTTATTCGATGATTCGCGTCTATGAGCAGATTTACGGCTTCTCGGCCGGCCTGGACTCGTTCAGCGACGAGTTCAAGACTTATTGGCTAAGTGTCCTTTGGATAGAGCTCCCGACTCTGGGGGCGGCTTTCGTAGGGGTCATGGCCTATCTTTGGAAAACCAGGGATCGCGATCTAGCGAACGTAACTCCTCGCGAAGAGATCAGGCGGTATTTCGTCCTGATGGCTTGGCTCACCGCCTATGCCACCGCGGTGTACTGGGGTGCCAGCTTCTTTACCGAACAGGATGGCACCTGGCACCAGACCGTTGTGCGTGACACTGACTTCACGCCCAGCCATATTCTCGAGTTCTACCTGAGTTATCCGATTTACATCATCATGGGTTGCGGCGCCTTCATGTATGCGAAGACCCGCCTCCCGTTCTATGCGAAAGGATACTCGGTCCCATTCCTGCTGTTCGTTGTCGGGCCGTTCATGATCTTCCCGAATGTCGGCTTGAACGAATGGGGTCACACTTTCTGGTTCATGGAAGAAATCTTCGTGGCTCCCTTGCATTGGGGCTTCGTATTCTTCGGCTGGTTCGCCCTCGCCGTTTTCGGCGTGTCGCTGCAAATCCTCGGCCGCCTTCGCGAGGTGATCATCGCGAGTGGCCTTGAGGCGAAGTGCTCATTCAATGAGGAGACTTCCCCACTCCCTGCCGGAGCGCCCGCCGCGGCGGAATAACGGCAAGATTACCAATGCGGAAGCCGCTCGTTGCGGAGCGGCTTCCGCCAAAGTCCGGCGGTGGTGCGCTTGGCGCCCCCTCCCGCTCGATAAGGAAAAAAGGTGAAGACACGTCAATGTGTTGGGCGACAGGACCATAAGGATCGCCCCGCCAGTCCCTGAACTAAAAGCTCGCAAAGCGTGCCAGAACAATTTTGGAGGAGACAGAGCTGTTATGCATGCGAATGTGACAACACAAGGAGTGGAATCCCAATGAGTTACACCGACGTAGACGTCCCCAACAGGCGCGACAAAGTTCAGGCGGCCTTCCGTTCATTCGGCGAGGTCGCGGCAGCTGCGAGTGTGCTGAACTGGCTGCTATTATTTATCTTTTTCTGCGTTTTGCTAGGAGCCTATCACATTCATACCATGCTGTTGATGGGAGACTGGGATTTCTGGATCGACTGGAAAGACAGACGCTACTGGCCAACCGTAGGTCCCATCGTCACGATCCCCTTCATCGCGGCGGCGCAGTTTTTTTTCTGGGAGAAATTCCGGTTACCGTTCGGCGCAACCTTTGTGGTCCTTGCCCTGCTGGTCGGCGAGTGGATCAACCGGTATGTGAACTTTTGGGGGTGGACTTGGTTCCCCGTCAATTTCTGCTGGCCGACAGAATTTATCCCTGGGGCGCTCTTTATCGACTGCGTACTACTCATGAGCCGGAGTTACATCATGACCGCGGTCATCGGCGGTCTGGGCTACGCCTTGCTCATGTATCCGTCCAACTGGCCTATCCTCGCCCAGTTCCACATGCCGGTTGAGAAAAATGGGCTGGTGATGACACTCGCCGACCTGATGGGCTTCGAAACTGTCCGCACCGGCACGCCCGAGTACATCCGGCTGATCGAAAAGGGGACGCTGCGATCCTTCGGTCAGGACGTGGTGCCTGTGTCATCCTTCTTCGCAGGCTTCGTCTCGATGGTGATGTACTTGATCTGGCACTTTATCGGACGGTGGTTCTCAAGGACGGACTTCATCGCCCGAATCTAAAAGAACCATGCGCTGCCGGTTTCCCTTGCCCGCGCGAGGTGAAGACCGGCGGCAACGGAACCTAAGTTACGAAAACCAGAAAATGAGTTGGGAGATACACGCATGAAAGGGCATGAATACAGGCGAGCCGGGAGATCCGCTCTGCTAAGCATATCCGTTGCAGTGGTAATGGGCTTGGCCTTTACCGTCATCGCGATCACCTCGGCGTGGGCGCATGGCGAGAAGGCACAGATGCCGTTCCTTAGGATGCGGTCGGTGCAATGGTACGATATCGTGTGGTCGAAAGCTGAGGTGAAGGTCGGAGAAACGGTCGAAATTACAGGCAAGTTCCACCTGTCGGAATTCTGGCCGGATTCCATTGGCTATCCCAAGGAGTCGTTCTTGAACATAGGACAGCCCGGAGCGGTCTTCGTCCGCAAGGAGGTGTTTCTGAATGGCACCTTCGTTCCGCGTGCCTTTACTCTGGAGCCCGGAAAGACCTATGAATTCAAGATCGTGCTTTTGGCTCGCCGGCCCGGAGACTGGCATGTTCATCCAGTGATGAATATTAGGAACGGCGGTCCACTGAGCGGCCCTGGCGAATATATCAAGGTCACTGGCGACTATGCCGACTTCACAAATACCGTGACAACACTCGATGGTAAGACGTTCGATCTTGAGACTTTTGGTCTCACCGGCATTTACAGTTGGCATTTCCTCTGGATGGCGATTGCTGCCGTCTGGGTCGCCTACTGGTTCCGGCGCGGTGGTTTCATTTCGCGCTGCTTACGTGTTGCTGGAAGCCCTGACGTGCAATCCGCCGACAAGATGATCTCGCCTCTGGATGAGAAGATAGCCCTTGGCTTTCTTGGGGGGACGCTGCTCATCGTCATGGTCGCCTTCACGCGGACGGAAGCCGCCCTGCCGCGCGCGCTGCCGCTTCAGTCCGGCCTCATAACGATCGCGCCCGGCGATCCGGCGATGAACGCACCCGAAAACGTGCTGGTGAAATACGAGCGCGCCATCTACGACGTGCCCGGCCGCAGGCTGGTTGTGAACCTCCAGATCACGAACAACAGCAATGAGCCAGTGCAGATCGGGGAACTTAACACGGCCAGTGTGCGCTTCCTCAACCCCAAGGTGATGAAGGACGCGGTGAAGTATCCGGATTACCTGCTTGCACCTGAGGGGCTTTCCGTGTCCGACGAAAAGCCGATCGCGCCGGGCGAAACCCGCAAGCTGAGCATTATCGCGCAGGATGCCCTTTGGGACACGCAAAGGCTTGCGGATATCTATTACGGTACCGATAGCAGCATGGCCGGATTGCTCGTATTTCTGGGACAAAACGGCACCCGCCATGTAATCGAAATCGGCGGGCCGGCCGTGCCGAACTATACGAACATCGGTCTTCTGAAACTTTGAGGTTCCTTTGAGCTGGCCAGCGCTTGTCGCATCTGGCCAGTCTCTCCGCCCCTCGTTTCCTTTGCGAGGGGCGGATTTCCGATCAAATCATGGGGACGCTCTTATGTGGCATGCAAAACTCAACCGCAACCAGCACACTTCATGGGGCTCGGCAGTGCTTGCGATTGTCTTGATTTTCTCGCTGGTTGGGGGAAGAAACGCCGCGGCGCATGGCGGGCTGAGCGCGGAGGCCGATACTTGCGTCCTCCGTTTTCCGGGAACCCCTTACAAGATGCACTTCGCCGGCTATCAACCCAACAGTCAGCAGAAGGAATTTTGCGAGGACATACCGGAACGTGGCCGGACGATCGTGGCATTGGATTATTTCTCCCCGGAATTGCGCCGGATGGAGGTGGAGCTGAGGGTAATCCGTAATACCAGTGATCCCTCTGCAGAGTCCAAGAATGTGGACGCCATTACCGAGATATACTTGCCCCCCCAAAAACGCCCGACCGGCACGTTCAATTTCGAGCACACCTTCGAGGAGGGTAATTACGTCGGGCTATTGACACTCCGCGATGGGTCTGGGGAACATATAAGCCGGTTTCCGTTCGCCGTCGGCCAGGTGTCGATGCAGCATACAATACATTTGGCACTGATGTTCCTTATGCTGCTTGTAGGCGGAGGAACTGCGATCTGGCTGGTCCGGATTAGGCGGGAAAAAAGTTTCTGAGAAGGGGAGGTATGAATCCAAGTAAAAAAAGTGAAGAATGCAGAAAAATACAGAAAAACAGAAGGTGTGTAACGGTTTAAACCACGAACACCGGACATGCTAGGAAAGGTGGAAACATATGAACGAAGGTCTCAAGCTGGTGCTATACGGATTCACTGCTCTGTGCGTAGCACTATCGCTTTACTTGGGCTTTGTGGTCAAGGAGGGTCCCCCGCCGGCGCACGAGGCCCGGCAGGCGACGGCGCCGTATAGTATTAAGTAATCGCCGGCAACCGGGGGTAATTGCTGTTCTGGGGCGCGTCCCGGAAGGGTGAAACCGGCGAAATCATCTGTGACTGACGGTTTAAGAGTTTTTGCTTCGCCTTGCCGAAGCAAAAACTCTTAAATCGTTTCCGCTTGCCGCCGGCGTAACCGCAACGCCGGCGGCATTGCATTCCTAATCGATGCTCCCTTTGCCCATTGCAGGAGGCGGAGCCCCGATCTGGGCGCTGCGGACCAAGCGTGCAAGGGCTAGCCAAGCTTCTCGAACGTTCATGGTAGCGAGGTTGTTTTTTCGAGGCGGGCGAAATTTGACAAACTGGGCTGGACGCCCCATCAACAGGCCAATAAGTTGCTAGTACACCTTGTCTGCGGGAAATCCTGGAAGCGCTCGCGGCAAACGTGTCAGGATTTCCCGCGGGGTGTACTAGGGCCTGTTTACATTC
>PMBZ01000127.1 GCA_003153975.1 Hyphomicrobiales bacterium
TGCCTAGTACAGCCCGCCGGAAGTGGTGACTCGGATCGGTGCTATTATCTGAATAAGTGAGTCTGAGGGGCAACAAGCTTAGCGCTAAATGGCATTTGGCGCCATTCAGGACGAGTCAGAAGCCGGCAAATCAGTTCATAGGGCCGCCATCGCAACGGACGGTGGAGGCAAGAATGGCGGGCAGCATCGCTGCGTCCCTGGAACTGACAACGCAACAGCGCCAGGACCTCAACACCTTGGACCGGGCGCATTCGACGCCGCAAAAACTGGCGGAGCGAGTGCAGATCGTCCTTCTTGCAGCCGATGGCGTGAGCGTAAGCGAGACGGCGCGGCAGCTGGGCATCTGGCGCAAAACGGCCAGCACTTGGCGCAGACGCTGGCGCGAAGCGGACGCCGGGAAGACCACGGCGGAGCGTTTAAGCGACGCTCCGCGTTCCGGGGCGCCAGGCAAATTCACGCCTGAGCAGATTTGCGCCATTATTGCTTTAGCCTGCGAAGCCCCGGAGGACAGCGATTTGCCCCTCAGCCACTGGAGCCAGAGCGAGGTGGCAAGGCAAGCGGTCAAGCGCGGTATCGTGCCTTCCATTTCGCACGGCTCAGTGGGCCGCTTTTTTAAAAGAATCGGCGCTTAAGCCCCATCGTATCCGGTATTGGCTCACCCCCAAGCCGGACCCGGATTTTGAGGCCAAGTGTACCGGAGTTTGTTCCGCCTATCTCGAAGCCCCTGCCGCCACGGCGAAAGGTGTGCGCACCCTTTCCATCGACGAGATGACCGGCATTCAGGCGCTGGAACGCGCCGCTGCCTCGCTGTCCATGAAGCCGGGCAAGGTGGAGCGGCGCGAGTTCGAATATATCCGCCACGGCACGCAAACCTTGAAGTGCGCTCAAGTAGCGCGCCGTGCGGTAGCGCGCCGCTAAATGCACTTTCGATGTTGTCACCGGCAAAGTCCAGGGCGCTGTAGGTGACAGCCGCACCGAGGCCGATTACGTAGCTTACCTTGAGGCGCTGTTCGCCAGCGATGAGCACGCGGAGGGGTGGAAAATCATCTGCGATAACCTCAACACCCATATGTCCGAAGGGGTTGTCCGTCTCGTGGCCCGGCTCGGCGGCATCAACGAAGAGCTTGGAGAAAAAGGCAAATCCGGACATCTCAAGAGCAAGGCCACGCGGGAAGCGTTCCTGCGCGATGACGCTCACCGCATCGTTTTCCACTTCACCCCCAAACACGCCTCATGGCTGAACCAGATCGAAATCTGGTTTTCCATCCTGGCCCGTAAGCTTCTGCGCCGGGGCAGTTTCAAGTCCGCCGCCGAACTCAAGGAGCGCATCGAGGCATTTATCGCCTACTTCAACGAGACCATGGCCAAGCCCTTCCGCTGGACCTTCACCGGCAAACCGCTGGCCGCGTGAGCCCGATACGATGAGGGTCAAGACTTCCGGCGAGCTGTAGTAGTTTTTCTCCGGACAGCCCTGCGACGGGAGAGACAGGGTTGCACGCACCAAGCGCCATTCAGGCGTTCCTTCTCCGTCCGCATCCGCTTGCGGATGCGGACGCATTTAGGATGCTAGCTCGTCGGCCCTAAAAAACCCAACCCGCAGGCTGGAGGAGAGTAGGGCGGATGAGGCCCGGCCACCTGAGCCACCTGGCAAGCAGCCACAAAAAGATCTTTCGCAAGATCTTCCGGAGGTTAAATCCGATAGCCATGGCGATGGCGTTGGTGCTGTCGCCTTGCTTGCCAGCGAGCCAGTTGCGGGGACCAACTTTCCGGTCGTTTTTGCAGTGGCCGATGACGGGCTCGATCGCGGCGCGGCGCCTCTGGCGTTTCCGCTTGGCGGGCGTCATGCCGCGTTTCTGGCGCGGCCGGATGACTTCGCAACCATCCTTCTCCTTGGTGATCCCGTGCCCGCGATAGCCAAGATCGGCATTGGCTTCCCTTGGCTTGATGCCCGTCAGCCGTTTTACTTGTTCCAGGACGGTACGCAGCGTGTGGCCGTCGTAAGGTTTGCCATGATGGGCCATGGCGCCAACGATGAAGTTGCTTTTATTCGTCGAGGCAATGCTTGCCTTGCAGCCGAACTCGTATTTTTTATGCACCTTGCCCTTGGCGATGCACTCGGTCTCTGGCGCGTGCCAGGAATAGATTTTTTCCGCCGCCTTGGGATTCAGGGCTTGCGCGAAGATCGTGCGCGCCTTGGCCAGTTCAGCCTGGAACGCGCCTTGTAAATGGGGCGTTTTCTCACAGGCGCGCTCGATGTCGCGGATCACCCGCCCCAGATAGTTGCGGATCTTCTTGATCATTCTGCGGCCGCGTTCGACTTGCCGCGCCGCCATGCACCGGTTGGCCAGTAACACTGCCTGTTTGCTTTTGCGCACGTAGGTTTGCCTGAGCGGAACCTTTAGGCGCGCCGCCGCTTTCACCAGTTCTTCCCGTGCCTTGTGGCAAAGCTGCGTGTCCGTTGGAAAGCGGATTGCCTTCTCTTGGACCGTCGTGTCCACGTTGACGTTTTCAATCTCGTTTTTTGTGACCGTGCCGGTTTTCAAGCCAAGCTCGACCGTTTCCGCCAACAGCCTTTCCACGCCCTTCTCACCGATCCGTTTGCGGAAAATGCTCAAGGACGGCGGCTCCACGGGCAGACGGTGCTGAAAATACTCCTCGCCGCAGAAATACTGGAAGTACGGGTTCTCGCGCCACGCCGCGCAAACCTCTTCATCCGAAAGCCCTTTCATGTCCTTCAGGAAACACAGGCCTGCCATCAGCCGGATCGAGCCGCCGGGCCTGCCGTTGTCCGCGCAGTAGAAGCCGGCCAAGTCCTTCGCCAGCCCGCCCCAGTCCATGAGCCCCGCCAGCTTCACCAGTTCGTGTTTCATGTCGACGATCGAGACCGGGCGCGCCCGGAACAGGTCCTCTTGCCCCGTCCGTTCCGGATTTTCCCTCAGCATAAATTGCAACCTTTCAGGCCATGCTTGCCAGTTTGCTGCAATTTACACTGCGCCGGCTCCCGAAAGAATCCCCGCCCCGCAACACTCCTGGCGCATTTTTAGGGGCGACGAACTAAATTTCCATATTGCCGTCACCAATCGCAGCGGTTGCCATCGATGTTGAACTACGGCACAGCATGGCGTATCGCGGTCACAAGGGACCGCCTTCTGACGGGGCACCCGATGCGGACCCTCAATCTGAAGGATGCCAAGGCAGGCTTCTCCAACTTGGCTGGCGAAGCGATCAAGGGCGAGTTCGTGACGATCACCCGTCACGGCAAGCCTGCCGCCGCGCTGGTTTCCATCGAAGCGGCGGAAATCGCGCGTAAAGCAATCGAGAGGAAACGCTCCGGGCTCGTTGCTTACCTTAGAACATTTCCCGGCGGCGAGGCCGGACGCAACCCTTCGCCCTCGCGGGATACATGACGGCCGGACAGGGGCGAAACCCGCCATTCAAGGCCCTCAAGCAGCATCGAAAGCTGCGCAGGTGCCGGGATGGCTTCGATGCCGCCGCCCCGGAACCTCCCTTGCTTATCAGGCCAAGCCGTGCTTGACCCGGCTGCCCGCTTCCTGCGCCCGGAACGTGTTGAAGCGCGGCAGGAACTTATCCCAGTCGATGAGGTGCGCGTCGATTTCCGGGCCGTCGATGCAGGCGTGCTTGCGCACCATCTTGCCGTCGATGGTCACCGGCACCATGCAGGCGCCGCACATGCCGGTCGCGTCCACCATGATCGAGTTGAGGCTCGCCACGGTCTTCACCCCATACGGCTTGGTGAGATCGCTGACGGCACGCATCATCAGGGCCGGCCCGATGGTGACCACCTCGGCGATCTCGCGGCCCTTGTTCTGCTTGCCGTTCTTCAGCATCTCCTCCAGCGGGCCGGTGACGAAGCCCTTCACGCCGAAGGTGCCGTCGTTGGTCGCGTAGATCACGTCGAGCAGATCGCCGAACTCGGCCTTGAGCTTGCCCATGCGCTCGTTCTCGCCCGTCCAGAACAGGAAGTCCTTGGAGCGGAAGCCCGAGATCAGCGTGACGTGGTTGCCGAGCCTGAGGTGCTCGCGCGCAATCGGGTACACCGGCGGCAGGCCGACGCCGCCCGCCGTGAACACTGTCGTTTGGTTGGGAGCGTATTTGTGCAACTCGCTCGCCCGTCCAAGCGGGCCTGCGACGCCCACGAACGCTTCGCCGACCGCCATCTTGTTCATCAGGATCGATGAGGAGCCCACGCCCTGGACGACCAGGCAGATGGTGCCCTCCTTGGCGTCCCAATCGGCCAGCGTCAGCGGGATCAACTCGCCCTTGTCCCAGGCGAGCACGCGGACGAACTGGCCCGCCTGCGCGGACTGCGCAATCACGGGCGCGCGCACCTTGAACTCGACGATGCCGCCAGCCAGCGGGACCTTCTCCACGATGACCGGCTCGGCCTTGGCAAGCTCCGTATAGCGCGCCGCCGTGGCGACCCGCTCCTTGATCTCCGAGGCCGTGAAGGGGATGGTGCCCATGATCTCGCGCGCGGCGGCTTGGCCGTCGCCGGCCGCACGGATCGCCGTGGAGCCGCCTCGGGCCGCGTCGCCGCCCGAATAGACATCGGCGATGGAGGTTTGCTTCGAGCCTTCGTTAAGCTCGATGGTGCCCCATTTCGAGGTCTTCAGGTCGGGCTCGGCATCCTTCATGATCGGGTTTGCCGTGTTGCCCAGCGCCATGATGACGAGATCGACCGGCATGCGCTCGGTCTCGCCCGTCGCTACGGGTGAGCGCCGTCCCGACTTGTCTGGCTGGCCGAGTTCGTTGACCGAGAGCAGCGCCTGCTTGACGAAGTGGGTGTCGTCGCCGATGAACTCGATGGGCGCACGCAGCGGCTTGAGGTTGATGCCTTCCTCAAGCGCGTGGTGCAGCTCTTCGACGCGGGCGGGCATTTCCGACTGGGTGCGGCGGTAGACGATGGTCACGTTGGCGCCGAGCCGCCGCGACGTGCGGGCCGCGTCCATTGCGGTGTTGCCGCCGCCGATGACGAACACTTCCTTGCCCTTGACTTCGGGCAGCGGCGTCTCGTGCCCGTCGATGTTCGCCTGCATCAGGTTGACGCGCGTCAGGAACTCGTTCGCCGACATAATGCCGAGGAGGTGCTCGCCTGGCACGTTCATGAAGGTNNGCCGTCTTGCCGACCACGAAGTTCTTCACGAACCGGCCGCCGAGCAGCTTGATCTTGGCCACCACGTCGTCGATCAGGCTGTTGGGCAGGCGGAACTCGGGGATGCCGTAGCGCAGCACGCCGCCCAGGTCGTGGAACGCCTCGAACACCGTGACCGGATAGCCTTGCACCGCCAGCAGATAGGCGTTGATAAGGCCGGAGGGGCCGGAGCCGACCACCGCGATAGGCGGCTTGGCGGCAGCCGCCCACGGGCTCACGACGCCCGCGAAGCGCTCCTCGGGGCTCGGCCCCACCAGCTTTTCGCGCTGCGGCAGATACCACTCAAGCTGTCCGATCTCGATGGGCCGCTTGGTAAGGGTGCACACCCCCTGGCATTGCAGCTCCTGCGGACAAACGCGGCCGGTAACGTCCGGCAACGGATTGCAGCCCTCGATCAGTTCCAGCGCCTGCCGGAACTTGCCCTGCCCGAGCAGGTTCAGCATCTCGGGGATATGGATCGTGACCGGGCAGCCGCCTTTCGGCTCCTTCTTGCCCTGGATCAGCACGCCAAGCTCGCAGGGCTTGTCGGAGCACTGCTTGTCGCGCAGCACTTCGAGCCAGACGAACAGCTCGACTTCGCGCTGCGAATAGCCGAGCGCCATGTAGCCGAGATAGCCGGTGTTGACGAGCGCGAAGTCTTGGCAGCGCTCCTCCGCCGGGCGGATGTAGGGCGGGATGCCGTTTTCTCCGGGCCAGCCCTCGGACAGCCCCTTGAACATCGGGTAGCGGTCAGACAGGTGCTTGCCGATGGCGCGGACGAACTTGCGCTTCTCCTTCAGCGTCATCGCCCAGACGAAGCGCTGAAGCACGGTGCTTGCCTCGTCATCCCGGAGCAGCAGGCTCCAGAACGTCTTGGTGAACTCAGGCCCCAGTTCGTCCTGCTGGAATTCCCAGGCCGCGGCACCCATGCCATCCGACAGGAACATCTGCCGGAAGGCCGCGGGGTTGCTCTGCATGCGCTTGCGCAAGAAACCGAGCTGCGCCTCGATCGAATCGACTGCCATATCGTTCATCGAATAAGCTCCGCCTCGCAGTTGCCGGAAACGCGGGCGACCCGCGCACGCAAATCGTCCGTGGCTTTGACAGTTTCGAGGATGCCGGGAATGAGATGGCCGACATCTTTCTGCGTGCCGTCCACCGTGATGGTGGTCTTTTCGAACAGCTCGCTGAGTTCCTGATAGCAGGTCTTGCAGTTGGTGCACTCGGCCACGCGGCTCTCGTCGAAGGTGACGAGCGGCTTGGAGCCGTTGGCCTTGGCCGCGCCCGCCGCCGCGGGCTGGCCCGAGCCGCCGGCTGCAATCGCCGCGCCGCCGAAGCCCGCCGAGACAGGCGCGCCGGAAGAGGCCGCCAGCTCGGCCATCGCCTGGGCGATGGAGTCGAGCGAGGCTTCGCGCTGCCCGGCCGCCTCTTGCAACTTGGCCTGCAACGCCTCCACCTCGGTGCGGTGAACCGCTTCCATGGCTTCCACTT
Organism: Hyphomicrobiales bacterium; assembly: GCA_003153975.1. Lineage (GTDB taxonomy): Bacteria > Pseudomonadota > Alphaproteobacteria > Rhizobiales > Rhodomicrobiaceae > Rhodomicrobium. The sequence goes on from PMBZ01000127.1 coordinate 6,644, forward strand.
GCTGACCGGCCAGGAATTGCAGCGTGCGCCAGTTCTTGCGCCGCTCCTCGGTGAGGTTGACGATCGCCGGGGCCACGGCCGTCTTGACCAGCTTCTTATCCGGTCCCACGGACACGACGTATGGCACCTTGCCCGCGCACTCAGCCGCACTCAGGTTGATATACTCGTGCACAGGCACGCCGTTGTTGGCGCCATCGGGAAGCCGCTTGAAGTGCTTCCGGAAGCGGGCCTCGCCAAGCGCGAAATCCGCCGCCGTGTACGGAACCTGCATGCGCTGCGGGGCACCGCTCTCGTCCACGTAGCTCAGCGTGACCTTCGACCAGTCCTCGTCCTTGGCGGGATTGCCGTCCAGCGACAGGAGATGGCCGCCCTCGCGCGGATCGTGGACGAACATCGGGCTCATGCGGCTGTCCGCGGCGGCCTTGGCCTGCAGGCGGGCCACGTTATCGCCGATGCCGTGTTCCGGCTGGCAGGGCGTGTAGATGTCGAGCACCGCCGGGCCGTCATTGTAGTTCAGGAAGTCGACGACCGCCCGGAAGAACGTGCCCTGTATGGCGGTATTGCTCTGCGCCACGAAGACCTTCGGATGGAACGAGGCGATGAGGCCCAGTTCCTTGCGCGACTCTTCCTTGCCGGCATGGGCCGCGCCATA
>PMBZ01000199.1 GCA_003153975.1 Hyphomicrobiales bacterium
CGGGCAGGCCAGCGAAAGCCGTTCCGCATAGAGCGTTTGCACCTCGCTTGCAGGCACGCGACGCTCGCCGAGCGCCAGGATCTCGATCACCCGGACGCGGCCGTGGAGCGTAGCAGTCAGCACGTCGCCGCATTTGACGGTGGCGGCCGCCTTGACCACGCGCTGCCGGTTCACCCGGATGCAGCCNNCGCGGCGAAGGGAGAATCCGGATCGACGGCGGCGGAAGATTTCTTGGGTGCCGCGGTCGCGGCGAACGGCTTCTTGTCCTGGTGGCGGGACGGACGGGAATCCCGGCCGCGGCCCGCGTTCTGCTCGCCGGGACGGCCGCGCTGATGCTGCTGCTGCCCGCCGCCGGTACGCGGCTGCTGGGCGCCATCCGCCTTGGCCTGAGGGGCGCCATCCTGATGCGCCGCCTGCTGGGGAGGCCGGCCGTGCCGCTCCCCGTGGGGCCGCTGGTGCCGGCCATGATCGCGGGCTTGGCCGCCGCCAGGACGCTGCTCACGGCTGGCGCCCTGCGCCTGATCCTTCTGCCGGTCCTGCGCTTGAGGCTGCGCCGCAGTACCCTCCCGCGGCTGCCGCTGGCGGTCCTGACCGCCCGGCCGGTGGCCGCGCTCGCGGCCCTCTGAAGTCCCCTGCGCACCCTGCGGCCGGCGATGATGCGGCCGTCCCCCGCCGGCGCCTTCGGGCCGCTCGAATTTCGGCTTCGGCCTGCGGAAGCGCCAGACTTCCTCGGACTCCGGCTCGGCCTCGGTCCCGGCCGTAACTTCGCTCTTTGCGGCTTCGGCCTCAACGGCGGCAGCCCCCTCCGCCGCCGGATGCGGCTCGGAAGCTGGCTCCTCCATAAGTGCCGGGGCGGCGGCTTCGCCGGAGGACGCGTCCGCCTCCGCTGGAGCAGCTTCCACCCGAGCCTCGGCCGGCGCAGCCTCCTCTTGAGCCTCTGCCTGCACGGCCTCCACCTGAGCCTCCGCTGGCGCCGTCTCTTCAGCGCCCGTCTCTACAGGGGCAGCGTCTTCCGCCGCCGGGGCGGCATTGTCGTTCGCAGCCAGAACGTCGCCGGGCTCTTCGACGGGCGCGGCCTCAGGCGCCGCCGCCGCCTCCGCCACAGGCGCAGCCTTCTTGACCGGCCGCTTCTCGCGGCGGAAACCGAGCGACTCCAAAATCAAGCTCAACTCGTCGCCGGAGCAGCCCATGATCGACATCATCTCGGGCCGGATACGGAACGCCCCGCCGCCAGCGGCGCCGGCCGGCGGCTCGGGGGCGGCTTCGGTAGGCTTCCATGCGGTGAGCGGCCGGATGATGTCGGCAAGCCGCTCCAGCATGTCGACGCGCACCGCGCGCTGGCCGCACACATGGTAGCCGGCGGCACGGTAGAAGGCTTCCGGCATCGTGCCGCTGCGCGGCACCGAGGTCAGCCCCTGGCGCGGGGCTTCGGCGATTGCCGCCGGAGCGAGGTTATGCTCGGCCCCGTGCTTCAGGAGCCAAAGCAGCAAAAGCAGGTCGGAGGAGGCGGGCTTCAACAGCAGCGGGAAATAGATGTGATGCGCGCCGAAGCGGACCCCATATTTCCTGAGCTGCGCGCGGCCTTCCTGATCGACGGACTTGATCTCCTCGGCCACCGTGTCGCGCTTGAGCACGCCGAAATTCTCGCACAGGCGGAAGGCGATGCCCTTCGCGAGCCCCGCAATGTCCTCGGCCTTCGAGATTTCCAGCAAGGGCTTCAGCCGCACCTCGATATGGTGGCCGATCCAGGTCTCGATGCGCTTGCTGATGTTGTCCTTGTCGATCGCCGCCAGGTGCTCGTCGGAAAAGAGCGTGAAATTGGGCTTCAGCGGATCGTCGCCAGCCGAAAGCCGGCCAATCTCCTGGTGCTCCCAGACGAGCTGGCCCTCGCGCGTCAGTGTGAACGCGGTATCCGGCGCCGCCGCGAGCCGGTCCGCGCGCGCGGCCAGTTCGTGGACCAGCACCTTGGCCGCCGCATTGCGCGCCGCCTTGCCGTGCACGCCCGCGGCCGCGGCATCCGGCGTGAAGGCGAAGCCCTCAAGCTTGCCGACATAATGCTTCTCGACGACGACGCGGCCGTCCTTCTCGATCTCGGCGAACAGGCTATCCTTGTCGCGCATGCTCTTCATGAGCACGCTGGTGCGCTTATCCACAAAACGCTGCGTGAGCTGCTCGTGAAGCGCGTCGGAGAGCTTGTCCTCGATCTCGCGCGTCTTGCCCTGCCAGTGATCGGGGTCCTTGAGCCATTCGCGCCGGTTCGACACGAAGGTCCAGGTGCGGATATGCGCGATGCGGTTCGAAAGCGTGTCGATGTCGCCCTCGGTCCGGTCCGCCTGATCGACCTGCGCGGCGAACCAATCCTCGGGGATCGTGCCTTCGTCGCTCATGATGAACTTGTAGAGCGTCGAGATCAGCTCGGCGTGCGTGGCCGGCGCGACTTTCCGGTAATCGGGAACCTGGCAGACTTCCCAGAGCTGCTTGATGGCGGCGGGTGCGGTGGCAAGTGCCGCGATGGCCGGGTCGTTCGAGGCGAGATCCAGGGCTTCGAGGTCGTCCGCTGTCCGCGCGCGCTGCAACCGGGCGTGCCCGGGCACCTGGCGCAGGCTCTCCTTCAGGCGGTCGATGCTGCCGAATTCGAGGGCGTTGTTGCGCCATTGCAGAACCTTGACCGGCTCGAAGTCGTGGTTCTCAAGCTTGCCGATCAGCTCCTGGTCGAAGGGCTCGACATCGCCCGTAACGCCGAAGGTGCCGTCGTTGAGATGGCGCCCGGCCCGGCCCGCGATCTGGGCAAGCTCGGCGGGCGTGAGGCTCCTGTGGCCGCGGCCGTCGAATTTGCGCGTGCCCGCGAAGGCGATATGATCGACATCGAGGTTGAGGCCCATGCCGATGGCGTCGGTCGCCACCAGGAAATCCACGTCGCCCGATTGATAGAGCGCCACCTGCGCGTTGCGGGTGCGCGGGGAGAGCGCCCCCAGCACCACCGCCGCACCGCCGCGCTGCCTGCGGATCAGCTCGGCGATGGCGTAAACGTCGTTGGCGGAGAATGCCACGATGGCCGAGCGCGATTGCAGCCGCGTGATCTTCTTCTGGCCGGTATAGGTAAGCTTCGACAGGCGCGGGCGCTGGATGAAGTTCGCGCCCGGTATCAGCTCGCGGATCGTGTCCGCCATGGTCTGCGCGCCCAGGAGCAGCGTCTCGCCCGTACCCCGCGCATGGAACAGCCGCTCGGTGAAGACGTGGCCGCGGTCGAAATCGGCGGCGAGCTGGATCTCGTCCACGGCGAGGAAGTCCACCTCGACCTCGCGCGGCATGGCCTCGACGGTGCACACCCAATAGCGCGGGCGCTCGGGCTTGATCTTCTCCTCGCCCGTGATTAGCGCCACTTCGCTGGGGCCGATTCTGGCGACGATCTTGTCGTAGACCTCGCGTGCGAGAAGCCTCAGCGGCAAGCCGATCAACCCCGTCTCGTGGCCGAGCATGCGCTCGATGGCAAGATGCGTCTTGCCTGTGTTGGTGGGGCCGAGCACGGCGTTCACATGCCGTGATTGGGAGGGCTTGATGGGAGCCGTTTGCATAGCGCTCATAGGCGGACTTTCTGTCGATAATCGCACGCCGGGTTTGTTTTCCGTTCCGGCGTGATTGGTACGAAGGCCTTTGGAGAGTTGTAGGGATGCAAGGTTGCGCGGCCTTGAAATAATGGACCGTCAGCTTGTGCTCTCCCGCGGGGTTGCCTCGATTGATTTCCCTCGTTTAATCGGCGAGCGCGTGCCGCCCGGCGGACGTGTCGACATCGAATCTCGCCGAAACCATGGAAGCCGTCCCCGCAGGTGTCGGAACCTGTACATAATAGGGTACTAATAACCCCGCTTCCCGCATTGGGACAAGCCAGATCTCGATCCCCGAGTTCCCCGAGGCGTAGTCGCTCGACTTTCCCGCCTTGTGCCCGGCGATCGGAACATAGTTCACCCGGCACACCTGGGCGGTGCCGTGCAGCCTGCCCTCATTGACCGGGTGCGTTCCCTTGGGAGAAAGGACCAGATCGTAGCGCATCTTGCCGTCGAAAATGGGCAGGCGCTTGTTGCAGGCGTCGCCGCCGGTAAGGCGGCTGGGGCGTGCCAGCGACAGAAGCACGATGGCGCTCAGCGGATCGACCACGTTTTGCAGGTCGGCCGCGGTGATCGGGACGGCGCGCGCGCTCGGATGGTAGGGCGGATTGACGAGGATGTCCGACACCGTCCGCTGCTGGAAGCGGACCTCGACCGCCTCGCGCTTTTCGCTCGTCGCGTAGCGGAAGGTGTAATTCTGAGGCATCGGCCCGTTGGCGGTCATGAGCCCGTGGCTGCTCGTCACGCCCTTCCAGCTCACCGTGCCGAAGAACACGCTGATGTCGGCAGTGGCCTGCATCGAATACTGGCGCTGCGTGATCGAGGAATGGATCTTGAAGTCGCCGATATGGGCGCCGAGGAAGTTGATGTTATAAAGAGCGTTCACCGTCGACGGCCGGATAGCCGCGGCTTGTTCGCCATCGAGCTTGGGCGTGAGATCCTTGGGCTTGCCGTCCGCACCCGCCTCCTTGGGCGCGGCAGGCTTTTGCGCCGTATTGCCAGGCTTGGCGCCGGCGGGCTTCGCCTCGGCCTTTGCGGGAGCCTGGGGTGCGTCTGCCTCCGCGGGCTTGACTCCAGCTTCCGCCCCGGCGGGCTTGCCCTGGGCTTCAACCTCCGCCGGCTTTGCATCGGCAGGCTTCGCATCGGCGGGTTTGACATCGGCCGGCGCGGCACTTGCGGCTTCGGCGGCAGGCGGCTGCGTGCTTTCCGGCGTCTTACTCTCGGGCGCGGGCTTCTCCCCCGTTCCCGCAGCGGCAGCGGCGGCAGGCGCCGCGCCGCTCCCGGCGGACGGTGTTTGTCCAGCACCTTCCTCACCCGCGAAGGCGCGCGCATCGGGCATACCAAAGGAAAGCAGAGCGCCGAAAAGCAATAAAACAGCGGGCTTTTCCAACTTGCTACACAGCAGCGGAAACTTCAGCATTAATACAGTTCTTTCTTTAGCCGGAGCTTGTCACCCTTCTTTGCCCGTAGAAGGCGATTTCGTCAATTATGTGTTGCAGGCCGCCGCCCATGCGCGTCCGGCAAGCAACAGGTTTCTCTAACGCCCCAATGTTCCCGCAGGCGCACCCGGCCCGCGACGGCCGTCAATTCGCCTTGGCGGTGAGTTCCAGCGCCTGTTTGGGGTCCAGTCTGCCATCGTAGAGCGCCCGCCCGGCAATCGCGCCCGCGATCATCGCGTATTTGGGCGAGACCAGCCTCTTGATGTCCTCCAGCCCCGCGAGCCCGCCCGAGGCGATCACGGGGATTTTAACCGCGCGCGCGATCTCGGCGGTGGCATCGAGATTGAGGCCGGTCAGCATGCCGTCCCGGCCGATGTCGGTGTAAATGATGGCGGAAACGCCGGTATCCTCGAAGCGGCGCGCGAGATCCACGGCCGAAAGTTCCGAGGTCTCGGCCCAGCCCTGCACCGCGACCCGGCCATCCTTGGCGTCGATGCCGACGGCGATCTTGCCGGGAAACCGCGCGCAGGCCTGGCGGACAAGGGCCGGATCGCGCACCGCCGCCGTGCCGAGGATCACGCGGGCGACGCCGTGCTTGATCCAAAGCGAGATTGAATCGAGGGTGCGGATGCCGCCGCCGAGCTGAACCGGGATCTGAACGGCGTTCAGGATCGCCGAGACCGCCTCCGCGTTCACCGGGCGGCCCTCGAATGCCCCGTTCAAATCCACCACATGGATGGAGTGGAAGCCTTGCGCGGCGAACTGCCGTGCCTGATCGGCAGGGCTCAGATTGAATACGGTGGCCTTGTCCATGAGACCCTGCTGAAGGCGCACGCAGTGGCCGTCCTTCAAGTCAATGGCAGGATAGAGGATCATACAGCTTTTCCCCAGAGTTGACTGGTTGTGGAACAAATATCTGGACGGCGGTGCTTTTTTTCGGCGATATAGAGAGGCTCCCCTGTCGTAGCAGCGTCCGGAGCCATGTCCAAACCACAGGCACGAAAGACCCACACGTGCACCGCTACGTCATCGCTTGCGAAGTTAATCGCGCCAAAGGCGCCACCGCTATCGCCGACACCATCAGAAGGCTTTCGAGCCAATGGGAGCATCCGCTCTCGACGGTGTGGGTCGTGGAAACCACGTTCAAGGCGCAGGATATCCGTGCCGCCTTGCTCGCGCATATGGATTCCCAGGACCGTCTCTTTATAACCGAGGCGGGCGACGATAAGGCCGAGTCCAATGCGCTGCGTGCGGGCGGGCAGAAGATCACGCCCATCGGCCCGGTCACGCAGCTTACCCAGGTGGGGAGCAGGCACCGCATGCTCACCGCCATATTCAGCCGCAGTGGCAAGACATCGCGCCATCTTACGGCCGCCACTTCAGAAAATTTGAAATCAGCCTGAGGCCAAGCTTCTGGCTTTTTTCCGGGTGGAATTGCGTGCCGGCGATATTGCCGCGCGCAACGGCCGCCGTTACCGGCCCGCCATAATCCGCGACCGCCACGATATCGCTCTGCTCCCAGGTCTTGAACTGGTAGGAGTGCACGAAGTAGGCATGCCAGCCTTCCGGACCGCCTGGGATGCCTTCGAACAGCGGGTGTTCACGAAAATATGAAAGCGTGTTCCAGCCCATATGCGGGATTTTAAGCTTCTTGTCTGCGGGCTTGATGAGGCCCACTTCACCCGCGATCCAGCCCAGTCCTTTATGCGTGCCATGTTCGAAACTGCGGTCCGCGAGCAATTGCATGCCGACGCAGATGCCTAGAAACGGCCGCCCCTCATGCAGCACCGCTTCGCTAAGCGCCTCCAGCATGCCCGGCGCGCTCTTAAGGCCCGCGTAGCAATCGCCGAAAGCGCCAACGCCCGGCAGCACGACGCGCTCCGCGCGCCGGACTGCCTCCGGATCGGAGGTCACGGAGATTTCCGCCGCGACCCCGCTTTCCCTGGCCGCGCGCTCGAACGCCTTCTGGGCGGAATGCAGATTGCCTGATTGATAGTCGATAATCGCAACGAGCATGGCGGCTATGCAACCTCACCTGGGAAAGTGCCGACGACACTAGGCCCCGCCCAATCACCGGACGAGCCTGGCGCGGCACCGGAAGCGGACCTGGCCTCCGGCTTCGGGTGCCGGGGGGCCACCGAAGGAAGCCAAGCGTCGAAAAAGCGCCGCTCGCATTCTTCCAGGCCGCGTCCAGCAACCGGCGCAACGTAGACATAGCCTTTGCGTTCCAACTGCCATCTCCGCAAGCCGTTGCCCTCGAAGCCAACGATCAGCATCAAGAAAAAATGGGCGATGGCGGGAGCTTGATCCTTGAGGCCAAGCTGCGTCAACACGGAACCGGCCACCGCGGCAAGCAGCAGCGCGGCGATAAACTCGAACCAGAGCGCGTTGAAAAGGAGCCAGAGGGGCGCGAACCAGAAGCCCCACCAAGTGAAGCCCTCCTTGACGAAAACCGCCTCGTCCGCGCGCTCGTCCAGGGATTTCGCCGGGATGCCCGGCTCGTGAACGGTGTAGACAATCATTGCCGATCAAGCTTGGGCTCAGTTCCCAAGCTGCCCTTTCGTGGATGGTATCTCGCCCTGTGCCGCCTCGCCGATGGCGATAGCCTGGCCCAAGGCCCGCGCCAAGCCCTTGAAGCAGCTCTCCGCGATATGGTGAGCGTTTTCGCCGTAAAGCAGCTCGATGTGAAGCGTTATGCCGGCGTTCTGCGCGAAAGCCTGGAAGAACTCGCGGAACAGCTCGGTNNTAGGCATGTGCGTAGCGCGCGATGCCGCGCTTATCGCCCAGCGCCTTGGCCACCGCCTGCCCAAGCGCTATGCCGCAATCCTCCACGGTGTGATGGCCGTCCACATGCAAATCGCCCTTGGCGGTCAACGAGATATCGATGCGCGAATGCCGCGAGAGCTGCTCCAGCATGTGGTCGAAAAAGCCTACTCCGGTGGATATGGCGTAGGCGCCCTTCCCATCCAGGTTGACCTCGGCGTCAATTTCGGTCTCTTTGGTTTTGCGTTCGATCCGCGCTTTTCTCAAGGTTCCGTCCCTAAATGCTGGCGGCGGTGCATCTTGACCGCGCCGGTCCCCGCGCCATATCCCACGCCATGAAGCAGGTACGATAAATGACGCTTTCCGCGCAATCTATGCAAGGCCAATCGCTCTGGCATGGCACAACTATTTTAACCGTACGCAAGGGCGGCCGCGTGGTCGTCGCGGGCGACGGCCAGGTTTCCCTGGGCCAAACCGTCATCAAGGCCAACGCCAAGAAAGTCCGCACACTGGGCAAGGGCAATGTGATCTCGGGCTTCGCGGGCGCGACCGCCGACGCGTTTACGCTGTTCGAGCGGCTTGAGGCCAAGCTTGAGATGTACCCGGAGCAGCTTGTGCGGGCCTGCGTGGACCTCGCCAAGGACTGGCGCACCGACCGNNCTTGAGGCGATGATGATCGTCGCCGACAAGACAGCCACGCTGGTCCTCACCGGCACGGGCGACGTGCTTGAGCCCGAGCACCACGTCATGGGCATCGGCTCGGGCGGCAACTATGCGCTCGCCGCCGCGCGCGCACTCGTCGAAACGGACTTCTCCGCCGAGGACATCGCGCGCAAGTCGATGGCCATCGCGGCGGACATCTGCGTTTACACCAACAACAACATCGTCATCGAAAGCCTGCCATCCGCAGCTTGATCCGGCTGGCGTTACAGACACAGGACCGTTTGATTGCTTTGAACAAGTGCTGCCAAAGACCCCCTCATCCTGTCCTTCTCCCCAAGGGGAGAAGGGACGCTTGCACAACGGTTGCAGACTCCCTCTCCCCTCGGGGAGAGGGCTGGGGTGAGGGGGCTTTTAGCGACGCATTCAACCGGGTATCGCATTACAGGATAACGGAATGACAAACTTCTCCCCGAGGGAAATCGTCTCGGAACTCGATCGCTACATCATCGGCCAGGGGGACGCGAAACGCGCGGTGGCCATCGCGCTGCG
>PMBZ01000246.1 GCA_003153975.1 Hyphomicrobiales bacterium
CGCGTGGATGACCGATCCGGCAGCATTTTGTTTTGGGATCGGCACTGAGGTGCGCTTTCCACTCCATATTCTGCGCGCGATGCGCGTTGAGGTTGATGCACTCCTAGGCTCTCTCCGGTCAGAATCAAAAACGGAGACAGCCGGTAATGCCGCGCAAATCCCAAAACCGCCAGCCAAGCCTGTTCGACGCGCCGGCACCATGCGTGAAGCTGTGCCCGGCTCGCAGGAACGAACTCGCGAGCCTGCTGGAAGCTCTGCTCCGCGAGATCGCGTCAGCACTGGTCAGCGTAAGAAGCGGGGAGAGCAGTGATGAACAAGATCACCGCTGAGCATCTCCAGCGCACCGCCTGCGTCTATATCCGGCAATCGACCCCGGATCAGCTCGTGCACAATCTTGAAAGCCAGCGGCGGCAATATGGGCTTGCCGATCGCGCCAGGCAGCTTGGCTGGACTGGTGTCGAGATCATCGACGACGATCTCGGACGGTCGGGCGGCGGCGTAGCCCGCCCAGGCTTCGAACGGCTGCTGGCCGCGATCTGCGAGGGCCGCGTTGGCGCGGTGCTTGCAATCGAGGCTTCACGCCTCGCGCGCAACGGGCGCGACTGGCATACTTTGATCGAGTTTTGTGGATTGGTTGGCACCATTATCGTCGACGAAGACGGAATCTACGATCCTCGCCATCCCAATGACCGGTTGCTGCTCGGCATGAAGGGGACGATGAGCGAACTCGAATTGTCGATGTTCCGCCAGCGCTCGCAGGAAGCGCTGCGCCAGAAGGCGCGCCGTGGCGCGCTGGTTCTGGGTGTGGCCGCGGGCTATGTGAAAGTGGGGCGTGAAGGGATCGAGAAGAACCCGGACCAGCGCGTGCAGGAGGCTATCGGGCTCGTCTTCACGAAGTTCGCCGAGTTCCAGAGTGCGCGGCAGGTGCATATTGGATGGCCGCAAGCGCATCCGCCGGGGCGTGCAGCGGCCGATGCCAGAATGGGATGTCCTGATCAAGGATCATCACGCCGCCTACATCACCTGGGATGAGTTCGAACGCAATCTCAAGACCATTGCCAGCAACGCGACCGGCATGAGCAGCGCGCTTGCCCGCGGAGCAGCCCGCAAGGGCGAGCTTTTGCTGGCTGGACTTGTGCGCTGTGGCCACTGCGGCCGCAAACTCCACGTGCATTACAGCGGCAAGCTCGGCAGCTACGGCTGTTACGGCGCACGCGCGAACCATGGCACTGAGCGCTGCATCTCGGTGAGTGGCTTGAGCCTCGATGCCGCGATTGCCAAGGAAGTGCTGCGCGTCTTGGAGCCACTCGGTATAGAAGCCGCGATCAAGGCTATTGAGGCCCAGGCGGGCGAGACCACGGCGGCGGAGCGGCAGCTGGAGCTTTCCTTGCAGCAAGCACGCTATGAGGCCGCACACGCCCGGAGGCAGTACGATGCCGTCGATCCAGCCAACCGGCTTGTCGCTGGAGAACTGGAGCGCCGGTGGAACGAGGCATTGCAAGCTGTTGCCAAGATGGAGGGTGACATCGCGGCCCTGATTGCGCGGCGTCCACTACCGCTTGGCGAGCCAGAGCGGCAGCAACTCATGGCGCTTGGCGCCGATATCGAGAGCGCCTGGTCACATCCCGGCGCGACGGCCGCGACGCGCAAGCGCATTTTGCGCACCGCGATCTCGGAAATCATCGTGCGCCGCGACGGCGGGACCATTCATGCTGTCCTGCACTGGCAAGGCGGCGACCATACCGAACTTAGGGTAAAGCAGCGGCTCAATGCAGCCGGCCGCCACAACCCACGCATTCCGGACGAAACGATCGCGCTGATGCGACAGCTGGCGCGGTTGATACCCGATCGCCAGATCGCGCGCCTGCTCAATCGTATCGGCGTGCAGACCGGCCACGGTAATGCGTGGACGCTGGAGCGCGTGCGCGGCTTCCGCAAACACCACGAAATCGAAGGCTATCGCGAAGGTGAATGGGCGGAGCGTGGCGAAATCACGCTTGAAGCGGCGGCGAAAATCATCGGAGTATGCAACATGACGGCGCTGCGCATGCTTCGCCGCGGCGAGATCAAGGGCAGGCAGGTCTGTCCGGGGGCTCCCTGGGCAGTCAAAGCCGCGGACCTGACCGGAATTACTGGCCGGGTGCGATCGAAGCCTCCGCTAACACCAAATCCCGGACAGCTGGCCCTTGACTTTCAATGAGTTAGAATGAGGTGCATTATGACGCGTGCCCGTTTGGACACGCGAAGTTGGATACGACCGCGCGCTATGCCCAGGTTGCCACCAACATCCTGCACACGGTGACGAGCCCGCTGGACCGGCTGACGCTGCCCAAGCCGGACACGCCAGGCAAGAAGGCCGTTTGAGCCTCAGGCTCCGATGACCCGCCCGCCTCTGGAGGTTGCGGATATCTTCCGCAGCCACGGGGCCGCATGGCGCCAAGCTAATCGCGGCCATGTAAGCCTTGGCCAGCTCAAGGTCATGAGTGCCATCGAGAACTGCCGCACGGCAGCGCTCGGCGGCCATGTTGCGCGCTGCGAGAACAGTGCCTGCGGGCACACAGCCATCTCCTACAATAGTTGTTCGAACCGCCATTGTCCGAAGTGCCAGGGCGCGGCGGCACGCGAATGGCTTGCCGCCCGCGAGGCTGAACTGCTGCCGGTCCAGTACTTCCATCAGGTCTTCACCTTGCCCGCGGCAATCGCGGACATCGCCTATCAGAACAAGGCCGTTATCTACGATCTGCTGTTCAAGGCGTCCGCGGAGACCATGCTGACCATCGCGGCCGATCCCAAGCACCTCGGGGCGAGGATCGGCTTCATCGCCGTGCTGCACACATGGGGCTCGGCGATGACGCACCACCCGCACGTGCATATGATCGTGCCCGGCGGCGGCCTCTCACCGGATGGCGCAAGCTGGACCGGCTGCCGGCGCGGCTTCCTTCTGCCGGTGCTGGTGCTCTCCAAGCTGTTCCGCCGGTTGATGCTTGAGAAGCTTGCCGCCGCGCATAAGGCCGGCAAGCTGCGCTTCTTCGGCGAGCATGCGCACCTCGCCGGCGCGGAGGCGTTCGCCGCCTTCCTGGCGCCGCTCAAAAAGACCAAGTGGTTCGTTTATTCTAAACGTCCTTTTTCTGGACCCAAGACTGTCTTGGCCTACCTCTCGCGCTACACGCACCGGGTTGCGATCTCGAACCGGCGCCTGNNTGCCCAAGGGCTTCCACCGCATCCGCCATTACGGGCTCCTGGCCAGTGGCGTCCGCGCGGATAATCTTGCCACGATGTGCATCCTGCTCGCCATGGCAGCACCTGCGTCCAAGCGCAAAGATGCCGGCATGGCCGATGCCCTTGCCGCCGCCGCGCCGGTTCACCTCTGTCCCTGCTGCGGCGGCCGGATGCACATCATCGAGACCTTCGAGGGAAGCTGCCGGCGGCGGAGGCCAGCGCCGGTTCCCGCCGGGAGCGACACCTCATGAGCAAGATCGCAAGCGCTTCCAAACCGATTGCCGCCCGTCTTCGCCGCCGCTTACATGCAGGCCACGGCGGCGCTCGTCCAAGTGCATCGCAACCGGCGCAATCGGGGCTCCCGCCAGCCTGCTTCCGGCCGAGCCAGCCCCGCTCTCACGCTCCTGCAACTGGCGCAGGGCATTGCCGCCCAGCCCTGCACACCTCTCCGGCCTTGCTGCCAGCCGCTCGCATGCCGATGGCGGGGGCGAAATCCTCATAGCGTTGTGCAGTTCCGGGTGCCCTGCTTCCCGCGGGTTCCTTCCCTGAGGGCTTTCGGACGCCGGCCCCGGCGGCTGTGGTGAGCTTCGGCATGGGCCGGCATCCGAAAGCCTCCACATGTGCGGCATTGTCTTCGTTCGCTTGGAGAAGCCCGCATCAGGATCCCGAAGCGGCCTCGGCGCGCATGAAGTTGCAGAAACCCCGGCATAGCCGCTTCCGGCCCCTACGGGACTTTTTTCTTGCAGGGAAGCGTCTTCCACGAGGCCGAGGACAAAAAGCAGGAACGGGCGCAGGCGCAAAGGGCGGAAACCGCCGCGCGTATGCCTCGCCACGCCTCACACCTTGCATGCGCTGTTAGAGCTGCGTTGCCGTGGTTCCATTGGTGCGTTTCTGCGGCGGCACGCCTCTTGAGCGTAGCGCGACGGCGCACATTCTTTCTCTCCGCAAATCCCCGCAATATGGCGCAAATAGCGTCCCTAGCGTCCCCAGCGTCCCTTCAGGCAACATTGCCGTTATATATCAATTAGTTATGAAGGGACGCTGTAACAGGGGCACTGTGTCCCGGAGGGACGCTAAATGGCGCTGGCGGGACGCTGGGGACGCTAGAGGGACGCTGCCCTTTTCTCTTAGCGTCCCTCCCCTACGATGCTGCTGCACAAAGAAAAAATCGAGACCAATGAGGGGGAGGGACGCTAGGGACGCTCGTTTTTCTTTGTTGCAAGAAAAAAAGCGTTTTTTTTCTCTCCATGGTCAGCCGCACCAATGGAAACACGGTCCCGCGCTTGCGCGGGATAGATGGGCGTCTGGGCAAAAGAAAACCGCCAGGCCGGAGCTTGGCGGTGTTGTGCGAGGGGACGGGCTCGAAGGCGCTAAGCGGCCTCTGCGTCGCCGCCGGACGTATCGAGAGCCTTGATTTCAATCCAGCGTGCGCGGTTGCCGCCATGCTCCCGGCCTTTTTCAACGGTGATGCCGCGCTGCTTCAAGGCGGGCCCAGCCATAGAGAGGCGCCCAGAAAGGCGCGTGGCATCGGCAGGCCATGGGCATAGCTTGTTCCGCAGCGCCCCTTCCGGTGCAAACCCAGAAAGGGCGTCGAGCAACGCATCGCCAGACCCTCTCCAGTAGCGGAACTCAGTCTGATCGCCGTCATCGCTCATGTAGAAGCCCTGCTTGGCCATGAATGCGCGCAATGCCACAAGGGCCGGATCGCTTTCGAGAACGGCGTCAACGGCGTCATCGGCGCATCCCATGTAAGCATCGATGATCTTGCCGGGCTGCCACCATTTGCCCTCGCAGGCATGCGCCCATTTAAGAGCGTCCGCCATGCGCGGCAAGTTATCGAGATGCAGCTTTGGCATGGTGGCAAGCCCATGGGAAGCAGCATCGAGCAAGGCCCCGAGAATACGCGGGCGGGCCATTTCAAGCGCGGCGTTGAACTCGCGTTCCGTCATGCGCTTGTTGTCCTCGATGACGGCAAGGTTGACGATGACGGCCCGGCTGGCAAGGTCGGTGCGCGTGACGACTTCTGCAACGCTGGTGATGAGGACGGGCCGGACGACGGTCAGGATGATTTCGTCGCTGTCGGTGTGAAGCTGGCGCTTGGTATAGCTGGCGCCCGTGGCGATGGTGCACAGCGCGTCCGACAGCCATTCCGCGATATTCGACAGATTGTCGTAAACGAGGCAGGCCGACGCCGCGGCCTGGACGAACAGATCTTCCTCGCTCTTGGGAACGCGCCGGACCTTGCCTGCGTTGGGGTCGAACAAATCGCGCAAGAGACGCCCTGTCGTTGTCTTCGCGGTGCCAGGGCCGCCAACAACCGCGAGCAGCGGATAGGGGCCGGACGGACTCAGGGCGCTCAGGAGCCACATCACCATCAGCACGAAGTCCCGTTCCGTGGCGCCGTTCAGGAACGGCCGCAGCTCATCGATACTGGCACCGTGGACGGGCTCGGGCAACGGCAGCATGCCGCGCCGGCGGATGAAGTGCACGGGTGGCTCATCGACCATGCGCCAGCCGTTCGCGTCCACCTCGATGGCGCGCCAGTCCTTATCGCACAAGTCGATATAGATTTTGCCTTCGTGTTCCGCCCTGCGCAGGAATACGGGCGCCGAAGGGCCATCGAAACGCGCCTTGGCGTCGAGCGTATCGAGCGCCTGATTGAAAGCGTCTGCCTTTGGAGCGCGGCCGGTGCGGCTGAAATACTGGTAGCGCAACCACGCCTTGAAGCCCGTGCTTTTGAGCAGCCAGCATTCGCGATGGCCATCCATCTGCACAAGAGCGTAGGTTTCGTCTTCGTTGTTAGGGTTGCTATAAAATTGCGCGGCCTCGCACGCATATTTCACGAGCGTGTCGGCTTGCGATGGCTTGCCATCGTCGTCTTCGGCGCTGGCCGCCTTGGCGGGCTTTTTCCTTGCCGCCCTCACGGCCTTTTCAAGATCGCCGAGGCTTAGGCCGAGCTCGGCCGCTCGTGCTTTTTTCGCCTGCGCATAATCGAGCGGGCTCATGCGCGCCAGCTCGTTGATTATGTGCAGGGAAGCATCATGCGGCGCGTGGCCGTTCATAAGAGGGGCATTGACACCTTCGTCGGCTGCATTCATTTTTGGTGCTCCATGATTGATACCGAAAGCTCGTGTTCCCGCGCGGGCTTTCTTTGTTTCGAGGTTCGTTCTCTCAACGCCGGCAGGGCATCGCCCTTCGCCCGCGCGATTCCCTTGTGCAGCGTCGCCAGCACTGCCAGGCGCCCGTCTTCGCGAAGCAAGCCGTTGGCCGCGCAGGCGGCGAGGGCAGCCGCTTCGATGACGGCGGCATTCAGAAGTCCGTGGAAGACGTACTTGCCGAAGAGGCAGCTCAGAGCGAACAGCGTGTTGTTCCGGGCTCCTTCCGGCGTCTCCGCCAACTTGGCCATCCAGGCCGAAAGAGCGGACTTGGCGAATGCAGTGAGCCGCCGCCGTTCATGCCCGGCCGGTGGCGCCGCGCGCAGTTCGTGGCTGGCATCGAATTCCCGCTGGGGCATCCATGGCGCGAGCGCGCTTTCCAGGCGTCCGGCGATATCGGCGGGAGCCTCTGGCAGCTCGTGAGCCTGGACGGTCAGCAGTGTGTCAATCGTCAGCCAGCGGTAGGTAGGCCCGGCCGGATGCGGCGAAGGCGGCAGCACCGTTTGCGTGCCGGTGCTAAGCAGGTCGCAAATCCCCTGCTTGCGGCCGGCCGCGAAATGCCGCGAGGGGATGACGGCGCCGGGAGCCCCCCGGTAGAAGGCCGTGAAGCCCTTGGCTCCCGCCTTGGCTACCGGCGAGGCGGGCACCGCGGCGCAGATCGCGGTGAGCTGCGCCGCGTCCTCTGTGTCAACGTCGAGCGCGATCACGCCTGCGTAGCCAAGCGCCACGCCCAAACTCGCGCGCGGCCAGCGCGCACCGTAGCTTCGAACGCGATCGCGCGGCATCGGCGCGGCGCGGAAGTTGGACCATTCGCGCAGGGCGGGCTTTTTCCGGCCGGGCACGATTGGCAAAGGCGAGTAGCCCGCATCGAGCAAGGCTTCGGCAAACATCTGAAACGCGCCGTCCGTCATTGGCTGCCCCCCGCCTTTGGCAGCCGCCAGTCGTGACGATCCGAATCCGGCTGCCTCCTGGTGACGACGCCAAGCACGTTGCGGGCGCGGTAAAGCGTAGGCTTGGTGATGCCTGCCTGCTCCAAGGCGGGGCCGATGATGCTGGCGGAATCGTGCCATTCGCCATCGGCGAGTCGGGCGGCAAGCCATTTCCTGGCTGTTTCGGCAGCACGGTCTTTTGTCTTGGCTGCTGCGGGCTCAGAAGACGCCGGAGCGGGCGCGGGGGCGGCTTGGGTAGGCTCAGGCACATCGGCTTGGCCGGGACACGTCCAGGCCTCCCGCAGGGGCTCTCCCGCACCTTCTGGCGCCCGCCTATGGCCATGCTGCCGCGCACGCTTGAAGTAAGGCGTCAGTTTGAATTCCGCGAAGGGCAGGTAGTGCTGATTTTGAATCAGCCCCTCGAATTGGCCGAGCTGTTCGAGGATGCCGTGCAGGCTTGCTGCCTCAGGCCCGGAATTGACCCCGCACAATGCCGTCACCACCGCTTTTTTGTGATCGGGTTGCTGGTTCTTGAGGTAGATTTTGGTGCCGAGCGCTCCAGAGAGATCGGCGGGCAGATCGCCCGGATATTGCGTGCCGATGGCGATGCCGGCGCCGAAGGCCCGGCCCTCACGGGCGAGGTTTTCGAGGTGCTTGCTGCTCCCCAGGCGCCACGCCTCGTCCAGCACGAGCAGGCGCGTGAGCTTGCGGGGCTGAGGACGGTTTACCAGTACGCCATGCAGCTGGATGATGATGAGTTCGGCCAGCGCGGCCTTGATATCGTCTGCCGGTAGCGCGAACAGCGACAGAACGAGCCGCTCGTCCATCATCGTCTCGAAAGGCAGTGCATCGGCCTTCGGGAACAGCCCCAGCTCGAATAGCGGCGCCAGGCGGTCGAGAACGCCTGCCGTCTCTTTCTCTTTGCGGTCCTTGAGAAGAGCCACCACGTCATCGAAGCTTGGTGCCCGGCAGGCGTCCGCGCGCACCCATCCTTGCGGATCGATATTGCGGCGCTCGAACGCCTCCTTCATGGCATCGCGCAGAGCCGGCGCTTGGCGGTCGCCGAGGCCAAACACGCGCTTCAGCACGCCTACGATGGTGAAAATGTGCTCGATAGGCTGGGCCAGCCCCTCCGCGTTGAACGAGGGCATCAGCGGGTTGAAGGGCAGGCCCTGCCGGCGCACATCGTAGACCTTCAGCCCGATGGCCTGCACGAAGCCGCGCTCCGAATAGTCGTTCTTGAAGTCGAAGATGCAGATGGGCAAGCCCATGCCCGCCACGCCGTCGATCAGCACGTTGAGCGTCTGCGTTTTGCCCGAGCCCGGATCGCCGGTCACGAGCACCCCGGAATTGAGTAGCTTGGCCGTGTTCTCGAACGGCGCCCAGAACACTTGGCCCCCGGCCTTGTGTGCGCCCAGCATGATCGCTGGAGCGGACGGGCGGAACAGGGCGGCGGTTTGGGCTGGTTCGACGGCGGGCGCGGCCGGCTGCGGCGCTCGCCGGATGAGGTCCGTTTGCAAGGTCCAGTTCTTTGGCCCCTTGAGGTATTGATGGCGGCCCACGCCAGCGGAGCCTGGCAGCGGCAGGATGAAGGGCAGCGGCACCCCGCCGAGGGCGTCCGCCACCGCCTTCGCCAAGAGGCCCGCCACATACGCCTCGACAGGGTTATGCAGGCGCCAGGCCGCCGCGTAGTCCCGCTCCGTTTCGATGAGGATCGACGGCGCGGCCCGGAAAGCGAGCGCCTGTTCGAGCCGCAGCTTCGGGATGCTGACCGTGATGAGGCGCGTTGAGAGCACATAGGCTCCGGAGACAGTCCCCCGTGGAGCCCCAGACACCTCACCAGTCATGCAGTAGAGCTGCTGCTTTGCCGCGCGCGCCGCGATCCAATCGTGCGCCAGCTTGCCGGGCGGCAGGGTGGTGGCATCCTCCAAATGGCTACCCCGCCGCCGGCCGATCACCCAGGGCTCCACCAGGGCGTCGTGGCGGAGGCTGTTCAGGAAGTCGAGCGCCCGGGCGGTGTGATCCACCGGGCGCGGCCAGAACCAAAGGCCCATGGTCTACCTCGCATATCCGTTGAGCGGGCTGGCGTGCCCGTTGAGCATGCCCATTTCGTCATCGAAGAGTGCCACGCCCCGGTAGACCGGGCCGTTGGAGTGCGCCGACGCGATGCCGTAGACGGCGCCCAGATGTTGGGAGAACCGGGTGTAGAAGTTGGATTGGCCGAAGTGCGCGCGGACATTGTTCGCCGCGCAGAATGCCTCGTAGTGGGCAAACGCCTGCGCCGGGCGCACTTCGCCATTCTTGGCAGGCGACAGGCATTTGCCGATCCACAAAGCGAAGCCGTCGAGGCTTTCGCCGGCATGGATGCGCGGCCCAGTAGCGAGGCGGGCCGCTTCCGGTATCAGCTCCTCGACTGGCCGTGCCTGCCCTTCGCGGACCTTGGCCAGCATGACGGCCGCAAGGCTTTCCGCCGAGATCAGAAGCCCAACCGCGCTCGCCGCGATCATGATGAGCGCTATCATAGCCAAGCCCAGCCCTGGGCCTTGAGGGGCGGGCACTTGTGTGGCGGCTTGCGCACGCGCCGGTTCGGAGGAGGCGGCGTAGCCCTGGACTTCGAGCTGGCCGGGGCCATTCCGGCTTGGGTCGAGGTCTTTCATGACCACCGGCGCGCCGTAACGCCGGATTTCGAACTGCTCCAATTCCGTCTTGGCCAGGGCATACCGGCGCCGGTCTTCAGCGGAAAGCAGCCGCGCGCGCTTGGTGCCCTTCGCGGTTGCCAGTTCCTCGTCGTAGTCGTTCACGAGATACCAGCGCCACCGGATTTCATCGTCGAGCCGTTCAATCTCGACCTCGGAGAGATGGGGCGCGCTTACGGCCGGCTGAGCGCGAAGTGAGGCGGCTGCCTGGACCGCTGGGGCCTTCGGCGCCGGAACATACAGCGCGAAGTACAGCATCACGATCACGTTCATGAACACGCACGCGATCCAAAGGCCGAGGGAGAGGCGCGCCACAATCGTGTTGTTGTCACGCGTCCTGGCCCAGGCAATCGGCAGGCTGGAACTCATGACCGCGAGGACCGGGAGCCCAACCGCGGGGACGAGAAAGGTTTGAAGGTCCTTCGAATAAATCCAGGCGTACCACAGGCCCACCGCGGCAACGAACGCCGTTGCAACGAGCGACGCCCCTCCGGCCAAGACCAGGGGCTTGGTCAGCATGTTGGCTACCCAGCGCTCTTCGGGGTTCATGGCGTCGGGGCGCCCGAACTCCACGACCCGTCGCGTATCTTGCGGTGTTTGCGCAAA